>NZ_BAAANS010000001.1:0-340087 GCF_039529925.1 Kitasatospora saccharophila | reverse complement strand
CCGCACCGACATGACGGTCCGAGCATGCCTACCGAGCGACGGCCACACACCTCACCTGCGAAAACGTGACCCTACCTTCGGTTTGGGAATCGCTTCTCACTGCAGGTGCACACCTGGCTACAGCGACTGGCCGAAGTCTCACATCTCGTATGCCTTACGACACAGTCTCAACTGTCGCTCCCTCGATCCAACGCGCCAGGAGGCTCAGAGCAGCCAGCTGCTCAAGGGCCTCATGCTCGGGTAGCTCCGGGAGACCATCCTCATGACTATTGGGATTGCGGATGGCTGCGAAGCAACCCTCCGCAAAGGCCATGACCCCTCGCTGAGTGCTCTTGTAAGTATCAGAGCCATCGTCCGGGACGATCCGGAGTCGAGGCTTGCCAACAGCCGGAGCGCTGGCGCTAAGAGCTTCCTGGAAGAGCTTCGTCTCGGACAGGTCACGGCGCTTGAGCCTGTTCTGCGCCTCGGCATTGATCTTGCGGGCAGCAGCGGTGACAGCCTCCCGATAGTGGCGACTCCGCCAGAGGGACTTGGCTCCCTCCCAGACCCAGGGATGGAACGTGGAAGCACTGATCGACGGGGCGTTGTCGCCAAGCTTCTCGCGCACCTCAGCTTCGCGCTCAAGGGCGGTCACAGCTCGCTGAGCCCCCTCGCGCCGCTCAGCCCACCGGGAATAGAAGCTCATCCGCACTTTGAACCTCCACCCGGGAAGCACTTGGTCAAGGATCCGCTCGACAACCTCGGCGCTGGCAATCAGTGCAGCCTCGTCGCGCTTGGTTCGGATGCCGATCCTGACGCGGAGGCGCGATGTCAGGCTGATGAACTGCTTCAGCTCCGCGATGGCCCAGTCTGTGTCGATCGTCATAGGCAGAGCATGGTGGCCCGAGCCGAGGCGCGTCATCTAGTAATTCAGGCGGAGGGAGGCGCTTCAAAGGTCCGTCCGCCAGTCCGTTGGCGTGAACCGTTGGCGTACCCGGCAAACGAAGCGCCCCGGATGGAGATCCATCCGGGGCGCTTCCGCAGGTGGGCCTAACAGGACTTGAACCTGTGGCCTCTTCCTTATCAGGGAAGCGCTCTAACCGTCTGAGCTATAGGCCCTTGCCGCACTGAAAGATTAGCGGACCGACGGCCGATCTCCCAAATCCGTATCCCGGGCGTCCTCCGGACGGTGCTGCTCAGCGGCCTCGGCGAGCCACTGCGGGCGGGTCGGGGGCAGGCCGGAGACGCCCGCGGGGGTGGGGCGGACGGCCAGGACCTGGTTCACGCCGATGTGGTTCTGCTCGAAGGAGACGGCGGAGGCGGCCATGTAGAGCCGCCAGACCCGGGCCCGGCCGCGGCCGACCAGGGCGACCGCCTCGGGCCAGTGCGCCTCCAGGTTGGCGACCCACTCGCGCAGGGTGCGGCCGTAGTGCTCGCGCAGCGCCTCGACGTCGCGGACCTCGAAGCCCGCCTCCTCCAGCCGGGAGACCGTGGTGCCGACCGGGGAGAGCTCGCCGTCGGGGAACACGTAGCGGTCGATGAAGGGGGAGAGCCGGTACTCCTCGCCGGGGGGCAGCGGGCGGCGGGCGATCTGGTGGTTGAGCAGGCGGCCGCCGGGGGCCAGCAGCTCGTACAGCCGGCGGGCGTAGACCAGGTACTGGGCGGAGCCGACGTGCTCGGCCATGCCGACGCTGGAGACGGCGTCGAAGGGGCCGTCGGGCACCTCCCGGTAGTCCTGGAGCCGGATGTCGATCCGGTCGGCCAGGCCGGCCTCCGCGACCCGTCGGCGGGCCAGCTCGACCTGCTCGGTGGAGATGGAGACGCCGACCGCCGTCACGCCGTAGTGGCGGGCCGCGTGCAGCACCAGGGAGCCCCAGCCGCAGCCGACGTCCAGCAGGCGCATGCCGGGGCGCAGGCCGAGCTTGCGGCAGATCAGGTCCAGCTTGGCGGCCTGGGCGTCCTCCAGGCTCTTGGCGGCGGGCTCCCAGTAGGCGCAGGAGTAGACCATGGTGGAGCCCAGCACGAGCCGGTAGAAGTCGTTGCCGACGTCGTAGTGGTGGCTGATCGCGGCGCGGTCCCGGCGGCGGCTGTGGGCCCGGCCGCGGCGGTGCCGGACCTCCTCGGCCGGGGGAGCGGGGTTCGGGCCGACCGCGCCCAGCCGCAGGCCGGCGGCCAGCAGGCGGCGGCCGGGGGCGCCGAGGTACTCGCGGGGGCCGATCCGCGGACGGGGGGCGCCGGGGTCCTCGGCGAAGGCGGCGACGGCGGCCAGCACCTCGTACAGGTCGCTGTCGGGGCCGACTTCGAGGTCCCCGGCGACGTAGGCGCGGGCCAGGCCGAGCTCGCCGGGGGCCCAGAGCAGGCGGCGCAGGGCGCGGCGGTTGCGCAGCACGACGGTCGGGGCGCCGGGCGGACCGGCCTGGGAGCCGTCCCAGGCGCGCACCCGCAGGGGGATCGGGCGGCCGAGCAGCTCCTCCACCGCGCCGACCAGTTGCTGTGCGTGCTGCGCCATGACGGACCCTCCGACCAGTCGTGCCCGCCGGATCGCCCGGTGGCCGCCGCAGGCGGCCGGGCGGTCCGCCGGACCGTTCCCGTTCTTCCATCTGTGCTCTGCGGGCCGGAACGCCAATCCCGGTGCACCGGGCGGTCACCCGATTGCCCCGGGCACGGCGAAGGGCCCCGGAGGCTTCAACAGCCTCCGGGGCCCCGGGAATTCCGCCGGACCGACCGCGGGTCAGTCCTCTTCGGCGAGGGTCAGTTCGATGCCGCCGGTGAAGCCCGCGGCCGAGTTGTAGATGAACGCGGCGAGGGTGGCCAGGGCGGTCATCAGGACGATGTCGACCAGGGCGATCAGCACGGTGAAGAGCATCACCTTGCCGAACCCGATGTAGTCCATCAGGTCGAAGGCGCCGGAGCTGTCCGAGCCGCTGCCGGTGACGTCCTTCAGGGTGTCGCTCAGCGAGGAGAAGACACCGAGGCCGTCGAGGGTCATCCAGAGGACGGCGGCCGCCACGATGATGATCACGCCGAGGGCCAGCGACAGCAGGAAGCTGACCTTCATCACCGACCACGGGTCGGCCTTGGTGACCCGCAGCCGGGCCCTGCGGGTGCGGCCGGCGCCGCCGGTGGACGGCCCGGGGCCGCCGCCGGGGCGGCGGGACTGGCCGCCGCCGCCCTGGCCGGGGCCGCCGGGAGCCCCGGGAGCGCCCGGCACCCGGGTGCCGCGCGGCGGGGTGGGCTGGCCCTTGGCGTAGGTGGTCGGCGGGGAGAAACCACCCGCGGGCGGAGTGCTCGGCGGCGGGGGCGGGGTCGGGCCGCCGTAAGCCTGCTGCCCGCCTGCCAGGCCGCCCGTGGCACCTCCAGCACCCGTGGCTCCGCTCACCGTGGTCCTCCCGAACCGTTCGCCAGGGCGGTGGCACACCGTCCTGGGCCGTTTTGTGCTCCTGCACCGCGTGCCCCGATGGCCCGCGGTTCAACCCGCGGTGCCCGCTCCGCCGGTGGGGCGGGGCGGGCACCGCGGTGCGCGTCCGTGCGTCAGCCCTGGTCGGGCGCGCCGGCCGCGTCCTGCTCGGTGGCGGCCGCGGACTCCGTCTCCTCGACGGCGTCGTCCGCGCCCTCCTCCTCGTCGGCCTCCGGGTTGCGGGCCATGCCCACCACCGCGTCGCGCTTACCGAGGTTGATCAGTTGGACGCCCATGGTGTCACGTCCGGTTTCACGCACTTCGGAAACCCTGGTCCGGATCACGCCGCCGGACAGCGTGATGGCCATGATCTCGTCGCTCTCCTCGACCACCAGGGCACCGACCAGCGAGCCCCGGCCTTCGACGATCTTCGCCGCCTTGATACCGAAACCACCGCGTCCCTGGACACGGTACTCGTCAACCGAGGTCCGCTTGGCGTACCCGCCGTCGGTGGCGGTGAAGACGTAGGTGCCGGGCCGCACCACGTTCATCGAGAGCAGTTCGTCGTCCTCGCGGAAGGACATGCCCTTCACTCCGGAGGTGGCCCGGCTCATCGGGCGCAGCGCCTCGTCGGTGGCCTTGAAGCGGATCGACTGGGCCTTCTTGGAGATCAGCAGCAGGTCGTCGTCGGAGGAGACCAGCTCGGCGCCGATCAGCTCGTCGTCCTTGCCCTCCTCGTCCTGCCGGAGGTTGATCGCGATCAGGCCGCCGGAGCGCGGGGAGTCGTAGTCCTTGAGCGGGGACTTCTTGACCAGGCCGCCGCGGGTGGCGAGGACCAGGTACGGCTTGTCCTCGTAGGTGCGCACGGCCATCACCTGGGTGATGTGCTCCTCCGGCTGGAAGGCCAGCAGGTTGGCCACGTGCTGGCCGCGGGCGTCGCGGCCGGCGTCGGGGAGCTCGTAGCCCTTGGCGCGGTAGACCCGGCCCTTGTTGGTGAAGAACAGGATCCAGTTGTGCGTGGTGGTCACGAAGAAGTGGTCGACGAGGTCGTCCTGCTTCAGCTGCGCGCCGCGCACGCCCTTGCCGCCGCGCTTCTGCGAGCGGTAGAGGTCGGAGCGGGTGCGCTTGACGTAGCCGCCGCGGGTGATGGTGACCACGATGTCCTCCTCGGCGATGAGGTCCTCGATCGAGAGGTCGCCGTCGGAGGGGATCAGGGTGGAGCGCCGCTCGTCGCCGTACTTCTCGACGATCGCGGTGAGCTCCTCGGAGACGATCTCGCGCTGCCGGGAGGGCGAGGCGAGGATCGCGTTGTACTCGTTGATCTTGGCCTGGAGCTCGTCGTGCTCGCTGAGGATGCGGGCGCTCTCCAGGGCGGCCAGCCGGCGCAGCTGCATTTCGAGGATGGCGTTGGCCTGCAGCTCGTCGATGGCGAGCAGCTGCATCAGGCCGGTGCGGGCGGCCTCGGCGCTCTCCGAGGCGCGGATCAGGGCGATCACGGCGTCGATCTGGTCGAGCGCCTTGAGCAGGGCGCGCAGGATGTGCGCGCGCTCCTCGGCCTTGCGCAGCCGGAAGGTGGTCCGGCGGACGATGACCTCGATCTGGTGGGAGACCCAGTGCCGGATGAAGGCGTCCAGCGAGAGGGTGCGCGGCACGCCGTCGACCAGGGCCAGCATGTTGGCGCCGAAGTTGGTCTGCAGGTCGGTGTGCTTGTACAGGTTGTTGAGCACGACCTTGGCGACCGCGTCCCGCTTGAGCACGATGACCAGGCGCTGGCCGGTGCGCGAGGAGGACTCGTCGCGGACGTCGGCGATGCCGGCGATCCGGCCGTCCTTGACCAGGTCGGCGATCTTGAGGGCGAGGTTGTCCGGGTTGACCTGGTACGGCAGCTCGGTGATCACCAGGCACTGGCGGCCCTGGATCTCCTCGACCTCGACCACGGCGCGCATGGTGATCGAGCCGCGGCCGGTGCGGTAGGCGTCCTCGATGCCGCGGCGGCCGACGATCAGCGCGCCGGTCGGGAAGTCGGGGGCCTTGATCCGCTCGATCAGGGCTTCCAGCAGCTCCTCGTTGGACGCCTCGGGGTGCTCCAGCGCCCAGAGCGCGCCGGAGGCGACCTCGCGCAGGTTGTGCGGCGGGATGTTGGTGGCCATGCCGACCGCGATGCCGGTGGCGCCGTTGATCAGCAGGTTGGGGATCCGCGCGGGCAGGACGGTCGGCTCCTGCTGCCGGCCGTCGTAGTTGGCGGCGAAGTCGACGGTCTCCTCGTCGATGTCGCGCATCATCTCCATCGCGAGCGGCATCATCTTGCACTCGGTGTAGCGCATCGCCGCGGCCGGGTCGTTGCCCGGGGAGCCGAAGTTGCCGTTGCCGTCGACCAGCGGCATCCGCATCGACCAGGTCTGGGCGAGGCGGACCAGGGTGTCGTAGATCGAGGTGTCGCCGTGCGGGTGGTAGTTGCCCATCACGTCGCCGACCACGCGGGCGCACTTGTAGTAGCCCTTCTCGGGCCGGTAGCCGCCGTCGTACATCGCGTAGAGCACGCGCCGGTGCACCGGCTTGAGGCCGTCGCGGACCTCGGGCAGGGCGCGCGAGACGATGACGCTCATCGCGTAGTCGAGGTAGGAGCGCTGCATCTCGGTCTCGAGCTCGATGAGCTCGACCCGGTTGCCGCTCTGGATGGGGGTGGTGCTGTCCTCGGGCTGCTCGCCGCCGTCCGGACGGTTGTCGTCGACCACTGGTGGTCAGTTTCCTTTCAACGATCCTGGGCGGACGTCAGACGTCCAGGAAGCGGACGTCCTTGGCGTTGCGCTGGATGAAGGACCGGCGGGCCTCGACGTCCTCGCCCATCAGGACGGAGAACAGGTCGTCGGCGCGGGCGGCGTCCTCCAGGGTGACCTGGAGCAGCAGGCGGTGCGCGGTGTCCATGGTGGTGATGCGCAGCTCCTCGGCGTTCATCTCGCCGAGGCCCTTGAAGCGCTGGATCGCGTCGTCCTTGGGGAGTCGGCGGCCGGCCTCGACGCCGGCCGCGATCAGCGCGTCGCGCTCGCGGTCGGAGTAGGCGTACTCGAACTCGTCCCGGCCCCACTTGATCTTGTAGAGCGGGGGCATCGCCAGGTAGACGTACCCGGCCTCGACCAGCGGGCGCATGAAGCGGAACAGCAGGGTCAGCAGCAGGGTGCGGATGTGCTGTCCGTCGACGTCGGCGTCGGCCATCAGCACGATCTTGTGGTAGCGCAGCTTCTCCGCGTCGTAGTCCTCCTGGATGCCGCAGCCGAAGGCCGAGATCAGCGCCTGGACCTCGGTGTTCTGCAGCACCTTGTCGATCCGGGCCTTCTCGACGTTCAGGATCTTGCCGCGGATCGGGAGGATCGCCTGGGTGCGCGGGTCGCGGCCCTGCTTGGCGGAGCCGCCGGCCGAGTCGCCCTCGACGATGAAGATCTCGCACTCGGCCGGGTCCTTGGACTGGCAGTCCGAGAGCTTGCCGGGCAGCGAGGCGGACTCCAGCAGGCCCTTGCGCCGGGTCAGGTCGCGGGCCTTGCGGGCGGCGACCCGGGCGCTGGCGGCCTGGACGGACTTGCGGATGATGTCCGCGGCCTCGTTCGGGTTGCGGTCCAGCCAGTCGGCCAGGTGCTCGTTGACCACCTTCTGCACGAAGGTCTTGGCCTCGGTGTTGCCGAGCTTGTCCTTGGTCTGGCCCTCGAACTGCGGCTCGCCGAGCTTGACCGAGATGATCGCGGTCAGGCCCTCGCGGATGTCCTCGCCGGAGAGGTTGTCGTCCTTCTCGCGGAGCAGCTTCTTGTCGCGCGCGTACCGGTTCACCAGACCCGTCAGCGCGGCGCGGAAGCCCTCCTCGTGGGTGCCGCCGCTGTGGGTGTGGATGGTGTTGGCGAACGAGTACACGCCCTCGGTGTAGGACGAGTTCCACTGCATGGCGATCTCGGCGGAGATCCGCTTGTCCTTGTCCTCGGCCTCGAAGTCGATCACCGAGGGGTGGATCACCTCGCCCTTGCGGGAGTTGAGGTGGGCCACGAAGTCCGCGATGCCGCCGTCGTACCGGTAGGTGACGGAGAGCGGCTTGCCCTCCTCGTCCAGGTGCTCGGGGCGCTCGTCGGTCAGCGCGATGGTCAGGCCCTTGTTGAGGAAGGCCATCTCCTGGAAGCGCCGGGAGAGCGTCTCGAACGAGTAGACGGTGGTCTCGAAGATGTCCGGGTCGGCCCAGAAGGTGACCGTGGTGCCGGTCTCCCCGGTCTCCTCGTGCCGCGCCAGCGGGGCGACCGGGGCACCGGACTTGTACTCCTGCGTCCAGCGGGCGCCGTCGGTGCTGATGTCCACCGCGAGGCGGGTGGAGAGCGCGTTCACCACCGAGATGCCGACGCCGTGCAGACCGCCGGAGACCGCGTAGCCGCCGCCGCCGAACTTGCCGCCCGCGTGCAGGACGGTCAGCACCACCTCGACGGCGGGCTTGTCCTGGCCCGGCATGATGCCGACCGGGATGCCGCGGCCGTTGTCCACCACCCGCACGCCGCCGTCGGCCAGGATCGTGACGCCGATGGTGTCGGCGTGGCCCGCGAGCGCCTCGTCGACGGAGTTGTCGACGATCTCGTAGACGAGGTGGTGCAGGCCGCGCTCACCGGTCGAGCCGATGTACATGCCCGGGCGCTTGCGGACGGCGTCGAGGCCCTCCAGCACCTGGATCGCGCTGGCGTCGTAGGCCTTCTGGTCGGACGGGTCTGGGGTCTGGCTGGGGTTGCCGGAATCGGCCACGAAGCGCCCTCTCTGGCACAGCGCGGGCCGCGCCCCTCCCCGACTGCCCGGGCAGGTGTGCGACCACGGCGTTTCGACTCTGTTGCTCCACGCAACGTTGTTTGCGCTTCAGTCTACCGGTACGACCGACAGAGAGGGGCGTTTGGCAGCCCCTGAAGGCAGATGTGCCGCCCTGAATCCCCTCGGGACATGTCCCGATACTCGCCAGGGGGGCTCAGAGCGCCTGGTAGGGCCGTCAGCGATTCCGGAAGATCCCGATCCGCTCCACCGGGGTCAGCCCCAGGTGTCGCCCGGCCCCTTGCTCCCCGGCGCCCGCAGCCGCCCGTAGCCGCGGACCGGCGCGTCCGGCCCCAGCACCTTGATCACCCGGACCGTGCCGTGCCCCAGCTCGTGATTCAGCCTGGCCACCAACTGCCGCGCCAACAAACGGAGTTGAGTCGCCCAGGCGGTGGAGTCGCACTGCACGGTGAGCACCGCCTCGTCCTCCGCGTAGGACTTCGGCTCGCAGTGCGCGGCGATGTCCGGACCGACGATCTGCGACCAGCGGCCCATCACCCCGCCGACCGCGGCCGGCGCCTCCCAGCCCCGCTCGGTGATCAGCCGGTTCAGCGCGGCCCCCAGCGGCACCGGGTCCCGGCCGTCCGCCCGGGCGCCGCTGCGCAGCCCGGTCCGCTTGGCCTCCCGCCGCTCGCGCACCTGCTCGCCGCGCTGCCGGGCCTGCTCCTTGGCCGCCCGCAGCGCGACCCTGGCCAGGTCCACGCCCGAAAGCTCCGGCTCCTGCGCCATCACGCTCCATCCCCAGGCTGTGGACAACTGCTCGGACGAGCCGCCCAGGGTACGTGGTTCCGGGGGCCCGCGGGACTCACGGGGTCAGCCGGTCCACCGTGCCGCCCGAGACGCCGTACCGGGCGCCGTGCAGCGCCTTCGGCACGTCCTCGGCGACGGCCGCGGTGACCAGCACCTGCTCGCCGCCGGCCACCAGCTCGGCCAGCCGGTCCCGGCGGCGGGCGTCCAGCTCGGCGAACACGTCGTCCAGCACCAGCACCGGCTCCCCGCCCTCGGAGCGCAGCAGCTCGTACGAGGCCAGCCGCAGCGCCAGCGCGTAGGACCAGGACTCGCCGTGGCTGGCGTAGCCCTTGGCGGGCAGCGGGCCCAGCCGCAGCAGCAGCTCGTCGCGGTGCGGGCCGACCAGGGTCAGGCCGCGGTCGACCTCCTGCCGGCGGTTGGCCAGCAGGGCCTCCAGCAGCTGCTGCTCGGCCTGCTCGCGGCTGGTGGGCAGCTCGCCCTCGAAGGAGGAGCGGTACTCCAGCACGGTGTCGCCCGCGCCCGGGGCGAGCTGCCGGTACGCCTCGGCGACCAGCGGCTGCAGGGCGGCCACCAGCTGGATCCGGAAGGCGGTCAGCTCGGCGCCGGCCCGGGCCAGGTGGCCGTCCCAGACCTCCAGGGTGGTCAGGTCGGCGGACTTGCCGCCGCCCGCCCGGCGGGCCATCGCCGCCGTCCGCAGCAGGGCGTTGCGCTGCTTGAGCACCCGCTCGTAGTCGGCGCGCACCCCGGCCAGCCGGGGGGCCCGGGCGGTCAGCAGCTCGTCCAGGAAGCGCCGCCGCTCGGCCGGGTCGCCCTTGACCAGGGCGAGGTCCTCGGGGGCGAACAGCACGGTGCGCAGCACGCCCAGCACGTCGCGCGGGCGGACGTTGTCGGAGCGGTTCAGCCGGGCCCGGTTGGCCTTGCCCGCGGTGAGCTCCAGCTCGACCAGGGTGGAGCGGCCGCCCTGGGCGACCACGCTGGCCCGGATCACCGCCCGCTCGGCGCCGAGCCGGATCAGCGGGGCGTCGGTGGCCACCCGGTGGCTGCCCAGGGTGGCGACGTAGCCGATCGCCTCGACCAGGTTGGTCTTGCCCTGGCCGTTGGGCCCGACGAACGCGGTGACGCCCGGGTCGAGCGGGACCTCGACCCGGGCGTAGGAACGGAAGTCGGCGAGCGACAGGTGCGCGACGTGCATGACGGTGGACTGCGCTCGCCTTCTGTCCGGGTCCGCTACTTGGACTCGACCGCGTGGCCGCCGAACTGGTTGCGCAGCGCGGCGATCATCTTCATCTGCGGGGAGTCGTCCTGGCGGGAGGCGAAGCGGGCGAACAGCGAGGCGGTGATGGCGGGCAGCGGCACCGCGTGGTCGATGGCGGCCTCGACCGTCCAGCGGCCCTCGCCGGAGTCGGCGGCCCAGCCCTTGAGCTTGGCCAGGTGCTCGTCGTCGTCCAGCGCCCGGACCGCCAGGTCGAGCAGCCAGGAGCGGATGACGGTGCCCTCCTGCCAGCTGCGGAACACCTCGCGCACGTCGGTGACCTCGGGGGCCGCCTCCAGCAGCTCCCAGCCCTCGGCGAACGCCTGCATCATGGCGTACTCGATGCCGTTGTGGACCATCTTGGCGAAGTGGCCGGCGCCGACCTTGCCCGCGTGCACCGAGCCGAAGTCGCCCTCGGGCTTGAGCGCGTCGAAGACCGGCTGCACCTTCGCGACGTGCTCGGCGTCGCCGCCGTACATCAGCGCGTAGCCGTTCTCCAGGCCCCAGACGCCGCCGGAGACGCCGCAGTCGACGAAGCCGATGCCCTTGGTGGCCAGCAGCTCGGCGTGCTTGACGTCGTCGGTCCAGCGCGAGTTGCCGCCGTCGACCACCACGTCGCCGGGGGCGAGCAGCTCGGCCAGGTGCTCGACGGTCTCCTGGGTCGGGCCGCCGGCCGGGACCATCACCCACACCACGCGGGGGGCCTCCAGCTTGGCGACCAGCTGCTCGACGCTGTCGACGTCGGCGAGGTCCGGGTTGCGGTCGTAGCCGATGACGGTGTGGCCGGCGCGGCGGATGCGCTCGCGCATGTTGCCGCCCATCTTGCCGAGACCGATGAGGCCGAGCTCCATGACAAGTCCTTCACTGTGGTGTCGTGCCTGATGACGGCGCCGTTGCCGCACCCACTGAGCCTACGCCGACGCCGAGGGAGCGCCGGGCAGCCACAGGGGCGCGGAGGCTGACCGCCCCTCGCGCCCCTGGTGGTGCCGGCCGGTCAGCCGGAGAGGCGGACCGGCATGATCAGGTACTGGTACGCCTCGTCCGGCTCCGCGTCGACCGCGGGCTTGCCGGTGAGCAGGGCCGGCTTGGTCGGGGTGGTGAAGCTCAGCTGCGCGTAGCCGGCGTCGATCGCCTTGAGCCCCTCCTCCAGGTAGCCGGGGTTGAAGGCGATCGAGATGTCGTCGCCCTCCAGGTCGGCGTCGATCCGCTCGGTGGCCTGCGCGTCGTCGCCGGAGCCGGCCTCCAGGGTGAGCACGCCCTGCTCGAAGTTCAGCCGGACCGGGGTGTTGCGCTCGGCCACCAGCGAGACGCGCTTGAGCGCCTCCAGGAAGGGCTGGGTCTGCACCGCGGCGACCGCCGAGAACTCGGTCGGGAAGATCGACCGGAACTTGGGGAACTCGCCCTCCAGCAGGCGGGTGGTGGTCCGCCGGCCGGCGCCCTCGAAGCCGATCAGGCCCTCGCCCGCGCCGCCGGTGGACAGCGCGATGGTGACCTGGTCGCCGCTGCCCAGCGACTTGGCGATGTCCTGCAGGGTCTTGGCGGGGACCAGCGCGACCGCGTTGATGTCGTCCTGCTCGGGCTTCCAGAGCAGCTCGCGGACGGCGAAGCGGTACCGGTCGGTGGCGGCCAGGGTGATCCCGCTGCCGTTGATCTCGACCCGGACGCCGGTGAGCACCGGCAGGGTGTCGTCGCGGCCGGCGGCGACCGCGGCCTGGCTGACCGCGGAGGCGAACACGTCGCCCGGGACGGTGCCGGTGGCGGTGGGCATCTGCGGCAGCGCCGGGTACTCGTCGACCGGCAGGGTCGGCAGCGTGAAGCGGGAGGTGCCGCAGACCACGCTGACCCGGGCGCCGTCGGTGGAGATCTCCACCGGGCGGTTCGGCAGGTTGCGCGAGATGTCGTTGAGCAGGCGGCCGGAGACCAGGACGGTGCCGGCCTCCTCCACGTCCGCCTCCAGCTCGACCCGGGCCGACACCTCGTAGTCGAACCCGGAGAGCGCCAGCGTGCCCTCCTGCGCGGTCAGCAGCAGGCCGGCCAGCACCGGCACCGGCGGCCGCGCGGGGAGGCTGCGGGCAGCCCAGGCCACCGCCTCCGCGAGGACATCACGCTCCACCCGGAACTTCACCGGTAACCGCCTCCTGGCTGCTGTCGCCGCACGGCCGGCCGGTACCGCCCGCCGTGCTGTTGATCGTCTGACCCTCTTGGGCCCCCGGGAGGCGCCGGGCGGATCGTCTCCGCCCCGTCCTGCTTCCGGTTGCCGAAGGACAGTCTGACGTACTCGGCTGACAGCCGGGGCAGATGGGCACAAGCGGGCCGAACAGATGTCGGAGCCCGGTTGTCCACAGATTCGGGCCACCCCCACTGTTGATCAAGTTCCGAGCTCTCTATGTGTAGCAGTAGTAGTAGGGCCTGTGGATACCGTGGATAACCCCGTTTTCGCAGCTCAGGGGCCGGATTTTGTCCACAGGACCTGTGGACGGCGGCTGTGGACAACCAGGCCCTCCTGTGGACAGCGGAGAGTAATCCACAGGGCACGCTGAGTATCCACAGGTTATCCACAGCTCTGTCCACAGAAATCCCCGGGTTTATCCACCGGTGCGGATCAACATCACGTGACGCCTTTCACACCCAGGGCTGACAAGGGATTCGATGTTGCCGAACTGTGGACACGGCTGTGGAAAACCTGGGGATAACTCACCCATTCCTGTGGACGGCCTGTGGAAAACTCTGTGGACCGGCTGACGGGCCCTCAGTTCTCCACAGCCTGTGGATAACTGTTGTGCACAAGTCCACAGGTGGTTGACCTGCGCCGAAGAGCGTAGCCCCGATCGGCCTGTGGAGGAACCTCTGGATAACTCCGCCCCGCGCACCCTGTGGACGGGGAGAACCCACCCGTTCCTGTGGAAAACCGGGATGCGCATCCGAACCGTTCGATTCGCTGCGCAAACGTTCGGTGCGGCGGAGGGCCCGCCGAGCGGGCCGCCGGGCGGATTCCTGCCCCGCCGGGGGTGCTTCCACACCCGCGGGGCCCGCCCGGCCGGCCCCGACCGGCGCGATCCGGCCACCGCCGGACGCCGCCCGGGACCGCCCGGCGTTCGAGCGACCGCCCGCGGGCCGCCCCCTACTACGGGGCGCCCGCCGCGGTCCCCGGAAGGGCCGTCCGTGCACTCGGACGAGTGTTTCCGCCGCTGGGCCCGCCACTCGTCCGGGTTGTGCTCCGGACCCGTTCCGGGCATGCGGAAGGGGAGCCGGGCCACCTCGGCCCGACTCCCCTACGATGCGTCAACTGCCGTACCGCCAAAGGTTTTCGGCTCTTCGGCGCACTGCCCTCGAAGCCGCTCCCGGCGGGGGCCGACTTTTGTTAGCTAGCTCTTGATGCGGTTGGTCAACTCGGTGACCTGGTTGTAGATGGACCGGCGCTCGGCCATCAGCGAGCGGATCTTGCGGTCCGCGTGCATCACCGTGGTGTGGTCCCGGCCGCCGAACTGGGCGCCGATCTTCGGCAGCGACAGGTCGGTCAGCTCCCGGCAGAGGTACATGGCGATCTGACGGGCCGTCACCAGCACCCGGCTGCGCGAGGACCCGCACAGGTCCTCCACGCCCAGCCCGAAGTACGCCGCGGTCTGCTGCATGATCACCTGCGCGGTGATCTCCGGACCGGCGTCCTCGTCGCCGCCCGGGATCAGGTCCTTCAGGACGATCCCGGCCAGCTCCAGGTCCACCGGGGCCCGGTTCAGGTTGGCGAACGCGGTGACCCGGATCAGCGCGCCCTCCAGCTCCCGGATGTTGCGGGTGATCCGGGAGGCGATGAACTCCAGCACGTCGGCCGGGGCGTTCAGCTGCTCCTGGATCGCCTTCTTGCGCAGGATCGCGATCCGGGTCTCCAGCTCCGGCGGGGTGACGTCGGTGATCAGCCCCCACTCGAAGCGGTTGCGGAGCCGGTCCTCCAGGGTGATCAGCTGCTTGGGCGGCCGGTCCGACGAGAGGACGATCTGCTTGTTGGCGTTGTGCAGGGTGTTGAAGGTGTGGAAGAACTCCTCCTGCGTCGACTCCTTGCTGGCCAGGAACTGGATGTCGTCGACCAGCAGGATGTCGATGTCCCGGTAGCGCTTGCGGAACGCGTCCGCCTTGCCGTCCCGGATCGAGTTGATGAACTCGTTGGTGAACTCCTCCGAGCTCACGTAGCGCACCCGGGTGCCCGGGAAGAGGCTGCGCGAGTAGTGCCCGATGGCGTGCAGCAGGTGGGTCTTGCCGAGACCGGACTCGCCGTAGACGAAGAGCGGGTTGTACGCCTTGGCCGGCGCCTCGGCGACCGCCACCGCCGCGGCGTGCGCGAAGCGGTTGGAGGCGCCGATCACGAAGGTGTCGAACAGGTACTTGGGGTTCAGCCTGGCGTTCGGCTCGTCCTTGCGCGGGCCGCCCGCCGGGGGAGCGCCGGGCGGGGCCGGGACGCCGGGGGCGCGCTCGACCGGGGCGTGCGCCGGGGCGCTGGGCCGGGCACCCCGGCGGGAGCCGCCCTGGCGCGGCCGGTCCTCGTCCGGGGAGCCGAGCGCCCCGCCGAACAGGTCGCCCTGCGCCGAGTCCGGGCCGGGCCGGTGGGTGCGCCGCGGGGCGGGCTCCGGGCGCCGCTCGGGCACCTGGGAGGGCTCGCCCCAGCCGCCGGCCTCCGCACCGGGCTGGTGGTCGCGGTACGGGGCCTGGGCGGGCGCCCGGTAGGGCTCGGCCGCCGGGTAGCCCGACGGGTACGGCTGCCGCTGGTAGTCGTCGGCGGCCCGGCCCGGCCAGGCGCCGGGCGGCGGTCCCTGCTGCTGGTAGCCCCCCGGCCCGGCCGGGTACGGCTGCTCGGCCCGCGGCGGGTACGACTGCTCGGCCCGCGCCGGGTAGGACTGCTCGGGACGCGGGTGCGGCCACTCCGGGACCGGCTCGGGGTCGAGCTCCGGGTCCTGGTCCGGCTCGCCGGCCGGGGCGGCGTTGGCGTCCACCATCACCGCGATCCGCACCTGGCGGCCGAACTCCTGCGAGATGGCCTCGGTCAGCTGCGGCAGCAGCCGGCCCTCCAGCACCTGCTTGGCGAACTCGTTGGGCGCCGCGAGCAGGGCGGTGTCGTGCATCATCCACATCGGCTGGGTGCGGCGCACCCAGTTCTTGTCCTTCTCCACGACATCGCTGTCGCTGACCAGTCGCTCGACGACCCTCGACCACATCAGGACGAGATCGCTGTTGACATCAGCCACTGGTACACGCTTTCTCGTTCCCCGAGCAGGGGGAGCCAGGCAAGGTCTGGGGGAGGGGGTTCGGGTGGCGCGGCGGCGGTGCGGCCGCGGACACAGCACAAAAGAGACAAGTCCTGCAACGGTAGTCAGCGCGCAGAGCTGATTCAAGTTTCTGTCCACAGGCTGTGGGCAACGGCGCGGCGGCCACCCGGTTTGACCCTCGGACCCGCTCCCGCGTACCGTAACCAGGTCGAGTTGTCGATGGCCGCTGCCGCATGTCCGCGGGTCCGCCCGCTTCCATGACGCGCGCAGCACGGGCGCCGTGGTGTTCCTCAACCCAGCAGATCTGGGCCCGGGACCGGATTTCCCAAGCGCAAGGGGAGATCGCGCGGACGCACGGTGACGGCCAAGCGACTCCCCGTCATCCTACGATTCACCCCAGGAGCCCCCGAGTGAGCAAGCGCACCTTCCAGCCGAACAACCGTCGTCGCGCCAAGACCCACGGCTTCCGGCTGCGCATGCGTACCCGTGCCGGCCGCGCCATCCTGGCGAACCGCCGTGCCAAGGGCCGCACCGCCCTGTCCGCCTGATCCGCGCAGAGGGTCTGCAGTGCTGCCCACCGAGAATCGGCTGCGGCGGCGCCAGGACTTCGCGACCGCGGTGAAACGCGGTCGCCGCGCAGGTCGGCCCCTGCTGGTGGTCCACCTCCACAGAGAGGCGGAGCCCGACGGAGGAGCCGGCCGGAACAGCGACTCACACCCGCACGTCGCCGAGGGGCTTCCTTCGGCGCGTGCGGGTTTCGTCGTGAGCAAGGCCGTGGGGCCGGCAGTGGTCCGCAACGCGGTGAAGCGTCGGCTGCGTCACCTGGTCCGCGAGCGTCTGTCCCGGTTGCCCGCAGGTAGCCTGATAGTGGTACGGGCGCTGCCTGCCGCGGCGACGGCCCCGTACCCGGACCTCGAACACGACCTGGACGCGGCGCTGCGGCGCCTGCTCAGGTCGGAGCCGACCGGCAGTGCCCCGACGGGAACAGGGCGATGAAGTACCTGCTGATGGGCCTGATCAGGCTCTACCAGTGGACGATCAGTCCGCTGCTCGGTCCGGTGTGCCGTTATTACCCCTCGTGCTCGCGCTACGGGTACGAGGCGGTTCGCGTCCACGGCGCGATCAAGGGCGGCTGGCTGACCGGCTGGCGCATCCTGCGCTGCAACCCTTGGTCTCCCGGTGGGGTTGACCACGTTCCGCCGCGAAAGCACCCGGTGTGGCACCGCCGGCTGCGCAATCTGCTGAACCCCACGAGCGGGACCGCCGAGCCGGAGCCGGTGGCGAAGCCCGATGCCCAAGGAGTCTGACCGGTGACCTTCGGTTTTCTGAGTCCCCTCTACACAGCGGTGTCCTGGATCATCGTCCAGTTCCACTCGCTGTTCAGCCACGTCTTCGACCCCGACGGCGGCCTGGCGTGGGGTCTGTCCATCGTGATGATGGTGGTCGTCATCCGGATCTGCCTGATCCCGCTCTTCGTGAAGCAGATCAAGGCGACCCGGGCCATGCAGGCGATCCAGCCGAAGATGAAGGCCATCCAGGAGCGCTACAAGAACGACAAGCAGCGCCAGTCCGAAGAGATGATGAAGCTGTACAAGGAGGCGGGCACCAACCCGTTCTCCTCGTGCCTTCCGATCCTCGTGCAGGCGCCGTTCTTCACCGCCCTCTACGGCGTGCTCGCCTCGATCGCCAACGACAAGACGATCGGCGTCATCGACCAGCCGCTGCTGGAGAGCGCCAAGCAGGCGCACATCTTCGGCGCCCCGCTGTCGGCGAAGTTCGTGGGTGCGGACAGCGTCCACATCCAGATCGTCTGCGCGGTCATGATCGTGCTGATGTCGCTGTCGCAGTTCATCACCCAGCGCCAGCTGATGACCAAGAACGTCGACCTGTCGGTCAAGACGCCGTTCATGCAGCAGCAGAAGATGCTGATGTACGTCTTCCCGATCATGTTCGCCGTGATGGGCATCAACTTCCCGGTCGGTGTGCTGGTCTACTGGCTCACCACCAACGTCTGGTCGATGGCCCAGCAGCTGGTCGTCATCCGCAACAACCCGACGCCGGGCAGCCGGGCGTGGGACGAGCGCCAGGCCCGCCTGAAGAAGCAGGGCCGGATCAACCCGGACGGATCGATCCAGAAGGCCGGCCTGGCCGCCATGTTCAAGGGCTCCAAGGGCGGCGCGGCGGCCGAGGCCCAGGCGGCGGTCGAGGAGAGCGTGCAGGTGCGCCGGCAGCAGCCGCGCAAGCAGAGCAAGGCGCAGCGCCAGGCGTCCGCCGGGCACCAGCCGCACGCCGCGGAGCAGGCGGGCGAGCCGCAGGACGCGGTCGTGGAGGAGGCGGAGGCCAAGCCGGCCGAGGCCGCCCAGGCCGGGGCCGGGGCCGGCAAGTCCGGCACGAAGGCGGGCGGGTCGAAGCCGGGCGCCCAGCCGGGCCAGCGCCAGCAGCCGCGGCGCGGCGGCCAGTCCGGCCAGCGGCCGAAGAAGAAGTAGTCCCCCACCCTCGTTCTCGGCCCCACCCGAGGGCCTCGTTTCCGAAGGAGTCCACCTGTGACGGATGGCACCACCTCCGCCGTCGACACCGCGCCGGCCGGTGAGAGCGTCCTCTCGCGTCTGGAGCACGAGGGTGACATCGCCGCCGACTACCTGGAGGGTCTGCTGGACATCGCGGACCTGGACGGCGACATCGACATGGACGTCGAGGGGGACCGGGCGCTGGTCTCCATCGTCGGCGAGGGCGACGACCGGACGCTGCAGCGGCTGGTGGGCCAGGACGGCGAGGTGCTGGAGGCGCTCCAGGAGCTGACCCGGCTGGCCGTGCACCGGGAGACCGGTGAGCGCAGCCGCCTGATGCTGGACGTCGCGGGCTTCCGGGCGCGCAAGCGGGCCGAGCTGGCGGAGCTGGGCGCCGAGGCGTCCGAGCGGGTCAAGAGCACCGGCGAGCAGGTCAAGCTGCGGCCGATGACCCCGTTCGAGCGCAAGGTGGTGCACGACGCGGTGGCCGCCGCGGGCCTGCGCAGCGAGTCGGAGGGCGAGGAGCCCCAGCGGTGCGTGGTCGTGCTGCCGGCCTGACGCCGGTGGTGCTGCCGTTCCGGCGTCCGACCCCGCCCGCCTCGCGCGGGCGGGGTCGTCCGCTCTTCGGCGGAGTGGTGTTTCACGTGGAACAGTGCTGGTAGGGCGGGTGGATTCGACGGTGAGCGGAGAGGCAGAGATGGACAGGGACGGCACGGAGCCCGAGGCGCCGCTGGAGGGGCCGGGGCAGGCACCGGAGGCGGCGGGACGGATCTTCGGCGATCAGCTGCCGCAGGCCGTGCGCTACACCGAACTGCTGGCGACGGCCGGGGTGCAGCGCGGGCTGATCGGTCCGCGCGAGGTGCCCCGGCTGTGGGACCGGCACGTGCTCAACTGCGCGGTGCTGGCCGAGTTGCTGCCCGCCGGGGTCTCGCTGTGCGACGTCGGCTCGGGTGCCGGACTGCCGGGCATCCCGGTGGCGCTGGCCCGGCCGGACGTGTCGGTGACCCTGCTGGAACCGCTGCTGCGGCGCACCACCTTCCTGGAGGAGGTGGTGCGCGAACTCGGCCTGGAGAACGTCACGGTGCTGCGCGGCCGGGCCGAGGAGACGGTCGGCAAGCTGGCGGTGGACGTGGTGACCGCCCGCGCGGTCGCGCCGCTGGACCGGCTGGCCGGCTGGGGCATGCCGCTGCTGCGCCCGTACGGGCAGATGCTGGCGCTGAAGGGCGACACGGCGGAGCAGGAGCTGGCCGACTCGCGGGCGGCGCTGACCCGGCTCGGTGCGGTGAAGTGGTCGGTGATCGGGGTCGGCGAGGGCGTGCTGGTGACCCCGACCCGGGTGGTCAGGGTCGAGGCGGGGGAGAGCCCCGGCGGCGTCAGGGCGGCCACCCGGCGGGCCCGGGCGGCGCGGGCCGGACGCGGTGCCAAGGGCGGCGAGGGCGCCGGTCGGCGCAGCGGCGGCCGCGGGCGGCGCTGAGCCGGTTCGGTCTGGTGTTCGGGGCGGGTGGCCGGTGGGCCGCCCGCCCCGTTTCCGTTCCGCCGGGACCGGAGTGTCGGGTCGGCTGATCCCGACATTCCGGGCATCGTGTTCCACGTGAAACGTCGCTTCCTGCTCTCCGGCGTACTTGATCAAGGACTCAACCGGACCCCCGACCGTCGCCCGGAGGTGACTGTTGCGGCCCCGGTTTCACGTGAAACACTGACCCCCATGCAGGAGTCGGAGATCGTCGATCAGGTGGATGACACCCCCGTGGCCGGGCCCGCGCACGCCGCCCTCCTGGCCGCCGGGCACGCCGGGGAAGCGCTGCCCCGGCCCGCCGCGACCCGGGTCATGGTGGTCGCCAACCAGAAGGGCGGGGTGGGCAAGACCACCACCACCGTCAACCTGGCCGCCGGTCTGGCCATGCACGGACTGCGGGTGCTGGTCATCGACCTCGACCCGCAGGGCAACGCCTCGACCGCGCTCGGCATCGACCACCACGCCGAGGTGCCGTCGATCTACGACGTGCTGGTCGAGGGCAAGCCGCTGGCCGACGTGGTGCAGCCGGTGGTCGACGTGGAGGGGCTGTTCTGCTGCCCGGCCACCATCGACCTGGCGGGCGCCGAGATCGAGCTGGTCTCGCTGGTCGCCCGGGAGAGCCGGCTGCAGCGCGCCATCGCCGCGTACGAGCAGCCGCTGGACTACGTGCTGATCGACTGCCCGCCCTCGCTGGGCCTGCTGACCGTCAACGCGATGGTGGCCGGCCAGGAGGTGCTGATCCCGATCCAGTGCGAGTACTACGCGCTGGAGGGCCTCGGCCAGCTGCTGCGCAACGTGGAGCTGGTGCGGGCGCACCTGAACCCCTCGCTGCACGTGTCGACCATCCTGCTCACCATGTACGACGCCCGGACCAGGCTGGCCGCGCAGGTCGCCGAGGAGGTGCGGACGCACTTCGAGAAGGAGGTGCTGGCCACCGCCATCCCGCGGTCGGTGCGCATCTCCGAGGCCCCCAGCTACGGGCAGACCGTGCTGAGCTACGACCCGGGTTCCACCGGTGCGCTCTCCTACCTGGAGGCGGCGCGCGAGCTGGCGCTGCGGGCCGAGGTCGCCAAGACGACGGTCGGGCGGCACCGGGCGGGCGCGGCGGTCGTTCCGCCGCAGAGCGGCGGGGAGACGTCCGCGCCGACGGCACAGCACAGTTCGATGGAGGGCAAGCGGTGAGTGGCACGCGCAGGGGTCTGGGCAGGGGTCTGGGGGCGCTGATCCCGGCGACCCAGCCGGCGGCGGCCGGGGGAGCTCCGGCCGAGTCGGCCGAGGCCGGGACCGTCACGGTGGTGCCGGTGGTGCCGGTGCCGACCGACCGCGGCACGGTGGCCGCCAAGGCCGCCGCGGAGAGCCTGCGGGAGCTGGCCGGCGATCAGCGCCGCAGTGTCCTGGAGGCCGCGCTGGCCCCGGTGAACGGCGCCCGGTTCGCCGAGCTGCCGCTGGAGTCGATCCGGCCCAACCCGCGCCAGCCGCGCGAGGTGTTCGACGAGGTGAAGCTCGCCGAACTGGTCGCCTCGATCAAGGAGGTCGGCCTGCTGCAGCCCGTGGTGGTCCGTCAGACCGGCCCCGACCGGTACGAGCTGATCATGGGTGAGCGTCGCTGGCGGGCCTCCCGGGAGGCCGGGCTGGACGTCATCCCGGCGATCGTCCGGGCCACCGACGACGACAAGCTGCTGCTGGACGCGCTGCTGGAGAACCTGCACCGGGCCGAGCTGAACGCGCTGGAGGAGGCCGCCGCGTACGACCAGCTGCTGCGCGACTTCGGCTGCACGCACGAGGAGTTGGCGGACCGGGTGGGCAAGTCCCGGCCGCACGTGTCCAACACGCTGCGGCTGATGAAGCTGCCGGTGTCGGTCCAGCTGAAGGTGGCGGCGGGGGAGGTCACCGCCGGGCACGCCAAGGCGATCCTGATGGTGCCGGACGCCGAGCGGCAGGAGAAGCTGGCGAACCGGGTGGTGGCCGAGCAGTTGACGGTGCGGGCCACCGAGGAGACCGCCAAGCTGCTGGCCGGCATCGAGCCGAAGAAGCGCGCCCCGCGGGTGGAGCCGCGGCCCACCCCGGCCTTCGACGAGCTGGCCGGGCGGCTCTCGGACCGCTTCGAGACCCGGGTCAAGGTCGAGGTCTCGCAGCGGGACGGCAAGCTCGGCAAGGGCAAGGTGGTACTGGAGTTCGGTTCGGTCGAGGACCTGAACCGGATCCTGGACAGTCTGGCCCCGGGAGAGCGGGGTCTGCCGCTGTCCTGATCCCGGGAGGACGGACAGCGAACCAACGGGTGCATGTTTCACGTGAAACGTGCACCCGTTCCGTCGGGCGGAGCAGACTGGGGGTCTGGACCGTTTCCGCCTGGAGGAGGAGGTGCGGGCGTGGGACGGAGGGTCGTTCCGCTGACGCTGGACAACCTCTCGGATCTGCCGAACACCTGCCGCTCCTGCGTCTTCTGGGAACTCGACCCGGTCAGCGGGCGGGACGCGCAGGACGCCGGCAAGGGGGAGTTGGAGAAGGAGGGGTGGATCTCCGCGGTGCTGCTGGAGTGGGGCTCCTGCGGGCGGGTCGCCTACGTGGACGACCGGCCGGCCGGGTTCGTGCTCTACGCGCCGCCCGCGTACGTGCCGCGCGGGCAGTCCTTCCCGACCAGTCCGATCTCACCGGACGCGGTGCAGTTGATGGTGTCCCGGGTGCTGCCGGGGTTCCAGGGGCAGGGCCTGGGGCGGGTGCTGGTGCAGTCGGTGGCCAAGGACCTGATCCGGCGCGGCTTCCGGGCGATCGAGGCGTTCGGCGCGCAGGGGCGGGAGGTGCCGAGTTGCGTGCTGCCCGCCGACCACCTGCTGGCGGTGGGCTTCAAGACCGTCCGGCCGCACCACCGGTACCCGCGGCTGCGGTTGGAGGCGCGGGCCACGCTCTCCTGGAAGGGCGACGTGGAGGGCGCGCTGGAGCGGCTGCTCGGCGGGCGGCGCCAGGAACCGGCGCTGCGGCCGTTCTGAGGGAGCGGTCCTCCGCGCCGGGGCGCCCGCCCCCGGGAGGCCGCCGGGGCGCTGAGGGCTTCTCAGCGAAGCCTCCGGAGCACCGGGACCCGCCACCGGGCCGAGGCGTCCGCGCTCTCAGGGCTTCCTGACGAAGCCTCGGACGGCCCCGAGCGGTTCCCCCACCGCCCTCCGACCGTCCCGGGCGGACCCGGGACGTCCCGGAAATGCCGCGGCGGCCCGGACGGAGACTCCGTCCGGGCCGCCGCGGTGTGGCAGGGCCTACAGGTACTCGGCCAGCTCGCGCAGCAGCGCGGCCTTCGGGCGGGCACCGGTGATGGTCTTCACCAGCTCGCCGCCCTTGTAGACGTTGAGCGTCGGGATGGAGATCACGTTGTACGCCGCAGCGGTCTCCTGGTTGGCGTCCACGTCGAGCTTGACGACGGTCAGCTTGTCGGCGTGCTCGGCCGCGATGTCCTCCAGGACCGGGGCGACCTGGCGGCAGGGGCCGCACCAGGTGGCCCAGAAGTCGACGAGGACGGGCTTGTCGCTCTTGAGCACCTCGGCGTCGAAGGTGGCGTCGGTTACTTCCTTGGTGGCGCCGGCCACGGGAACTCCTTGGGGTCGGAGAAGAGGTACGTCAGGGATAACAACGGCGGAGGCGGATCTGTTTCTGCTTTCGCCGGGACGGATCTGGCGGTGCGTCAGACCGCGACGACGGCGGCCGGGGCCTCGTCGGCGTCGGACAGCGCGGCCAGGTAGCGCTCGGCGTCCAGCGCGGCGGAGCAGCCGGTGCCGGCGGCGGTGATGGCCTGGCGGTAGGTGTGGTCCACCACGTCGCCCGCGGCGAAGACGCCGGGGACGTTGGTGCGGGTGGAGGGGGCCTCGACCTTGAGGTAGCCCTCGGCGTCCAGCTCCAGCTGGCCCTTGAACAGCTCGGTGCGCGGGTCGTGGCCGATCGCGATGAACAGGCCGGTGACGGGCAGCTCGCGCAGGTCCCCGGTGTTGGTGTCGCGCAGGGTCAGGCCGGAGAGCTTCGGGTCCCCGTGGATCTCCTCGACCG
The DNA here is from genome assembly GCF_039529925.1 of Kitasatospora saccharophila. Lineage (NCBI taxonomy): Bacteria > Bacillati > Actinomycetota > Actinomycetes > Kitasatosporales > Streptomycetaceae > Kitasatospora > Kitasatospora saccharophila. The sequence continues at coordinate 316,581 of NZ_BAAANS010000001.1, read as the reverse complement.
CGCTGTCCCAGGCGAAGGTGATCTTCGGGTCGGCGAAGGCGCGCTCCTGCATCGCCTTGGAGGCGCGCAGCGAGTTGCGCCGGTGGATCACGGTGACGCTCTTGGCGAAGCGGGAGAGGAAGGTGGCCTCCTCCAGGGCGGTGTCGCCGCCGCCGACCACCGCGATGTCCTGGTCGCGGAAGAAGAAGCCGTCGCAGGTCGCGCACCAGGAGACGCCGCGGCCGGAGAGCTTGTCCTCGTTCGGCAGGTCGAGCTTGCGGTGCTGGGAGCCGGTGGCGACGATCACGGCGCGGGCGCGGTGCACGGTGCCCTCGGAGTCGGTGACGGTCTTGATGTCGCCCGTGAGGTCGACGGCGATGACGTCGTCCGGCACCAGCTCGGCGCCGAAGCGCTCGGCCTGGGCGCGCATGTTGTCCATCAGCTCGGGGCCCATGATGCCGTCGCGGTAGCCGGGGAAGTTCTCCACCTCGGTGGTGTTCATCAGGGCGCCGCCGGCCGTGACGGCGCCCTCGAACACCAGCGGCTTCAAGGAGGCGCGCGCGGTGTACAGCGCAGCGGTGTACCCGGACGGGCCGGAACCGATGATGATCACGTTACGGACGTCGCTCACTGCTTCTCCTGGTTCGCCTGGCGTCCCGCTCGCGCGGGGGAGGGCGGTCTGCTCCGCCGCCCCGGACAACGACTCACCAGTCTCCCGCATTCCCAGGCCCGGCCGCACCCACCGCCCGCACTCCGGGCGCGGTGGGCCCGGCCGGGCGAGGAATCAGGGGGCCGGGACGGTGCTGTGCAGCAGGATCGTCGAACCGGGGCAGTCCGGGGTGGCCAGGTAGACGTCCAACGGCCCGTCGCCGCCCGGCGGGCGGAATACCAGGGCCAGCACCGGGCGGCCCAGGTAGCGGCCGGGGCCGGTGGCGGCGGGCCGCTCGCCGGGCCGTCCGGCGGCCGCCGACAGGCAGGACGGGAGCGCCGCCGTCCCGTCGGGGGCGGTCGGGCCGAGCTCCTGCGGCGGCGCACCGGCCATCAGTTGCCGGACCTGCGCGGGCAGTCGGGCCTCGGTGAAGTCCGGGCCGTCGGCGGCGCCGGCGCCCGGGGCCACCTGCTGGGGCGCCGGGGAGCCGGCGGCGGACTTGGCGGCCTGGGAAGCCGGGGCGGCCGCCGCGTCGGAGACGTACCGACCGGCGCTGCTGCCCTCGCCGTCGGAACCGCGGTCGAGCAGCGAGCCGCCCAGCCCCAGGCCGAACACCACCGCCGCGACGGCCGTGCCGGCGAGCAGCAGCCGTCGGCCGCGCCGGCGGCGGTGCGGCGGACGGCCGGGGCCGGTGGCGGCGGCCGGGGTGCCCGTCGGGGCGCCGGTGCGGCGCGGGGCGGCCGGGACGGCCTCGGCCGGGACGGTGCCGGACGGGGGAGCGGGCCGGGTCGCACCGGTCTCGGCGCGGGCGGCGGACTCGGCGGCCAGGGCGGCCAGGGCGGCCGTCAGCCGGTCCGCGACGTCCTGCGGCATGACGGGCGGCGGGGCGTCGGCCAGCAGTTGCGGGAGGCCGGACAGGGCCGCGAAGTCCTCGGCGCAGGCCGGGCAGTCGGCCAGGTGGGCGTGCAGCGCGGCGGCCCGGTCGGGCGGCAGCAGGTCCTCGGCGAGGTCGGCGAGGGCGTCCAGGGCGGGGTGGCCGGGAGGCGGGTGCGGCGTCATCGCGGGGTCGCATCTCCTTCCAGCGCGGGCGAGGGATCCGTGGGTGGGACGGGGGAGGGCGGGTTCGGGTTCCCGCTCCGGGGCGCGGGCGGCGCGGCCCCGCCGGGAGCCGGTCCGGTTCCACGTGGAACCGGACCGGCGGGCCGGAGCTCCGGCGGTGTTCCACGTGGAACGCCGGGCGGGGCGGCGGGCCGGAGGTCGGGGGGTGTTCCACGTGGAACGGCGTCCGCTCCGGTTCCACGTGGAACCGGAGCGCCGCCCGGCCCGAGGTGGCGCAGCAGCGGCAGCAGTCGGGCCCGGCCGCGGGCGCAGCGGCTCTTCACGGTGCCGACCGGCACGCCCAGCACCTCGGCGGCCTCGGCCACCGGGTAGCCCTGCATGTCGACCAGCACCAGGGCGGCCCGCTGCTCGGCGGGCAGTTCGGCCAGCGCGTCGGCCACCTCGCGGCGGGTCTCGGCCCGCACCGCGTGGTGCTCGGCGTCCTCGGCGGCGCCGAGCGCGCGCTCGGCGGTGCCGTCCGGCCGCTGGTCGAGCGAATCGGCCCGGCGGACCGCGCCGCGGCGGGCCCGGTCCAGGCAGGCGTTCACCACGATCCGGTGCAGCCAGGTGGTGACCGCCGAGCGGCCCTGGAACCCGGCGGCGGCCCGGAAGGCGGAGACCAGGGCGTCCTGCAGCGCGTCGGCGGCCTCCTCGCGGTCGCCGAGGGTGCGCACCGCGACCGCCCACAGGCGGTCCCGGTGCCGGTGCACCAGCGTCCCGAAGGCGTCCGGGTCGCCCGCCGTGTGCCGGGCGAGCAGTTCGGCGTCGGTGGGCTCCTCGGCCATCCGCCCCCTCCTTGCGGTTCGGCCGTCCGTTCCGGCGGCCCCGGGTCACATCGTTGGGGATGCGCCGGAACGGATCAAGAGGTGCCCGGGAGGAGAAACCGGGACGGGACGGGGGCGGGACGGGATCCGGGGGAGCGGGCCTAGCCGTTGACCTGGACCTCGGCGACCTTGCCGCGGAAGCCGCCGCCGTCGTCGTTGGCCGGGACGTTGGTCAGCCAGAGCAGCAGGTACCGGGTGGTGACCGGGCTGTCGGGCTTCAGGGTGACCGTGCCGCCGGAGGCGGCCGCGATCGAGGCGCCGAAGCTGCGGAAGCCGGGCTCGTCGGCGGACGGCGGGGCGGTGGTGCCGGTGGGCGCGGCCTTCAGTTCGACCTTGGTGTCGCCGAGGAACTGGACGTCCACCGAGTCGACCCGGTGGGCCGAGCCGAGGTCGATCAGCAGGCCGGTGCCGGGCCGGTAGGCGCCGCCGAACTGGTCGTTGTAGCGCTGGGTGGTCCAGGCGGTGGCCGGGTTGCCGTCGGTGGCGTTCGGCACCTCGCTGAAGTGCTCGCTCTTGTTGTCGCCGAACGCGTTGAACGGCGAGAGCGCGGCGAGGGGAAGCTTCCCGCCGACGGCGGCGGGGGCCGAGCCGCTCGGGACGGGTGCCGGGGTGCTCTGGCCGGTCTCGGCCTTGTCCTGCTGGGCGTTGACGTACTGGGCCAGCTGCCAGGAGCCGATCGCCACCGCGGAGAGCGCCACCAGCGAGGCGGTCCACTTCAGCAGGCGGCGCAGCCCGCGGCGGCGACGCGGGGCGGCCGGGGCGGGCGCGGGGGCGGGCGCGGGTTCCGGGCGGGGGAGCACCTGGGTCTGCGCGCCGCTCGCGTAGCGCGGCCGGGCGGCGGGCAGGGCGCGCAGCGCGGGCGGGGCGGGCTGCTCGGGCTGCCGGATCTTCGGCATCCGGTTGATCGCCGCGGCCAGTTCGGCGGGGCTGGTGATCGGCTCCTTGTGGTGCGGGGGCTGCTCGCACAGGATCCGCGCGGCGAGCTCCGCCAGGCCCTTGTGGACGCCCGCCCGGACCTGGTCCGGCGGGACGCAGCCGAGGCCCTTGGGGAGGCCCTGCAGGTCGTAGCGGTCCTCGGGGTAGGGCCAGCGGTGGGTGAGCGCCGCGTACAGCAGCGCGCCGATCGCCCGGACGTCGGTCAGCTCGGCGTCCTCGGCGGGCAGGCCGCGCAGCGCCGCGTCCACCGCGATGCCGTTGATCCGGTACTGGCCGCCGTCGGTGCGCAGCACGCACTTGGGGGTGAGCCGCAGGTGCGCCTGGCCGCGCTCGTGGGCGGCGGCGATCGCGTCGGTGACCTGGCGGACCATCTGGTACGCGTCGTACGGCTCCATCGGGCCGCTCGCCAGCAGCTCGCCGAGGTCGTGGGCGCCGGGCAGCCACTCGCGGATGACGTAGACCAGCTCGCCCTCCTGCACCGCGTCGAGCACCTGGACGAAGCGCGGGTCGCCGAGCAGGGCGGCGCTGCGGGCGGCGGTGAGCACCGACTTGGCGCGGCGGTGGCCGGCCGCGAGCAGGTGGACGCCGACGGCGCGGCGGAGCTTCTCGTCGACGGCGCGCCAGCTGCTGAAGGTCTCCGACTCGGAGATGCACTCCTCCAGCCGGTAGCGGGCGCCGATCTTGTCGCCGCTGTGCCGCTGCGGGGCGGGCAGCACGGTCGGCAGGGTGGCGGTGTCGGCGTCCAGGGTCTCGGTGCTGGTGGCCGGAGCGGGCTCGGAGGGCTCGACCGGCGGCAGCGGGCGGCGCACCCCGCGGCTGCGGGAGGGGCGTTCGGGACGGGGGCCCTGGGCGGCCAGCTCGGCGTCGATCTCCTGGGCGGAGAGCGGGGCGGTGACCTCGGGGGGCGGGCCCGGCCGCTGGTCGTCGGAGCCGTCCGGGCCGGGGGTCCCGGGGGTGTCCTCGGCGGCCGCGGCGGCGGGTGCGGCCTTCGGGCGGGCCGCGCGCAGCGGGGTGGTCTGCGGGTCCGTCCCGGCGCTGCCCTTGCCGTTGCCCCGGCTGCCGTTCTTCGCCCCGGCCTTCGCCTCTCCGTTCTTCGCCCCGGCCTTCGCCTCTCCGTTCTTCGCCCCGGCCTTCGCCTCTCCGTTCTTCGCCCCGGCCTTCGCCTCGGCGGCCTTCGCGGAGCCGTTCGCAGCGCCGTTGGCGGAGCCGTTCGCGGCGGCGGTCCTCACCGCCCCGGTCGCGCTGCCGTTCGGGGAGCCCTTCGCGCTGCCGTTCGCGGCGCCGTTCGGGGAGCCCTTCGCCGGGCTCTTGGCGGCCCGGCCGCTCCCGGAGTCGCGGTCGGACCCGTGGTCGGAGCCGGCCTCGCGCTCCGTGCCCGTCGCCGGCGCGGCCTCGGTCGCCGCCCCGTCCGTCTCGGACGTGTCGACGATCGCCTTGGTGCCGTCAGCCACCGTGGTCCTGCCTCCCCTTGTGTCGCCCCGGTCCATCCCAGGACGGTCGACGTCCCCGTTTCCGGAGCGGTCGGCCGTGCAGGGTCAATTGTGCCCACTTCCGGACGCCAGGTACGACCTCTGGGAGTGGCGGGAGGTTGCCCGGTTGCCCACATCCGGCGGAACAGCAGACGAATGGGCCGGAACCGGGGGCGTACCCCGACTCCGGCCCAGGGAAAGCGTACTGAGGATCCGACGGTTCGTCCTCGTCCGGGTTGACGTCACGTCAACCGGGCGCTCGCGGGGGGTCTCAGCGGCCGAGCCTCCTGCGGACCATTCCGGTGAGTGCGCTCAGTTCCTCGATGCGCATCTTCCGCGCCAGCACCAGGAACACCGCGAGCTGCGCGCCGGCCGCGACCAGCAGGGTCAGCACGTTGCCGATCCACCCGTCCAGGACCTGCAGGGCGAGCAGTTCCAGCACCAGGCCGACCACCGCGGCGGGCAGCGAGGCCATCGCCAGCCGGACGTACGTCTTGGTGATCCGGGCGGTGTCCAGGCCGCCGACCTTCGCCTTCAGCTTGGGCACCGCGACGAACACGCCGACCGCGTAGGACAGGCCGTAGCCCAGCGCCATGCCGGTCACCGCCCACTGCGCGGGCAGCACCAGCCAGCACAGCACCGCGGTGGCGGCCTGGGTGAGCGCCACCCAGACGGTGTTGGAGAACGGCGTGCGGGTGTCCTCGTAGGCGTAGAAGCCGCGCAGCAGCACGTACTGCACCGAGTACGGGATCAGGCCGAGGGCGAACGCGGAGAGCATGTAGCCGACCGCGGTGGTGCCGTGGGCGACCGCGCCGCCGTTGCCCAGCCCGTAGATCGAGGAGCCGATCACCGGGCCCAGCGACAGGAACAGGAACGCGGCGGGGACGATCGCCACCGCCGAGGTGCGCAGGCCGTACGAGAGGTCGTCGCGGACGGCGCCGGAGTCCTGGTCGGCGGCGGCCCGGGAGAGCCGGGGGAGCACCGCGCTCATCACCGAGACGGTGATCACCGCCATCGGCAGCTGCCAGATCAGCAGCGCGTTGGAGTAGGCGGCCAGGCCGACGCCGAGGTGGCCGTCCTGCTCGGCGGCCCGGCCGGAGGCGGTGGCCAGCTGGGTGACCACCAGGAAGCCGGCCTGGTTGGCCAGCACGAACAGGAAGGTCCACTTGGCGAGCCGGGCGGCCTTGCCCAGGCCGTGGCCGCGCCAGTCGAAGCGCGGCCGGAACGAGAAGCCCGCCGCCCGCAGGTACGGGATCATCGACAGCGCCTGCACGGCCAGGCCCAGCATGGTGCCGATGCCGAGCAGCCGGACGCCCTCCGGGGAGATCGACTGCGGGGTGACCTCGGTGTGCTGGAAGGTGCCGTACACCGCGATGTACATCACGAAGGTGAAGATCACCACGACGTTGTTCAGGACCGGCGTCCACATCATCGCGCCGAACCGGCCGCGGGCGTTGAGGATCTGGCCCATCACCACGTGCACGCCCATGAAGAAGATGGTCGGCAGGCAGTAGCGGGCCAGCGCCACCGTGGTGTCGGCGCTCGCCGCGTCGCGCATCAGCGCGTGCGAGATCAGCTGCACCAGCACCGGCGCGGCCAGCACCGCCACGAACACCACGCCCGCCAGGCCGGTCACCACCAGGGTGAGCAGCCGGTTGGCGTACGCGGTGCCGCCGTCCTCGTCGTTCTTCATGCTGCGCACCAGTTGCGGCACGAACACCGCGTTCAGCGCGCCGCCGCCGATCAGGATGTACAGCAGGGTGGGCAGGGTGTTCGCGGCGTTGTACGAGTCGCCCATCGAGGCGACGCCGATCGCGGCGGCGATCACCATGGTGCGCAGGAAGCCGGTGCCGCGGGAGACCAGGGTGCCGGCCGCCATCACCGCGCTGGAGTTCAGCAGCCCGGCGACCTTGGCCGCACCGCCGCCCCCGCCGCCCCCGGGAGCACCGGGGCCGGGCTCGGGGCCTGACTCGGGGTCGGGCTCGGCGGGCTCGGGCGCGAGGAAGGGCGCCGGCGGACCGGTGGGCACGGCGGCGGCCGCGTTCGCCTCCAGGACGGCCGAGTCGGCCCGCAGCACCACCTCCTCCTCGGACAGCGGCGGGTCGAACTCGATCGGCGGCACGTACGGATGGGTGCTCCGCGCGTCCCCGGCGGGTTCCGACCGGTCCTCGCCCGGGTCGTCCTCCTCGTTCCCGTTCCCGTCCGCCTCCCCGGCCGCGTCCCGCTCCCCGTCGCCGGGCGGGTCGGCGGCGTCCCCCGACAGCAGGGCGTCCACCCCGACGTAGTCGTCGACGGGGGCGGGCTCGGCCGGGAGCTCCCAGCGGGGCCGCTCGGCGGGCTCCTCCGGTGCGGACCGCTCCTTCGCGGGCGCCTCCGCGGGGGCGTCGGCGGGTGCCTCCGGTGCGGACCGGGCCCCGGCCGCGACCTCGGCGGCGACCGAGGCCCAGCGCGGCGCGGGGGCGGTCAGCCGCAGGGTGGGATCGGTCGCGGCGTCGGGCCGGCCCGGCACCGCGGCCGACCCCTCGGGGGTGTCCGTCCGGTCGGGACCGGCGCCCGGCAGGTCGATCGCGCCGTACGGGTCCGCGCTCCCGAACGCCTCGGCGGCGTACGGGTCGTTGGCGTAGGTGTCGGCGACGTACCAGTCGGCGGCCGGTTCCGCGGGGGCGGCGGACCGGAGGCCGCCCGCGCGCTCCTGGGGCCGGCCGCCGCCCTGGTCCTGGGCCGTTCGATCGCTCCGCTCGTTCATGCCACCAATCCACGTCAGAGAGGGGGATGGACGCCCGGGGGGTGGGGCGGCCTAGTGATCCACCTTCTCATCACCGGAGACCCGATCGGTGTCATCCGCGGTGGACGAGGGGTCCGCGTCGGACGGCGGCTCGGCGCCCCGCCCGGCCCCGGCGGAGCCGTCGACCGGACGGTCCGGGTCCTCGTCGACCTCGCCGGCCGCCCGGCGCTTCTTGCGCTGCAGGGAGAACCGCACCCCGGCGAGCACCATCAGCACGGTGCCGCCGGCGATCACGTACATCACGCCGCTGGCCACCGAGGTGACGTCGACGGTGAACTCCATCGCCTCGCCGTAGGGGCGGGCGTTCGGGCCGGTGGTCCACAGCTGCGCGGTCACCCGGACCGGGCCGTTGACCTGGGCCTCGACCGGGAAGCGGAGGGTCGAGTTGGTGGTGGCGTCCAGCACCACCGACTGGATCGGGTAGTTGATCCGCAGCCGGTTCGCCTGGGTGGAGATGACCCGCAGCTCCAGGTTGCCGACCGACTGGGTCAGCCCGTTCTTCACGCTGACCAGCATCGTCGCGTTGTCGCCCGGCAGGGTCACCACGCTCTTCTGGACCACCCGGACCGCGGACTTCAGGTTGTCCAGGTAGGTGCGCGCCCCGAGCCGGTACTCGGTGCCGGCCTTCGGCTGGTCGCGCCACTCGGTGGACATCGAGCGCACCATCGTGGCGCTGAACGACTCGCGCACCCGCTCCGGCCGGGTGAGGATCATCATCAGCTGGTCCACGCCGTCCTGGAGCTGCATGGTCGCCGACAGCTCGGCGGTGGACAGCTCCCCGGCGGTCGCCTCGGCCGGGTACGCCTCCGGGACGGAGGTGTTCGCGGCCGGGTCCGGGGTCAGGGCGGAGACCTTCTCCAGCGTCGCCAGGGTCAGCCAGCCGCCCCCCGCGCCCTTCACCACCGAGTCGTGCAGCGCCTGCGCGGTGCCCGCGGTCATCGAGCGGGACGGCAGCACCAGCAGGCCGCGCGGGTGCTCCGGCTCCTGGTGGGCGATGGTCAGGGTCTCGGCGAGGAACTGCTGCTCGGCCAGCGTGCGCCGGCTCTCCGAGTCCAGGTCGGACCGGAAGATCGGGGCGAGCGTCGAGTCGGAGACCACCGCGACCTGCCCGCTGGCGAGCCGGCGGGCCGCGTTCGGGGTGTAGCTCAGCTTGTCGGACTCCGGCAGCGACTCGCCGTCGACCAGCAGCAGGTGCCCGCCCGCGGTGGCGGCCACCGCCGCGGTGCGCTGGTCCAGCACGCCCTGGTGGGGCCAGGCCACGTCCGACCTGGCGTCCACCGAGAGCCGCGCCTCGGTGGTGATCTGGCCGGCCGTCACCGCCTTGCGCAGCGCGGCCTCCATGCCGTTCAGCCCGGCGCCGTTGTGCGCGATCGAGGCCAGGTCGGGGTCGGCGTACGGCAGCGACACCACCTCGTTGCCGGGCTGGGCGAGCGCCTCGCGCAGCTTCGACAGCCAGGCCGTCGCCGCGTCGCGGCCGGTGCCCGGGACGGTGTTGTCCTCGCTCGCGGACTCGCCGGAGGTGCCGGGCTTCTGCACCCGGTACGACTTGGTCATCGCGAACACGGTGTCCAGCAGGTTCGGGTCGATCGCCCAGGTCAGCCCGGGCATGGTCGCGCCGATCCGGACCAGCTGGTTCAGCCGGCCGTCACCGGTCAGCTCGGTGGCCAGGTCGTCGTCGCGCAGCACCGGGGTCTGGTTGCTGTCCGCCATGGTCTGGGCGACCAGCACCGGCGCGTGGGTCAGCGGCCAGACCACCGCCAGCTGGGAGGGCTGGGCGGTCTTCTTGCCCTGGAACGGCAGGAAGGTCCGGGCGATGCCCAGCGGGTGGGCCTGCTCGCCGCCGGTGCTGCCCCAGACGTCCACCGCCAGCTCGTAGGTGCCGGTGTTCGCGGTCTTCAGCACGGAGACCGGCACGGCCAGCGAGAAGGGCTCGCTCTGCCCCGGCTCCAGGTCCCGCAGCCCCTGGACGGGGTTGTCCAGCGAGATGCCGTCCAGGGTGCTGGGGGTGGTCCGGGACATCACCAGGGCCAGCTCGCTGGGGGCCGTCATCGGCCGGATCTGCGGCTGGCGGACCTTCACGTTCGGTGACTTGAGCTTCGTCCCGCCGGAGTTGGTGACCGTGCCGGTGACGGTCACGGTGCTGTTCTCGGTCGCGACCTGCTCGGACAGCGAGTCGATCTGGACCACCGCCGGGTACTCGGCCGTCGCGGTCGGCAGCAGGCCCGGGCCGGCCGCCGCCGGAGCGGCGCACAGCACGCCGACCAGCCCGCTCGCGAGCAGCGCGGCGGACCCCCTGGCCAGCAGGCCCCTCCACCGTCCGCGACGCGCCGCCACTACCGCGTTCCGCCCGGTCCGCTCGTCCACGCGCGTCCTCGCCGTTCCCGATCGTCTCGATCACTCCACGCACCGCCGCGGCCGCCCCGGCCGCACCGTCCCCGGCCGAGGAGCGTCCATTCGGCATGGTAACGATGCCGCCCGGCCCGCAGTGTTGCGGCCCGGGAGCTACCGGGCCGCCCCCGGCGGCGGGAAACGGGAGGGCGGTGGAGCGAGCCGGGCACGTACCCTTGTGAGCCGTGTCCACTGCCAATGCGTCCAGCGCCAATCATTCCAGCTCCGCCGACCGGGTCGCCCTGCCGGGGCTGACCGAGGCGCAGACCCTCGGCCTGCAGGAGCTGCTGCGGGTCTCCCCGGTCGCCGACGAGATCGCCCGCCGCTTCCAGGAGGCCGGCCACCGGCTGTCGCTGGTCGGCGGGTCGGTCCGGGACGCCCTGCTCGGCCGGCTCGGCAACGACCTCGACTTCACCACCGACGCCCGCCCGCAGCAGATCCTCAAGCTGGTCAAGGGCTGGGCCGACGCGGTCTGGGACGTGGGCATCGCGTTCGGCACCGTCGGCGCCCGCAAGGACACCGCCGAGGGCTCGTTCCTGATCGAGATCACCACGTACCGCAGCGAGGCGTACGACCGCAGCTCGCGCAAGCCCGAGGTCAGCTACGGCGACTCGATCGAGCAGGACCTGGTGCGCCGCGACTTCACCGTCAACGCGATGGCCGTCGACCTGCCCGGCCGGCGGTTCGTCGACCCGCACCGCGGCCTGGAGGACCTGGAGGCCCGGGTGCTGCGCACCCCCGCCACCCCCGAGGAGTCCTTCTCCGACGACCCGCTGCGGATGATGCGGGCCGCCCGGTTCGCCGCCCAGCTGGACTTCGACCCGGCGCCCGAGGTGGTCGCCGCGATGACCGCGATGGCCGAGCGGATCACCATCGTCTCCGCCGAGCGGGTCCAGGCCGAGCTGAACAAGCTGCTGCTCGCCGAGCACCCGGTCAAGGGCCTGCGCCTGCTGGTCGACACCGGGCTGGCCGACCACGTGCTGCCCGAGCTCCCGGCGCTGCGGCTGGAGAGCGACGAGCACCACCGGCACAAGGACGTCTACGAGCACTCGCTGACGGTGCTGGAGCAGGCGATCGCGCTGGAGACCGAGGGCCCCGACCTGGTGCTGCGGCTGGCCGCGCTGCTGCACGACATCGGCAAGCCGCGCACCCGCCGCTTCGAGTCGGACGGCCGGGTCTCCTTCCACCACCACGAGGTGGTCGGCGCCAAGATGACCCGCAAGCGGATGCGCGAGCTCAAGTACTCCAACGAGCTGGTCAACGAGGTCTCCCGGCTGGTCGAGCTGCACCTGCGCTTCCACGGCTACGGCGGCGGCGAGTGGACCGACTCCGCGGTGCGCCGCTACGTCACCGACGCCGGCCCGCTGCTGTCCCGGCTGCACAAGCTGACCCGCTCCGACTGCACCACCCGCAACAAGCGCAAGGCCGCCGCGCTGGCCCGCACCTACGACTCGCTGGAGGAGCGGATCACCGCGCTCCAGGAGCAGGAGGAGCTGGACGCGATCCGCCCCGCGCTGGACGGCAACGAGATCATGGAGCTGCTCGGCCTGCGGCCCGGCCCCGCGGTCGGCCGGGCCTACAAGCACCTGCTCGAACTGCGCCTGGAGCACGGCCCGGTGGAGCACGAGGAGGCGGTGGCCGCGCTGCGCGCCTGGTGGGCGGAGCAGCCGCAGGACTGACGCCGGGTCAGTGCGTTCCGGTGGTGGACGCGCCGTTCACCGGGCGCAGGCACAGCCGGTACCGGGTGGTGTGCTTGCGCGACCCGTACTTGTCGTCGTAGGGCGTCGTCCCCGGGCGGGTGCTGGAGCAGCTGAGCAGGCCGATGGCGCCGTCCTTGCGGTACTCCACCTTCCACCTGGCGCCCGAGGCGCTGCAGGACACGTCGCGGTGCTGGCCGTCCAGGCAGTCGCCGACGGCCGGTCCCGGGGGCGGTGCGATGAAGAGCCACACCAGGCCGGCGGCCAGGCCGAGCAGCACCACGACGAGCGCCGTCCGGCGGAGCACGGTGCGGGGGGTGGCGGGCCCGAGCGGCTTGACCGGCTCCCGCGGCGGTTCCTGCCCCCAGGCGGGCAACTTCCCGTCCCCGGCGGGCGGTTGGCCGTACGCGGGCTGCTGCCCGTAGGCCGGCGGCTGGCCGTACGTCGGAGCGGGGGGCTGCTGCCCGTAGCCCGGCGGCTGACCGTACGCGGGCGGCTGGGCGTGACCGGACGGGGGCTGCTGGCCGTACGCCGGGGCCGCGGGCGGCTGGCCGTACGCCGGCTGCTGCCCGTACGCGGGCGGCTGCGGGTAGCCGTACGGCGGCGGGGGCGGTGGTTGCCGGCCGGGCGGGCCGTACGGGTCGGGCTGGCCGTAGGGCCCGGGTGGCGGCGGTGTGCTCATCTGATGTATCCCCCCTGACGGCATTCTGCGCTGCCGTGCGCCCACGTACCCTAGCGGCCGACCCCCCGTCAGGAGCGGCGGGTGGCGCGGAAGTACAGCACCGCCCCGACCGCGTACAGCCCGGACAGCGCGAGCAGCACCGGCCCGGACCGGCCGTCCAGCGGCAGGACCAGCGCGGTGGCGGCGGCCGCGGCGACGTACGAGACGTTCATCAGGACGTCGTAGATCGCGAACACCCGGCCGCGGTACTCGTCCTCCACCGACTCCTGCACCAGGGTGTCGGTGCAGATCTTGGTGCCCTGGGTGACCACGCCCAGCAGCAGCGCGGCCGCCAGCACCGGCGGCTCCCGGAAGGTCAGGCCGAGGGCCGGCACGAACACCGCGGCCCCGGCCAGGCAGAGTGTCATCCAGCCGTGCAGGCCGAACCGGCGGGTGGCCCACGGGCTGACGGCCGCGGCCAGGAAGAAGCCCGCCGCGGACATCACGACCGCCAGGCCCAGGGTGGCCAGGCCGCCGTCGACGTCCTCGGCCGTGTTGAAGGCGTAGCGGCTCAGCATCAGCACCACCACGGTCAGCACGCCGTAGCAGAACCGGGCCAGGCTCACCGCGGCCAGCGCGCGCACCGCCGGACGGCAGTCCCGCAGCAGGTGCCGCAGCCCGGCCCGCAGGTCCTGCCAGGTGGCCGCCAACGCCTGCCGCAGCGGCGGGAGTTCGCGGTGCAGGTCGGGCCCCAGCTCGTCCGGCGCGATCGGCCGCACGGCCAGCGCGGCGACCAGGTACAGCAGCGCGGAGAGCCCCACCGTCAGGGCGGTCGCGGCCGAGCCGGACGCCAGTATTCCCCCCACCAGCCCCAGCGAACCGCCGACCGTCGCCGCGACCGTGCCCAGGGTCGGCGACACCGCGTTGGCGGTGACCAGGGCGGACGGGTCCGCCACCACCCGGGGCAGCGCGGCCGACAGCCCCGCCAGGATGAACCGGTTGACCCCGATCACCACCAGCGCCGCCACGTAGAACACCCAGCGCGGCAGCCCGCCGAGCAGCAGCAGGACGGTCAGCAGGCAGAGCGCGCAGCGGAGCAGGTTGCCCGTCAGCAGCACCTGGCGCCGCCGCCAGCGGTCCAGCATCACCCCCGTGAACGGGCCGACCACCGAGAACGGCAGCATCACCACCGCCAGCGCGACGGCGATCTCGGCGGGGGAGGACTGCTTGTCCGGGGAGAAGAGCGCGTAGGTGGCCAGCGACGCCTGGAACACCCCGTCCGAGAGTTGCGAGAGCATCCGGACCGTCAGCAGCCGCCGGAAGCCGGGTCCGCGCAGCAGGCCGAGCAGCAACCCGGGCAGGGGGGCCTCCCGCGGGGGCCGGTCGGTGATCACCCGCCAAGGGTGCCACGAGGCGGATCCGGTTTCACGTGAAACATTCGTCGACTTCGGGCGAACGGACGCCCCCCGCGCGCTCCCGCACCACCGATGTCCCGGCCGCCGGCGGATCGTTGACCGTCCCGGGCGGGAAGAACACCCACTCGGAACAACGGGAGGCTCCCATGCGGGACGAGTTCACCGCGCTGCTGCTCGGACAGGTCGGGCAGCACGAAGGCCGCGGCCCCGACGGCACCTGGAACAACCGCCAGCGCTACAGCACCGAGACCCCCGGGCTCGAATGGTCCGACGGCCAGCCCTGGTGCGCCACCTTCGAGGCCTGGGCGGCCCACCGCACCGGCATGGACGGCCTCTGGCCGATGACGGCCTCCTGCCTGACCGCCGTCGCCTGGTGGCGCGACCGCGGCCGCTGGAGCGACTACCCCGTCCTCGGCGGCCCCTTCTACCTCGGCCCCGACGGCGGCACCCACACCGGCGTCGTCGTCGCCTACGACGCCGACACCATCCGGACGGTGGAGGGCAACGCGCTCCCGCTGCACGCCGGGGTCCTCACCCCCACCGGCTACCGGAGGATGGGCGACCTCGCGGTCGGCGACGAGGTGATCGACCCGGCCGGCCGCCCGTCCCGCGTCACCGGCGTCTTCCCCAAGGGCGTCCGCCCGGTCCACCGGGTCGTCCTCCGGGACGGGTCCACCGCCGAGGCGTGCGAGGAGCACCTCTGGCAGGTCGAGGTCGACGGCCGGCCCGCCCCGAGCGTGGTCACCACCCTGGAACTGGCCGCCCTGGTCGCCGCCCCGGGCTCCCGGGTGCGGGTGCCCCTCCTCGAAGCCGTCGAGTACCGGCAGACCGGCGGACCGCTCCCGGTCGACCCGTACCTGCTCGGACTGCTCGTCGGGGAGGCCGGCACCGGCGGCGCCGGTCCGCGCCCCGAGGTCCTGGCCGAACTGCGGGCCGCGTTCCCCGACGGTCGGCGACCGGAGCGGGAGCTGCGCGCGCTCGGCCTCCGGGAGGCCACCGCGGGAGGGGAGTTCCTGCCCGCCCGCTACCTGACCGCGGACACCAAGGACCGGCTCGCCCTCCTGCAGGGGCTGATGGACGTCGACGGCAGCGTGGACGCGCGGGGCCGGATCGAGTTCCGCTCGGCCTCCGCCCGGCTGGCCCGCGACGTCCAGGAACTGGTCCGCTCGCTCGGCGGCCGGGCGGCGGTGAGCAGCGGCACGGCCGCGCACCTGGTCCGGGACATCGAGATGCCGCGCTTCAACCCGTTCCGGCTCGGCCGCCGGGCGGAGCGGTTCGTCCCGCGGGACGCCGCGCGGGCCCGCCGGGTCGTCTCCGTCGAGTACGTGCGCGACGAGGAGGTGCAGTGCATCGCGGTGTCGGCCGCCTCCCGGCTGTTCGTCACCGACGACTTCGTCCCCACCCACAACACCAACGACAGCGGCTCCACCGAGGGCGACGGCGTCTACCTCAAGTCCCGCCCGCGGCGCGGGCCCGGCTCGCCGTACGGGTACGGGGTGCCGGCCTTCCCCGAGGGGACGGTCTCGGCCGACCCGGCGCTCGGGGGCGTGCCGGCCGCCCGGACGTCGGGGCAGGCGACCGCGCCGGCCACCGGGACGCCGCGCTGGCCCGGGCGGTACCTGCGGGTGCAGACGCCGTTGCTGCACGGGGACGACGTGCTGATGTGGCAGCGCCGGCTGGCCGCCCGCGGCTGGTCGATCGGCGCGGACGGCTGGTACGGGCCCGACTCGGCCCGGGTCTGCCGGGCCTTCCAGCAGCGGCACGGGCTCGCGGTGGACGGCGTGGTCGGCCCGGCCACCTGGAACGCCGCCTGGTCCTGAGCAACGCCAAAGGGCCGTCCCGCACGAAGCGGGACGGCCCTCCGGAGGTCTGCTCAGCGCTCACCGTCTCCAGCGAGCGGGCTTCGCTGCGCTCAGCGCTCGACCTCGCCGCGGATGAACTTCTCGACGTTCTCCTTGGCCTCGTCGTCGAAGTACTGCACCGGCGGGGACTTCATGAAGTACGAGGACGCGGAGAGGATCGGGCCGCCGATGCCGCGGTCCTTGGCGATCTTCGCGGCGCGCACGGCGTCGATGATGACACCGGCCGAGTTCGGGGAGTCCCAGACCTCGAGCTTGTACTCGAGGTTCAGCGGGACGTCGCCGAACGCGCGGCCCTCAAGGCGGACGTACGCCCACTTGCGGTCGTCGAGCCACGCGACGTAGTCGGACGGGCCGATGTGGACGTTCTTGGCGCCCAGCTCGCGGTCGCGGATCTGCGAGGTGACGGCCTGGGTCTTGGAGATCTTCTTGGACTCCAGGCGCTCGCGCTCCAGCATGTTCTTGAAGTCCATGTTGCCGCCGACGTTCAGCTGCATGGTGCGCTCAAGGACGACACCGCGGTCCTCGAAGAGCTTCGCCATCACGCGGTGCGTGATGGTGGCGCCGACCTGCGACTTGATGTCGTCGCCGACGATCGGGACACCGGCCTCGGTGAACTTGTCGGCCCACTCCTTGGTGCCGGCGATGAACACCGGGAGGGCGTTCACGAAGGCGACCTTGGCGTCGATGGCGCACTGGGCGTAGAACTTGGCGGCGGCCTCGGAGCCGACCGGCAGGTAGCAGACCAGGACGTCGACCTGGCGGTCCTTGAGGACCTGCACGACGTCGGCGGGGGCCTCGTCGGACTCCTCGATGGTCTCGCGGTAGTACTTGCCGAGGCCGTCGAGGGTGTGGCCGCGCTGCACGGTGACGCCGGTCGGCGGCACGTCGCAGATCTTGATGGTGTTGTTCTCGCTGTTGCCGATGGCGTCGGCCAGGTCGAAGCCGACCTTCTTGGCGTCCACGTCGAACGCGGCGACGAACTCGACGTCCTTGACGTGGTAGTCGCCGAACTGGACGTGCATCAGGCCGGGGACCTTACCGGCCGGGTCGGCGTCCTTGTAGTACTCGACACCCTGCACCAGCGAGGCGGCGCAGTTGCCCACGCCGACGATGGCTACGCGAACCGAACCCATTCCGGTTGCTCCCTGAATCTCATGAGGTCCGCCGTGCTGCGGCGGCAACCTCGTTCCACATCTGTTCTGACTGTCTGGTCGGGCGCGCGGGGCGCCCGCGCCTCGCCGCGGGCGGCGGGGCCGGCGCGGTGGTGCAGCGCTCCGCTAGGAGCGCCCCGGGCGGTCGTACGGTGGCCCGGGCGGGTCGGAGGACCCGGCGGCCGGACCACGGCCGTCCGAAGTGCTGGGGGACGCGGTGCCGCGTCCGGTACGGGTGGCCCGCTCGGTCTCGATCAGCTCGTTGAGCCAGCGGACCTCGCGCTCCACCGACTCCAGGCCGTGGCGCTGGAGTTCGAGGGTGTAGTCGTCGAAGCGCTCGCGGGTGCGGGCGATGGAGCTGCGCATCCGCTCCAGCCGCTCCTCCAGCCGGCTGCGGCGGCCTTCCAGCACGCGCATCCGGACCGCCCGGTCGGTCTGGCCGAAGAACGCGAAGCGGACGCCGAAGTGCTCGTCCTCCCACGCCTCCGGGCCGGAGTCGGCGAGCAGCTCCTCGAAGCGCTGCTTGCCCTCCGGGGAGAGCCGGTAGACGATCTTCGACCGCTTGCCGTTCAGCGCCGTGGCCGGGACGTACTCGACGTCCGGGTTGTCCTCCACCAGGAAGCCCTGGGCGACCAGGCTCTTCAGGCAGGGGTAGAGCGTTCCGTACGAGAAGGCCCGGAACGAGCCCAGCAGGACGTTGAGCCGCTTGCGCAGCTCGTAGCCGTGCATGGGCGCGTCGTGGAGCAGGCCGAGGACGGCGAATTCGAGGACGCCGGAGCGTCGGCTCATACCGCCTTCCTCCTTCCGTGAGGGTTCCTGCTCGTCGGGTACGGGCCCCCGGTCCGGCAGTGTATGCCGAACCGATGTGTCGCGCCGATGTATCGGCTCGATATATCGGCAACAGTAACCCTGGGTCACGGAAGGAGCAAGAGGGGCACGCGTAACCACCATCACAAGGCCCCACGGCAACGGGCGTGTAATGAATCCGGGTCAGTTCGTCCCGGTTGGATTCCAATGCCCGATTAGGTGGCTTTTCGAGCGCCGTACTCTTTCGCCTGTGCACCCTGACCGAGGAGCTGCGGAGAGATGAGCGAACACCGGCGCAGGTCGGCCGGCCCCGGGGGCGAGCAGCAGCCGCCGCGGCGGCCCGACTCCGGACGACCGTATGCGTACGGCAGCCCGGTCGAGGGCGCACCCGAGTACGGCCGCGGCGGGCCGCCCGGTCCGGGCGGGCCCTCCGGGAACCCCGGTTTCGACCGGGCCGGCCGCCAGGGGCGGGGCCCCGGGCAGGTTCCCGGCCAGGGCGGTCGGCGGGCCGCGCGGGAGACCGCGGAGCAGCCCCGGCTGACCCGGGCCGAGATGCGCAAGCAGTCCCGCAAGGGCGGCGGTGGCGGCGGCAACGCCGGCGGGCCGCCGAACGGCCGCGGCGGCGGGCGCGGCGGCGGGCCGGGCAAGAAGCGGATGATCGACTACCCGCGGTTCGGCAAGTCGGGCTTCCGGCGCTGGATGCCGTCCTGGAAGCAGGTGCTGAGCCTGTTCCTGGTCTTCTTCGGCGGCAGCGTGGCCGCGGTCGGCCTCGCCTACGCGATGGTCCAGGTGCCGGACGAGAAGCAGCCGCTGGAGATCCAGAACAACGTCTACTACTGGGCCGACGGCACCGAGATGGCCCGCACCGGCACCGAGAACCAGCAGCTGGTCGAGCTCTCGCAGATCAGCCGCCCGGCGCAGGACGCGGTCATCGCGGCGGAGAACGACACCTTCCGCACCGACTCCGGCATCGACCCCAAGGGCATCGCCCGCGCCGTCTACAAGATGGCCACCGGCGGCGAGACCCAGGGCGGCTCGACCATCACCCAGCAGTACGTGAAGAACGTCTACCTGTCGCAGGACCAGACGCTCTCCCGCAAGATGAAGGAATTCTTCATCACCCTGAAGGTCAACGGGCAGAAGAGCAAGGACCAGATCCTCACCGGCTACCTGAACACCAGCTGGTTCGGCCGCGGCGCGACCGGCATCCAGGCGGCCGCGCAGGCGTACTACGGCATCGACGCCAGCAAGGTCGACGTCTGCCAGGGCGCGATGCTGGCCGGCCTGCTCAAGGGCGCCGGCCTGTTCGACCCGAGCCTGAACAAGGCCAACCACGACCGCATGGTGCTCCGCTGGAACTGGATCCTGGACCGGATGGTCACCACCAAGGTGCTGTCCGCCGAGGACCGGGCCAAGTGCAAGGACTTCCCGGAGCCGATCGAGGTGAAGACCGCCACCAAGACCACCGGTGAGACCACGTACCTCATCCAGATGGCCAACCAGTTCGTGACCAGCAAGGACCCGAGCATCACCACGGCGGCGCTGGACCGCGGCGGCTACGAGATCCACACCACCTTCCAGAAGGACAAGGTCGACGCCCTGAAGAAGGCCGTCGACGACTTCTCGGCGGCCACCCTGAAGCCGGAGACCCGGGAGAAGGACAAGTTCGTCCAGGTCGGCGCCGCCTCGGTGCTGCCCAACGACGGGGCGATCGTGGCCATCTACGGCGGTCCGGGCAGCGAGAACGGCCACTACACCAACAACGCGGACGGCTCGGTGCTGGTCGGCTCGACCTTCAAGCCCTTCGTGCTGGCCGCCGCGATGGAGGACGGCGTCCTGACCAAGAACGGTCCGGACGGCCAGCCGGCCAAGATCAACCCGGACTCCCGCTACCTGGCCGACGACATGGCGCAGATCTACAAGGCCGACGGCAGCAAGGCGATCGGCGACGACGGCCAGCCCTACCACCAGAAGAACAGCGACCCGGGCAACAAGGGGTACGTGACGCTGAGGACGGCCATGCAGTGGTCGTACAACGTGCCGTTCGTGCAGCTCGGCCAGGACGTCGGCGGCGACCGGGTGATCGAGATGGCGCAGAAGCTCGGCCTGCACAAGGAGACCCTGGCGGGTGCCGACACGCTGACCCTCCCGCTGGGCACCTCGACGCCCAGCTCGGTCCGGATGGCCTCGGCCTACTCGGTGTTCGCGGCGCACGGCCAGCAGACCGACCCGTACTCGGTGACCCTGGTGAAGTTCCACGGCAAGGAACTGCCGAACTTCACCAAGCCGACGCCGAAGACCGCGCTCGACCCGCTGGTCGCCGACACCATCACCGACGTGCTGCAGAACGCGGCGAAGAACGGCACCGGCAGCAAGACCGCCGAGCTGGGCTTCCCGGTGGCCGGCAAGACCGGCACCACCGACGACAGCGTCTCGGCCTGGTTCGTCGGCTACACGCCGAGCCTGTCCACCGCGGTCGGCATGTGGCGCGAGGACGTCACCCCCAAGGAGAAGCAGCCGGACGGCACCACCAAGCCGGAGGAGCGGCTCGACCTGCGCGGCGTCGGCGGCAAGGCCGAGGTGCACGGCGGTGACTACCCGGCGGACATCTTCACCCGCTACATGAAGAGCGTCGGCCCGGGCACCCCGCGGAACTTCACGCCCCCGTCCGGCACCTGGGGCGAGGAGGTCGACTCCTCGGGCGCCCCGGTCTCGCCCTCGCCCTCCGCCTCGGCCTCCGAGTCGGCGTCGGCCAGCCCGACCGAGCAGCTGCCGAGCGAGACGCCGGACCCGTCGCCGACCGACAGCCAGGAACCGACCGGCAAGCCGACCAAGTCGCCGAAGCCGACCGGCAGCCCGACCTCGTCCCCGACGGACTGCGTGCTCCTCATCTGCTCCAGCCCCTCACCGAGCTCCGGCAACGGCGGGACGGGCAACGGCGGGACGAGCTCCTCACCGAGTTCCGGCGCCACCGGCGGGGGCGGGGGCGGCAGGAACGGCGGCACCACCGTCGGTACCACCGGGTAGCGACCGCCGGATCCCGGCGCAAACACCGCAGAGGGGCACGGATCGCCTGGCGATCCCGTGCCCCTCTTCGATTGCGCACAGCGGTGCGGCAGTATGTGCGCCATGACCTCCAGCCTTCGTGACGAGACCTCGCCGCCCGGCCCCGTACAGGCCGACGGTCCGCTGCCCAACACCGTGGTGGTGCCCGCGGACGAGGATCCGGTCTCGGAGGCCGGCAGCGAGCTGTTCGGCGGGCCGCCCGGCCGCCGGGCGCTGCTGGGGGTGTCCTGGTGGACGCCGGCCAAGTTCCTCGCGCTGGCGGTGATCGCGGTCTACGTGCTGGGCCTGTTCCAGAAGGCCCCGTGCTACACCGACGGCTGGTTCCACGGCGCCACCACCCAGTACACGAAGGCGTGTTACAGCGACATCCCGCACCTGTTCTCCGGCCGCGGCTTCGCCGACGGGCTGACGCCCTACCTGGACCCGATCCCGCAGGGCTCGCCGGACATGCAGTACCTGGAGTACCCGGTGCTGACCGGCCTGTTCATGCAGGTCGCGGCCTGGCTGACCACCCACAGCGGCGACCTGATGAGCCGTGAGCAGTGGTTCTGGATGGTCAACGCCGGCATGCTGATGATCTGCGCCGTGGTCGCCGTGGTCGCCACCTCCCGCGCCCAGCGCCGCCGCCCGTGGGACGCGCTGCTGTTCGCCCTGGCCCCGGCCCTGGCGCTGAACTCCACCATCAACTGGGACCTGCTGGCGGTCGCCCTGGCCGCCGTGGCGATGGCCTACTGGTCGGGCTCCCGGCCGGTCTGGGCGGGCGTGTTCATCGGTCTGGCCACCGCGGCCAAGCTCTACCCGGTGCTGCTGCTCGGCCCGCTGCTGGTGCTCTGCCTGCGGGCGGGCAAGTGGAAGGAGTTCGGCCAGGCGTTCGGCGGCGCGCTCGGTGCCTGGCTGGTGGTCAACCTGCCGATCATGCTGGCCAACTGGAAGGGCTGGCTGACCTTCTACAGCTTCAGCCAGACCCGCCGGGAGGACTACGGCTCGTTCTGGCTGATCCTGATGCAGGGCATCCGCAAGGGCCGGTACCTGGACACCCTGAACACCTGGATCGCCGTCCTGCTGGTGCTCAGCTGCCTGGCGGTCGGCTGGCTGGCGATCAGCGCCCCGCGCCGCCCGCGCTTCGCCCAGCTGGCCTTCCTGGTGGTGGCCGCGTTCGTCCTGACCAACAAGGTCTACTCGCCGCAGTACGTGCTCTGGCTGATCCCGCTGGCCGCGCTGGCCCGGCCGCGCTGGCGCGACTTCCTGATCTGGCAGGCGTGCGAGGTGCTGTACTTCTTCGGCGTCTGGTCGTACCTGGCCTACAACGGCGACGGCAAGCACCACGGCATCGACCAGGAGTGGTACCACTTCGCGATCGCCCTGCACCTGGTCGGCACCCTGTACCTCTGCTACGTGGTGGTCCGCGACATCCTCCACCCGGACCGCGACCCGGTCCGCTGGGACGGCAGCGACGACCCCTCCGGCGGCGTGCTGGACGGCGCCCCGGACAAGTTCGTGCTCGGCTCCGCCCGGGGGCTGCGCGAGCAGGAGACGTACGCCGCGTACGCCCCGGACGGGGACTGGCTGAGCAAGGAGCCCGAGCCGGAGGTCGAGCCGGGCGCCGGGTTCGGCCCCGACCCGGAGCCCGCCAAGTAGCCGCACCCCGCACGCGCCGAAGGGGCCCGTCCACCGGACGGGCCCCTTCGGCGTGCCGGGCTAGCGCTCGACCACCCGGTCGAAGTGGGTGGTGGTGTGGCGGACGGTCAGGGCCAGCTCGTCGCCGATCGCCGGCGGCTTGAGCTCGCCGGGCAGGAACAGGATCGACACCTGCATGTGCGGCGGCTCGGCGAACCACAGCTGCCTGCCCTGCCAGGAGTACGGCGACAGCGTCCGGTTGACGGTGGCCAGCCCGGCCCGGGCCAGCCCCTTGGCCCGCGGCAGCACCCCGTGCACGTACTTGGGCGCCTCCAGGCCGACGCCGTGCGCGGTGCCGCCGGTGGCGACCAGCAGGTGGCCCTCGGAGGGGGCCTTGTGCTGCCGGTAGCCGTAGCGCTCGCCGCGGGTGACCGGGACGACGTCCAGGACGGTGGCGCGGGAGGACAGCGCCTCCACCTCGCCGAGCCACAGCCGGGTGCCGATCCGGGAGCGGAACCCGGTGCCGGGGTGCCGTTCGGCCAGCCGCAGCCCGTCCTCGGCGGACAGGTGGCTGAGGTAGACGGTGTCGGTGGGCAGCCCGGCCCCGTCGATCGCCCGGACCAGGCGGTCCACCTCGTCCACCGGGTCGCTGCCGTCCGGCCGGTCCAGCGGCAGGTGCAGGGCGAAGCCCTCCACGGTCAGGTGCCGCACCGGCAGCCGGGGCAGCTCGCCGACCGCGACGCCGTGCCGCCGCATCGAGGTCATGCACTCGATGACGACCCGGCTCCCGGCGGGCAGCGCGGACAGCGCCTCGGCGTGCGCGACGGTGCGCACCACCCTCCCCGCGGGCAGGTCCGCCCCGGGCTGGCCGGGCCGGTAGGGGGTGAGCACCAGCAGGTCGCCGGGGAAGTCGCCGGCCACCGCGGCGGCCTCCTCGGCGCTGCCCACCGCCAGCATCGGGACGCCCAGCCGGGCCGCCTCGGCGGCCAGCCGGGTGTTGCCGAAGCCGTAGCCGTTGCCCTTGGCGACCGGGACCAGTGCGCCGAACTCGGCCAGCAGCCCGCGCTGGTGCGCCCGCCAGCGGTCGGTGTCCACGTACATCGTCAGGGTCATGCCGTTCTCCCGGGTCTCCCCGTGGCCTTTCTCGGGTGGTGCGGCCGCAGCCGGCTCGGCGGGTGGCTCAGCGGCGCGACATGTAGAGGTCGAGCGCCTTGTGCAGCAGCTTGTTGAGCGGGAAGTCCCACTCGCCGAGGTACTCCGCGGCCTGGCCGCCGGTGCCGAGCTTGAACTGGATCAGCCCGAACAGGTGGTCGTCCTCGTCCAGCGTGTCGCTGATCCCGCGCAGGTCGTAGACGCTCGCGCCGAGCGCGTAGGAGTCCCGGATCATCCGCCACTGGACCGCGTTGGACGGCTTGACCTCGCGCTTGTGGTTGGCCGAGGCGCCGTAGGAGTACCAGACGTGCTCGCCGACCACCAGCATCGTGGTGGCGGCCAGCGGCTCGCCCTCGTGGTAGGCGACGTACAGCCGCATCCGGTTCGGGTCCTCGGAGTTGAGGGACGTCCACATCCGCTGGAAGTAGGAGAGCGGCCGGGGCGTGAAGTGGTCGCGCTCGGCGGTGACCACGTACAGCTTGTGGAAGACCGCGAGGTCCTCGTAGCCGCCCTGGACGACCTCGACGCCGCTCTTCTCGGCCTTCTTGATGTTGCGCCGCCACAGCTGGTTGAAGCCGCGCTGCACGTCGTCCAGCGAGCGGCCGCCCAGCGGCACCTGGAACACGTAGCGGGGCTGCACGTCGCCGAAGCCGGCGCCGCCGTCCTCGCCCTGCAGCCAGCCGGCCCGGCGCAGCCGCTCGGCGGTCTCCAGGGCGCGCGGCTCGCTGAAGTCGGGCTCGACGTCGCGCAGCCGCTTGGCCTGCTTGCCGGCGATCGCGTCCTTGATCGTGGTGGCCTCCCAGCGGCGCACCACCACCGGCGGGCCCATCTTCACGGTGAACGCGCCCTGGGACTTCAGGTGGGCCAGCATCGGCTTGAGCCAGCGGTCGAGGTCCTGGTCGAACCAGTCGATGACCGGGCCCTCCGGCAGGTAGGCCAGGTAGCGCTTGACCTTGGGCAGCTGGCGGTAGAGGACGAGGCCGGCGCCGACGATCTGGCCGGAGGCGTCGAACCAGCCCAGGCTCTCCGCCCGCCACTCCGACTTCACGTCGCCCCAGGACGGCACCTGCATGTGGCTGGCCGAGGGCCGGCTCTGCACGAAGGCCAGGTGCTCCTCGCGCGTGATCGTCCGCAGTCGCAGGTTCATGCCCCGTGCTCCTCCTCGTCGGAACTGCCCATGGTGACCCTATCGCCCGAATCATCCGATTCGACCGGAAGCGATCCGACATGATGATGCCCTCCCGGCCGCACCCGCGGGTACTGGTGCTGGGCCGGGAGGGCACCGGGGGCCGGGCACCGGCGCGGGGTCCGCCCCGCGCCGCGCCCGGCCGTCACCGCACGCCGGTCAGAACAGCCCGCCGTGCGCGACTCCGAGGAAGAGGCCGAACGCGGCGGCGCCGGTGCCGATCACCACCGCGAAGCGCTCGGCGGTGGTCACCGAGTAGAACAGGCCGGTCAGACCGGTGAGCACGCCGATCAGGCCGGCCCACGAGGTCAGGACGTGCAGGCCGTGGAAGAACGAGGTGACGAAGGCGATCGCGCCGAGCAGGACGGTCACGCCGACCAGCGCGTTCTCCCGCGGGTGCGGGTGTCCGTCGGTGTTGAGGGTGAACTGCGGCCGGTGGTGCTGCTGCGGCCTGGGTGCGGCCTGTGCCATGGGACCCACCTCCTGGGGGAGGGAACGTTCGGTCTGTCCAGGTTGCGACCGATGTGACCGAAGTGACAACCCCGGCGGCCAACTGTTTTGTCCGCCGGTCGGCTCACCCGGTAGGCTGGCCCCTCTGCACTGGTGTAGGGGCGTGCTCCGCATGCCCGCGACCACCGGTGCGACGCGCACAACCCTCCTGCCACGGAAACGCCGTGGCCGTTGAGTCCAAAGGAGGTGGGTTACACATGCGTCACTACGAGGTGATGGTCATCCTCGACCCCTCGGTCGAGGAGCGCGCTGTCTCCCCCCTGATCGAGAGCTTCCTCAACGTCGTCCGCACCAGCGGCGGCAAGGTTGAGAAGGTCGACACCTGGGGTCGTCGTCGCCTGGCGTACGAGATCAACAAGCAGTCCGAGGGCATCTACTCGGTCATCGACCTCAAGGCCACGCCCGAGGTCGTCAAGGAGCTCGACCGCCAGTTCAGCCTGAGCGAGTCGGTTCTGCGGACCAAGGTCCTGCGCCCGGACACCCACTGAGCCCACTCCCGGCGTCCGCGCCGGAGGGCTCACGTCCGGTGTTCCACGTGGAACACCGCTGACGAGCACCGCAGAACTCCTTTCCGAGAGGTCATCACCACATGGCAGGCGAGACCGTCATCACCCTCGTCGGCAACCTCGTCGACGACCCCGAGCTGCGCTTCACCCCGTCGGGTGCCGCGGTGGCCAAGTTCCGCATCGCGTCCACCCCGCGCACCTTCGACCGCCAGACGAACGAGTGGAAGGACGGCGAGAGCCTCTTCCTCACGTGCAACGTCTGGCGTCAGCCGGCGGAGAACGTGGCCGAGTCGCTGCAGCGCGGCATGCGCGTGATCGTGCAGGGCCGACTGCGCCAGCGGTCTTACGAGACCAAGGAAGGCGAGAAGCGGACGGTCTTCGAGGTCGAGGTCGATGAGGTCGGCCCGAGCCTGCGCTCGGCGACCGCCAAGGTCACCCGTGCCAACCGGACCGGCGGTCCGGGCGGTGGCGGCGGCTTCGGCGGTGGCGGCGGCCAGCAGGGTGGCGGCGGCTACGGCGGCGGCGGCGGCAACCAGGGCGGCGGCAGCTGGGGTGGAAACTCCGGCGGCGGCAACCAGGGCCCGTCCGACGACCCGTGGGCGTCCAGCGCCCCCTCGTCCAACCAGGGCGGCGGCGGCTGGGGTGGAAACTCCGGCGGCGGCTACTCGGAAGAACCCCCGTTCTAAGCGGTGCTCGGCCGGGCCCCCCGCGGGCCCGCCGATGCTGACAGATCTCGTACTAAACGGAGCACACAATGGCGAAGCCGCCTGCTCGCAAGCCGAAGAAGAAGGTTTGCGTCTTCTGCAAGGACAAGGCCACGTACGTGGACTACAAGGACACGAACCTGCTGCGGAAGTTCATCTCCGACCGCGGCAAGATCCGTGCCCGCCGGGTCACCGGCAACTGCACCCAGCACCAGCGTGACGTCGCCACGGCCGTGAAGAACAGCCGTGAGATGGCCCTGCTGCCCTACACCTCCACCACGCGCTAAGAGAGGGTGACCGAACAATGAAGATCATCCTCACGCACGAGGTTCCCGGCCTCGGCAGCGCCGGTGAGGTCGTCGAGGTCAAGGACGGCTACGCCCGCAACTTCCTGGTCCCGCGCGGCTTCGCCATCCGCTGGACCAAGGGCGGTCAGAAGGACGTCGACGCCATCCGTCGCGCCCGGAAGATCCACGCCATCCAGACCCTGGAGGCCGCCAACGAGGTCAAGGCCAAGCTGGAGGGTCTCCAGGTCAAGCTGGCCGTCCGCTCCGGCGACGCCGGCCGCCTGTTCGGCTCGGTGACCCAGGCCGACGTCGTGGAGGCCATCAAGGCCGCCAGCGGCCCGGCCGTGGACAAGCGCGCCGTCGCGATCGCCTCGCCGATCAAGACCGTGGGCAGCCACAAGGTCTCGGTCAAGCTGCACGCCGACGTCCAGGCCAACCTCGACGTCAACGTCGTCGCCGCCTGAGCGCAGTAGCAAGCAGTCCGGAGGGCCGGACCCCGTTCGCGGGGTCCGGCCCTCCGGCCGTTCCCCGCGGGCCGTTCCCCGCGGGCCGTTCCCCCCGGTCGTTCCCCCGCAGGCCGTTCCCCCCGCGGTTCAGGACCGGACGGCGCCGGTGACCATCCAGTGGCCGGTGCGCACCCGGCCGACCAGGAACGCGGCCCGGGCCAGCATGAACAGGTTCATCGCCCACCACAGCCCGGCCAGCCCCAGGCCCAGCGCGGGCACCGCCAGCGCCGCCGGGACGAACACCAGCAGGGTGGCCAGCATCGCCAGGGCCAGGTAGCGGCCGTCACCCGCGCCCATCAGCACGCCGTCCAGCACGAACACCAGCCCGCCCACCGGCTGGGTCAGCGCGGCCAGCAGCAGCGCGGTGGACAGCTGGTGCTGCACCGCCGGGTCGGAGCTGAACAGCGGGACGTACAGCGGCCGGCCCAGCACCATCAGCAGCCCGAACAGCACGCCCGCGCCCAGGCCCCACTCGACCATCCGCCGGGTCGCCGCCCGGGTGCCGGGCAGGTCGCCCGCGCCCAGGTAGCGGCCGATGATGGCCTGCCCGGCGATCGCCACCGCGTCCAGCGCGAAGGCGACGAAGGACCAGACCGTCATGGTGATCTGGTGGGCCGCCACCTCGGCGTCACCCAGGTGGGCGGCCACCGCGGTGGCCAGCAGCAGCACCGCGCGCAGGCTCAGGGTGCGCACCAGCAGCGGGCCGCCGGCCCGGGCCGAGGCGCGGATGCCGGCCGCGTCCGGCCGCAGCGTCGCGCCCTCCCGGCGGGCGCCGCGGACCACCACCACGACGTACACCGCGGCCATCGCGTTCTGCGCGATCACGGTGCCCCAGGCGGAGCCGGCCACGCCCAGGCCCGCGCCGTACACCAGGCCCAGGTTGAGCAGCAGGTTGGCGGTGAAGCCGCCGATCGCCACCAGCAGCGGGGTGCGGGTGTCCTGGAAGCCGCGCAGCACGCCGGTGGCGGCCAGCACCAGCAGCATCGCGGGCACCCCGAGCGCGCTGATCCGCAGGTAGGTGACGGCGTACGGGGCGGCGGTGGCGGAGGCGCCGAGCAGCCGGGCGGCCTGCGGGGCGAGCAGCAGGGTGAGCAGCACCAGGCCGGCCGAGAGCAGCAGGGCCAGCCAGATGCCGTCGACGCCCTGCTGGACGGCGGCCCGCCGGTCGCCGGCCCCGATCCGGCGGGCCACCGCCGCGGTGGTGGCGTACGCGAGGAAGGCGAACACCCCGACGACGGTGGTGAGCGCGGCGGAGGCGACGCCCAGGCCGGCCAGCTGGGCGGTGCCGAGGTGGCCGACGATCGCGGAGTCGGCCATCAGGAAGAGCGGTTCGGCGACCAGGGCGCCGAAGGCCGGGACGGCCAGGGCGAGGATCTCCCGGTCGTGGCGGCGGCGTTCGGCGGTGGCGGGGGACCTGACGGGCATGGGCCCAGCCTACTCATCCACAGGTAAGAGGTGAAGAGCCATATGATCTCTTACCCGCACTGTGGACGGAGAGTGTGTCGAACACCTCTTCGGGGGCACCCCTGGTCGTGTGAAGAATTTCTCATGCACAGGCTAAGTGGGGAGTAGTCCCAGGTCAGCGAGTTGACATTGGGGCGATTGGATGGTTATCCACAGGGTTGTGCACAGCTTTGGCGGGGTTCTCCACAGGCTGTGAGTCGTTATCCACATGCCCTGTGGATAACTTTCCCGGCGCACCGGCGGTGGATACCGCGGCCCGGACCGGACCCGGCGGCCGTTCAGGGCCGACCCGCGCGGGGCGGGAGCTGTCGGCTCGGTACCGTAAGAAGGACAGGCGCCGAAGGACGGGTACGTCACCGGACCGGCCCGCACCAACTCGCACGCTCGCTGATCGGGGAACACGCGTGACCGGCCCCCAGTACGACGACCACGACGCCCCGCCGCCCCCCGAGGACGACTGGCAGCCGTCCGACGACGCCTTCCCGCTGGACGCCTTCCCCGACGTCCCGGGCGACCGCCTGCCGGTCACCCGCCGCGCGAACGCCCCGGCGGGCCGCGACGGTTCGGGCTCCGGCGGCTCCGGCGGCTCCGGCGGCTCCGGCGGTCGCGAGGGCGGCTCCGGTGGTTCGGGCGGCTCGGGCGGCTCGGGCGGCTTCCAGCGGCGCGACGGCGGCAAGGGCGGCGACCGCTTCCCCGGCAAGGGCGAGCGCCGCGACCGGGACGGCGAGGGCGGCTTCGGCGGCGAGGGCTTCGAACGCGTCCCCCCGCAGGACCTCGCGGCCGAACAGTCCGTCCTCGGCGGCATGCTGCTCTCCAAGGACGCCATCGCGGACGTCGTCGAGGTGCTCAAGCCCGCCGACTACTACCGGCCCGCCCACGAGCTCATCCACGGCGCCATCCTCGACCTCTACGCCCGCGGCGAGCCCGCCGACCCGATCACCGTGGCCGGCGAGCTCACCAAGCGCGGCGAGCTGACCCGGGTCGGCGGCCCCTCCTACCTGCACACCCTGGTCAACTCCGTCCCCACCGCGGCCAACGCCGAGTACTACGCCGAGATCGTCCACGAGCGTGCCGTCCTGCGCCGCCTGGTCGAGGCCGGCACCCGCATCGCCGGCATGGGCTACGCCGCCGAGGGCGACGTCGACGACATCGTCAACGCCGCCCAGGCCGAGATCTACGCCGTCACCGAGCAGCGCACCAACGAGGACTACGCCCCGCTCGCCGACATCATGGAGGGCGCCCTCGACGAGATCGAGGCCATCGGCTCCCGCTCCGGCCAGATGTCCGGCGTCCCCACCGGCTTCGCCGACTTCGACGCCCTCACCAACGGCCTCCACCCCGGCCAGATGATCGTCATCGCGGCCCGCCCGGCCATGGGTAAATCAACTCTCGCCCTGGACTTCGCGCGGGCGTGCTCGATCCACAACAACCTGCCGAGCGTGATCTTCTCGCTCGAAATGGGCCGCAACGAGATCGCCATGCGACTGCTGTCGGCGGAGGCCCGGGTGGCGCTGCACCACATGCGGTCGGGGAACATGACCGACGACGACTGGACGCGGGTGGCCCGGCGGATGCCGGAGGTCAGTGCGGCGCCGCTGTACATCGACGACTCGCCGAACCTGTCGATGATGGAGATCCGGGCCAAGTGCCGGCGGCTCAAGCAGCGCAACGACCTGCGGCTGGTGGTGATCGACTACCTGCAGCTGATGCAGGCCGGCGGGTCGAGACGGGCGGAGAGCCGGCAGCAGGAGGTCTCGGACATGTCCCGTAACCTCAAGCTGCTGGCCAAGGAGCTGGAGATCCCGGTGATCGCGCTCTCCCAGCTGAACCGAGGCCCCGAGCAGCGCACCGACAAGAAGCCGATGGTCTCCGACCTGCGCGAGTCCGGCTCGATCGAGCAGGACGCCGACATGGTCATCCTGCTGCACCGCGAGGACGCCTACGAGAAGGAGTCCCCGCGGGCCGGCGAGGCCGACCTGATCGTCGCCAAGCACCGCAACGGCCCCACCGCGACCATCACCGTCGCCTTCCAGGGCCACTACTCGCGCTTCGTCGACATGACCCGGGACGTGACCTGATGTCAGCCGGACGGCCGGTCAGCACTGCCAGAGGAAGGCGGCCCGGGTGCAGGGGCGGCAGGTGAAGAGGTAGCCGCGGCCGTCGTCGCCGAAGTTGATCCCGGTGTCGTCGTTCTCCAACTGGGCGGCGAACTCCATCGGGCTGGCGCAGCCGGGGCAGCTGGGGATCTCGGGGTCCTGGAGCCAGCCGGGGGTGCCGCCGACCCGGCCGGCCTCGGGGCGGTCGTCGGGGTGGGACGCGGGGTGCAGGGCGGTGGCGGGCAGCAGGGTGGGGGCGTCGGATTCGTCGGAGGCGGGGGCGGGGGCGGGGCGGAGCGGGGTGCCGGGCGGGAAAAGGTAGGCGCGGTTGGCGCCGTCGTCGGCGGCCCAGCCGCTGCACAGGCCGGGGTCGAAGTCGCAGAGGAAGACGGCGGCGGTGCCGTGGTCGAGCGGCAGGTGGGCGATGAACAGCAGGGAGCTCTCGCACTCGCGGCAGTGCGGCCACCCGAAGCCGGCGGGGGCGAGCGGGAGGCCGCCGGTGCGCGGGCCGGGGGCGTCGGCGGCGGTGGGGCCGCCCCGGAGGAGCAGGTGCATGCGGGCAGGCTACGCAGGGGTCGGACGGGGCGGCGGGTGCGGGGTCAGAACCAGTGCAGGCAGTGCGGTTCGCGGTCGGCGCGGAACAGGGCGTCGGCGCGGGCCGGGACGTCGGGGTGGTGGGCGCGCAGGTGGCCGGCCCGGACCAGGGTGCCGGGGGTGGTGCCGCCGAGCAGGATCGAGCCGAGGTCGCTGACGTCGAGGGAGAGGTCGGGCGCGCGGTCGGTGGGGACGCACTCGGCCTCGCCGCCGCGGACGGTCAGCAGGAGGCGGTGGTGCTCGCCGAGGAACGGGTCGTCCACGTCGAGGACGAGCGTGCCGTCGGTGCTCCAGCCGCGGGCGGTGAGCGCGCCGGGGACGTCCAGCACCCGGGCCCAGAGCCAGTCGGTGTGCTTGCCGGGCTGCGCGGCGCCGAAGTCGACGAGCTGCCAGGGCAGCGGGCTGTCCGGCGGGACGTGCCGGAACACCACCTCCTGGACCAGGTCGTGGCCGAGCAGGTAGCGCACCAGCGCGGTGTACGCGGCGTCGGTAGCGGCGACCGTCTCGTCGACGACCAGGCTGCGCTTGTCCTCGACCGCGTAGCTGGCGTACCCGTCGGGCGTGCCGTCGGCGTCCCGGTGCAGGGCGACGTAGCGGGGCTTGGGGGCGATCGGGGGCTGGCCGGCGCCGCGGGCCCACCAGCGGTGCGGGCGGGAGACCGAGCCGGGGCGGGTGCGCCGGTAGCGGTCGTAGACCTGCTCCAGCAGGTCCACCGCCGGTTCGCGGCGCAGCAGTTCGACCGTTCCGGCGGGCTCGTCGGCCCCGCCGCGGGGCGGGGTGAGGGCGGCCCGGTGCCGGGGCACGGTCAGGGCGCGGGTGTAGGTGGCGGGGCCGTAGCCGAAGCGGCGGTAGATCACCGCCTCGGAGGCGAGCAGCACGGACAGCACCTCGCCGCGCTCCCGCAGGTCGGCGAGTTGACGGCGCATCATCGCGGTGAGCACGCCGCGCCGCCGGTGCGAGGGCAGCACGCCGACCGCCGTCACCCCGGAGACCGGGACCAACGCCCCGCCGGGCAGGGTGAGTTCGAAGGTGTACGCCCCGGCGGTGCCGATCGCCCGCCCGTCGGCGTCCCGGGCGAGCAGGCCGCGCTCCGGTTCGAAGGCCGACCACCAGACGCCGGTGCCGTCCTCGCCGGGCGGGTCGGGGAGCAGGCCGAACGCGGCGTGCATGGTCTCCACGAAGAGCTGGTGGTCCTGCTCGCCGCTGGGCCTGATGTCGGTCACTGCCGCCGCCTTCCGGGGTCGCCGTCTCGGTCGTCGGGACAGTGCAGCCGTCCTGTGCGGCCACGGTCAAGCGATTAAGCGCGGTCGGGTAGGGTCGCCCGCCATGGACGAGGAGCTGGAGCTGTACCCGCTGCCGGACGAAGTGCTCGCGCTGCTCGTGGAGTTGGCGGCTCCGCCGCGGCTGGTGGCGCACCTGCGGCTGGTGCACGACGTGGCGGTGCGGTTGGCGGACTGGACGGCGGAGCGCTGCCCGGAGCTGGCCTTCGACCGGGCCGAGGTGCTGTTCGGGGCGGCCACCCACGACGTCGGGAAGGCGGTGCACCGCTCGGAGCTGTCCGGTCCGGGGTCGGCGCACGAGCCGGCCGGGCGGGAGCTGCTGCTGGCGGCGGGGGTGGCGCCCCGGCTGGCCCGGTTCGCGGCCGGGCACGCCGACTGGGGTCCGTCCTCCGGCCCCGAGGACCTGCTGGTCAGCCTGGCCGACAAGGTGTGGAAGGACGGGCGGGTGCCGGACCTGGAGGACCTGCTGGTCGCCGCCCTGGCGCGGGCGGGCGGCGGCGAGCGCTGGTCCTGGTTCCTGGCCCTGGACGAGCTGCTCACCGCCGTCGGCGCGGACGCGGGGGCGCGGCTGGCGTACCAGGCGCGCCACCCGGTCTGAGGCGGGTCAGCCGAGCGTGACGGTGCTGCGGAAGACGGTCGCCCCGGGGCCGGTGAGCACGGTCGCGGCGCCGTCCGCGGGCAGGAACGCGGACTCGCCCCGGTGCAGCGTCAGGGTCCGTCCGCCGGAGGCGAGTTCGACCGTCCCGTCGGTGCACAGCAGGATCTGCGGGGCGTCGCCGGGCAGCGTGGCGGGGCGGTCGGCGAGGTCGTAGCGGGAGAGCCGGAACTCGTCGATCGGCACCGGGTAGAGCCGCTCGCCGTCCGGGCCGGCCTCGGGGCGCAGCACCTCGGGCAGGGCGCCGCGGAAGCGGACCACCTTGAGCAGCTCGGGAACGTCCACGTGCTTGGGGGTGAAGCCGCAGCGCAGCACGTTGTCGGAGTTGGCCATGATCTCCACGCCGGTGCCGCGCAGGTAGGCGTGCGGGAGGCCGGCACCGAGGTAGAGCGCCTCGCCGGGCTGCAGCCGGACGTGGTTGAACAGCAGCGCGGCGATCAGCCCGGGGTCGCCGGGGTACTCGGCGGCGGCGAAGGCGTACCCGGCCAGCGCGCCGGTCGGGTCGGCGGGGGCGGCGGCGGTGACGGCGCGGGCGACGGCCTCGACGGTCTCCCGGCCCGCGGCGTCGGTCATGCCCAGCGCCGCGGCGAGCGCCCCGGCCAGCGCCTCCTCCTCGGGCTTGGAGCGCAGCAGGTCGATCAGCGGGTCCAGCCCGGGGACGCCGAGCGAGGCCATCAGGTCGGCCGCCCCGGCGGGGCTGCGGAAGCCGCACAGGCCCTCGAACTCGCTCAGCGCGCAGATCAGTTCGGGCTTGTGGTTGTCGTCCTTGTAGTTGCGGTGCGGCGCGTCGGCCGGGACGCCGCGGGCCTCCTCGTCGGCGTACCCGGCCTGCGCCTGCGCCCGGGTCGGGTGGGCCTGCAGGGAGAGCGGCAGGGCGGCGGCCAGCACCTTGACCAGGAACGGCAGGGCCGGCCCGAAGCGCTCGACGGACGCGGCGCCCAGCTCGGCGACCGGGTCGGCGGCGATCACCCGGTCCAGCGCGGTCGGACCGTCCCCGCGGTCGACCAGGGACGGCGCGCCGGGGTGGGCGCCCATCCACAGTTCGGCCTGGGGCACCCCCGTGGCGGGCCGCCCGAGCAGCTCGGGGATGGCGGTGGCCGAACCCCAGGCGTAGTCGCGGACGGTGTTGTCGAGCCGGTCCATCAAGTGCTCCAGATTCGTGGGTGCGCGGGTGCCCGGTGCCCGGGGAACCCCGACAATAGTCGACGCCCTCGACGCCCCGGGGGTTGCCGCGATCACCCTCCTGGACCCGCCCACCCGGCGGCCCGGGGGCCTTCCGGCCAGGCTGGACGGGTACGGGGCCGCCACGGCCCGCCGCCGCACCGACCAGGGGAGCAGCCGTGACCGCGTCACCGCCCGACGAGAGCGCCCACGGCCGGGTGACGGGCCCCGCACCGGCCTTCCGCCCGCTGGAGGTCGAGGTCTTCACCGGTCCGGAGAGCGCGTTCTTCGCCACGTCCAGCCTGGTGATGGGGGAGCGCACGGCGATCCTGGTCGACGCCCAGCTGACCCGCAGCGCCGGCCGCGAACTGGCCGAGTGGATCGCCGGCAAGGGCCGGGAGCTGCTGGCCATCGTGGTCAGCCACCAGCACCCCGACCACTACTTCGGCGCGGAGGAGGTGCTGCGGCTGTTCCCGACCGCGCAGCTGGTGGCCGCGCCCTCGGTGGTCGAGGGGATCGGGCGGACCGCGGCGGCCAAGGTCGCCCAGTGGAAGCCGGTGTACGGCGACGACGTCCCGGACCAGCCGCTGCTGCCCGCGCCGCTGCTGCCGCGGCCGCTGATGATCGACGGCCAGCTGATCCGGGTCCTGCAGCTCGGCCAGGGCGACGCCGCGGGTTCCACCGTCACCCACCTGCCGAGCGTCCGCACCGTGATCGCGGGCGACTTCGTCTACAACGGCACCCACGTCTGGACGGCCGACACCGACCCGGACGCCCGCGACCAGTGGTCGCACAACCTCGGCCTGATCGCCGACCTCGGCGTGGACCGGGTGATCGCCGGGCACCGCGCCCCCGGCATGGACGACGCCGCCCACCGGGTGCTCGCCTTCACCGCGGGCTACCTGCGCGACTTCGACGAGGCCCTGCACGACCACCCCGAGGACGCCGAGGCGCTCGCCGCCGCGATGAACGAGCGCTACGGCGGCCTCACCCTCCCCGCCATCCTGGAGCACGGCGCGGCCGCGAACACCGCCCGCCGGGAGGTCCCGACCGTGGACGACGGGGCGGCGGCGCAGGAGACGGTGGAGGAGGCGGCGGAAACCGTCGACGGCGAGCGGTGACACTGGGGGTGTGACGGATCACGGGGCGGAGCGGGTGGCGGAGCGCGGGTACGACGCGGTGGTGGCGGCCGGCGGGGCGGGCAGCCGGCTCGGCGGGGTGGACAAGCCGGCCCTGACGGTCGGCGGCCGCCCGTTGCTGGACCGGGTGATCGCGGCCTGCCCGGACGCCCGCCGGGTGCTGGTGGTCGGCCCCGAGCGGCCCACCGAACGGGCCGGGGTGCGCTGGCTGCGCGAGGACCCGCCGGGCGGCGGGCCGGTCGCCGCGGTCGCCGCCGCGCTCCCCGCGGTGACCGCCCCCCGGATCCTGCTGCTGGCCGCCGACCTGCCGTTCCTGGACACCGCGACGGTGCGGCGGCTGCTGGCCGCCCTCGACGACCCGGACCGCGACGGCGCCCTGCTGACCGACGCCACCGGCCGCGACCAGCCGCTGGCCGCCGCCTACCGGACCGCCGCCCTGCGCACCGCGCTCACCGCCCTCGGCGCCCCGGCCGGCCGCCCGCTGCGCCACCTCCTCGCCGGCCTGCGCCTGGCCCGACTGCCCGACCCGGCGCACGCCTCCTTCGACTGCGACACCTGGGCCGACCTCGCGGAGGCCCGCGACCGGGAGCACGGCGGGAGGTGAAACCAGGGGCTCGGGGAACGGCGAGGCCGTGGCTGCTGGGGGTGCACTGCCGTTGCGGGCATCTGCTTCGGGTTCTGTTCAAAGACACGCAGCAGCACGGGCCTTCGATGGGCTCCGGCCGTCTCGCCGTTCCCCGAGCCCCTGGCGGTGCTCTCCCGTGGTTCTCACGGGGGCGCGGAGGGGGCGGTGAGCGAAACGAACCGCGGCGCTCATCCGGGAAGCGGTCTACCGGGGTGCGGATCGGGCAGCATGGCGTCATGGAACGCACATTGGACGAGTGGATGGCCGCGGCCGGCGCCGAGCTGGGCCTGGACCTGGCGGTGGACGTTCGTGGGCTGCTGGACATGACCCGGGTGGTCGCGCACGGCGTCGAGCGTCCGGCCGCGCCGCTCACCGCGTTCCTGGTCGGCTACGCGGCGGCCGCGAACGGCGGCGGTGCGGCGGCGGTGGCCGAGGCGAACGCGAAGGTGACGGCGCTGGCCGAACGCTGGGCGGACGGACGGTGAGTCGGACGGCGGAGGAGGTCAGGGTGACCTCGGCGGCGCCCACACTGCGCGGGTGCCCGTGGCCGGCGGCCCGGCACGCGGCGCGGACGGCGGTCCGCCCGCTGCCGGTGGAGCGGGTCGAGCCGGCGGCCGCCGCCGGGCGGACGCTGGCGGAGCCGCTGGCGGCGCTCACCGACCTGCCGGCCTTCGACACCTCGGCGATGGACGGCTGGGCAGTGGCCGGTCCGGGCCCGTGGCGACTGTCCGGCCGGGTGCTGGCGGGCCAGGACTGCGCGCCGCTCGCGGACGGCGCGGCGGTCGAGATCGCCACCGGCGCCCAACTGCCGCCCGGGGCCACCGGGGTGCTCCGGCGCGAGCACGGCACGCTCACCGGACTCCCGGACGGCACCGCCCAACTGCGCGGCGAGGTGGCGCCCGGGCAGGACGTCCGGCCGCGCGGCCAGGAGTGCCGCCGGGACGAGGAACTGCTGCCCGCCGGGCTGCCGGTGACCCCGGCGGTGCTCGGGCTGGCCGCCGCCGCCGGACACGACCTGCTGGCGGTGCACCGCCGCCCGACCGTCGAACTGCTGCTGCTGGGCGACGAACTGCTGGTGGCGGGGGTCCCCGGCCCGGGCCGGGTGCGGGACGCGCTGGGCCCGCTGCTGCCGCCCTGGCTGGCCTCGGCGGGGGCCGAACTGCTCGGCAGCCGCCACGTCCGGGACGACTTCGGGCTGCTGCGGGACGCGATCCGGCACTCGCCCGCGGACCTGGTGCTCACCACCGGCGGCACCGCGGCCGGGCCGGTGGACTTCCTGCACGCCGCGCTGGAGGCCACCGGCGGGCACCCGTTGGTGGACGGGGTGGCGGTGCGGCCGGGCCACCCGATGCTGCTGGCGGCGCTGCCCGGCGGCCGCCACCTGGTGGGCCTGCCCGGCAACCCGCTGGCCGCCGTGGCCGGGACGGTCACGCTGGCCCTGCCGCTGCTGCACGCGCTGTCCGGCCGGGCGCTCCCGGCGGCCGGGCCCGCCGAGCCGCTGGCCGCCGCGCTGCCCGGACACCCCGTCGACACCCGGCTGCACCCGGTGCGCCGCGGCCCCGCCGGGCTGGTCCCGCTGCCGCACGACGGCCCGGCGATGCTGCGCGGCCTGGCCCGGGCCGATGCGCTGGCGGTCGTCCCGCCCGGCGGGCTGGCGGCGGGGGAGCGCGCGGAGGTGCTGGCGCTGCCGACGACCTGAGCGGGATGTTCCACGTGGAACGGCGGAGGCTCGGCAGTGCGCGTGTTCAGGGGCTCGGGGAACGGCGAGGCCGTGGCTGCGAGTGGTTCACTGCCGTGGCGCGCTTCTGCTTCGGGTTCGGTCAAAGACACGCAGCAGCACGGACACTTCGATGGGCTCCGGCCACCAGCAGCACGGACCCGCCGTTCCCCGGGCCCCTGACGGGGTTAGTGGGTGACCGGGGTGCCCGGCTTGATGACGATCAGGCGGTCGGTGAGTTGGAGCGTCGCGGCTTCCGGCTCGGTGTAGTTGAGCACTCGGCGGCCGCGGACCACCGCGACCACCAGGTCGTCCAGTTCGCGGGGGCTGCGTCCGGCCTCGGCCTTGGTGACCGGGCGCTCGGCGACGTCCAGGCCGTTGCCGTAGGTCAGCAGGTCCTCCATCACCGCGCCCGCGTTCGGGCTGAGCATCGACATGCCGAGCAGCCGGCCGGCCGAGCTGGACGAGGTGACCACCACGTCCGCGCCGCTCTGCCGCAGCAGCGGGGCGTTCTCGTCCTCGCGGACGGCGGCGACCACGGTGGCGCCCTTGTTCAGCTGGCGGGCGGTCAGGGTGATCAGGGCGGCGGTGTCGTCGCGTTCGGGGGCGACCACCACCTGGGCGGCGCGCGGCAGTTCGGCCCGGATCAGGGTCGCGGCCCGGGTGGCGTCGCCGAGCACGCCGACCAGTCCGTCGTGGGTGGCCTGGTCGACGGCCTTGGCCTGCGGGTCGACCACCACGATGGAGTCCTTCGGGACGCCCTGCCCGAGCAGGGTGTCCACGGCGCTGCGGCCCTTGGTGCCGTAGCCGATGACGACGGTGTGGTCCCGCACGGTGTGCCTCCAGCGTTCGATCCGCCACTGCAGGCGGGTGCGTTCGGTGAGCACTTCGAGAGTCGTGCCGACCAGGATGATCAGGAAGAGCACGCGCAGCGGGGTGATCACGAAGATGTTCACCAGCCGCGCGGTGTCGCTCACCGGGGTGATGTCGCCGTACCCGGTGGTGGAGAGGGTGACGGTGGCGTAGTACGCCGAGTCGAGGAGGCTGACCGAGGAGTCCGCGTTGTCGTTGTAGCCCGCGTGGTCCGCGTACACGATCAGCGTGGTGGCCACCAGCACGCCCAGGGCCAGCAGCAGTCGGCGGCCGACCTGGCGCATCGGGGGTCGGGTCCGCCGGGCCGGCAGGGCGATCCGGCGGGTGGGGTCGGTGGTGTCGGTGCCCGCGTCCCGGAAGCGACTGAGCGTCAGACGGGACGGCCGGGCACCCGTGTCGTGGGTCGGATTGGAATTCGGCACAGGCACAAGGATGGAGGGTGAGTCCACCGCCGGGTGACGGCGGGGCCGGAGTGTCGCCGCCCTGTCGCCCGGGCTCCGGGGGCCCTGACGGACTGTCCGTCGACGGCGAGGGGGCCGGGGCGCGCAGGGGCGGGGGCGTAGCGTGGCGGCCATGCGAGCCATCACGATTCCCGAGCCCGGAGGCCCTGAGCGGCTGGTCTGGGCCGAGGTTCCCGATCCCGTCCCGGCGGCCGGCGAGGTGCTGGTCGAGGTCGCCGCGACCGCCGTCAACCGGGCCGACCTGCTGCAGCGCCAGGGCCACTACGATCCGCCGCCGGGCAGTTCGCCGTACCCGGGCCTGGAGTGCGCGGGCCGGATCGTCGCGCTCGGCCCCGGGGTGTCCGGCTGGGCGGTCGGCGACGAGGTCTGCGCGCTGCTCGCGGGCGGCGGCTACGCGCAGCGGGTCGCCGTCCCGGCCGGGCAGCTGCTGCCGGTGCCGAAGGGGCTGACGGTCCAGCAGGCGGCGGCGCTGCCCGAGGTGGCCTGCACGGTGTGGTCCAACGTGTTCCAGGTCGCCCACCTGCGCCCCGGCGAGACCGTCCTGCTGCACGGCGGCGCCAGCGGCATCGGCACCATGGCGATCCAGTTGGCCAAGGCGGTCGGCGCCCGGGTCGCGGTCACCGCCGGCAGCCCCGAGAAGCTGGCCCGCTGCGGCGAGCTCGGCGCCGACCTGCTGATCGACTACCGCCGGCAGGACTTCGTCGCGGAGGTCGCCGCGCTCGGCGGGGCCGACGTCATCCTCGACATCATCGGCGCGAAGTACCTGCAGCGGAACATCGACGCCCTGGCGGTCAACGGCCGCCTGGTGGTGATCGGCCTGCAGGGCGGGGCCAAGGCCGAGGTCAACCTCTCCACCCTGCTGGCCAAGCGCGCCGCCCTGGTCGCCACCAACCTGCGCGGCCGCCCGCTCGGGGAGAAGGCGGCCATCGTCGCGGCCGTCCGCGAGCACGTCTGGCCGCTGGTCGAGGCGGGCGCGGTCACCCCGGTGATCGACCGCGTCCTGCCGATCGCCGAGGCCGCCGAGGCCCACCGGGTGGTCGAGTCGGGCGCCCAGGTCGGCAAGGTCGTCCTGGAGATCTAGGCCCCGGTCCCGGGGCCGCGATCCGGGGTCGAAATGCCCGGAGTGTCCGAGTATGTGAGTCTGGTCACAAGCTGTTCCGCCTCCGCCCGCATCCCCCTGCGGACGGCCGTCGGGAGGACCTGCTTTCCATGCTCGCTCGCCGCCGCTCCGGGCCCGCCGCCCCGGCCCGCCCCGCCGCCGTCCGTCCCGCCGCCGTCCGTCCGCCCGCGCTGTGCCGCTGGGCGGTCCTGACCGGAGCGGCGCTGCCGCTGCTGCTGGCCGCCCCGGCGCTGGCCGCCGATCCGGCCGCCGGGGCGCGGCAGCAGGCGCAGGCGCAGCTGGACGCGGCCCGGGCGCAGGTGCGGGAGCGGTTGGACGCGGCGCGGCAGCAGGCGGCGGGGGCCACGCGGCTGCCGGGCGCCCCGCCGTCGGCGGCGGTCCGGCCGCCGGGCGGAGCGATATCCGTGCCGCCCGTCCCGCCCTTGCCGCCACTGCCGTCCGTGCCGCCGGCCCCCTCGGTCCCGGTCGGGGCGAGCACCACGGCGACGGCCAGCCGGAGCGCGACTGCGCCGGTGGTGCCGGTGGTGCCGTCCGTCCCGGCGGGGTCGGAGCTGCCGGTGGAGCCGGGGGAGTCGGCGGAGCCCTCCCCGTCCCCCTCCCCGTCGGTTTCGCCGACCCCCTCGTCCGCGCCCGGCCCCGCGGAGCCCTCGGCGTCCCCGGCGTCCCCGGGTGAGGTGCCGGGGCCGCCCGCAGCGTCCTCCGCCGCCCCCGGGCCCGGGCGGCACCAGCAGCCGGTGGTGCCGCTGTTCCCGGCGGCGCCGTGGACGCCCCCGTCGGCGGAAGGGACCGGCGGGAGCGACGAGGGCTACGGGTCCGACGAGGGCGACGGGACGGGCTGGACGGACGGGACGGGGGCGGCGGGCGGCCGGTCGGCGGTGCCGGAGCCGGACGCGGCGGTGCCGGGCCGGGGGACGGGGGCGGACGGGGACGGGGCTTCCGCCCTGCCGGGGCCGGAGACGGATCCGGCCACGGGCCCGGCGGCGGGTGCGCCGGCGGACGGCGGTGCGGGCGCGGAGGAGACGGCGGTGGCGGGCGGGGAGCTGGCGGTCGGTCCGGCGGTGCCCGGGCTGCACCCCTGGGGCGACTCGTCCGCGCGGCAGCTGCCGCTGGGCGTCGGCCTCGGGATGATCGGCCTCGGTCTGGGGATGATCGGACTGCGGCTGCGCCGGCGGTAGCGGGGACGGCCGGCGGTGGCCGGTGGCGGCCAGGGGCGGGACGATCGGGGGGCCGGCTTCGTTGACCTCTGCGGTGGACGAAGCATATGAAGGAGCTATGACCAACCCGATGAACGAACGGTCGCAGCAGGATCCCTTCCAGGCGTCGCAGGCGGCGGTGGGCGGGAGGCCAGAGGACAGTCCGAAGGTGCTGATCGTCGGGCCGGACGGGATGGCGGTGGGCACCGCGCCGGCCGGCGGACTGGGGCGGGGCGGCGAGGACGACGAGCCGCGCGAGCTGCCGGTGACCGAGATGGTCGAGCAGCCGGCGAAGGTGATGCGGATCGGCAGCATGATCAAGCAGCTGCTGGAGGAGGTGCGGGCGGCGCCCCTCGACGAGGCGAGCCGGGCCCGGCTGAAGGACATCCACGCCAGCTCGATCAAGGAGCTGGAGATGGGCCTGGCTCCGGAGCTGGTCGAGGAGCTGGAGCGGCTCTCGCTGCCGTTCGCCGACGACAGCATCCCGACCGAGGCCGAACTGCGGATCGCCCAGGCGCAGTTGGTGGGCTGGCTGGAGGGCCTGTTCCACGGCATCCAGACCGCGCTGTTCGCCCAGCAGATGGCGGCGCGGGCGCAGTTGGAGCAGATGCGGCGGGCGCTGCCCCCCGGTCTGCACGGCGCGGAGGGCGATCCGGAGGAGGGGCCGGGCCGCGGGATCCGTTCCGGTCCGTACCTGTAGCCCTACCCACGGTGGCCTCGCGGGGGCCGCGTTCCGGCGCGGCCCCGAACCGCTACCCTGACCGGTGTCCGGAGTAGTACCGCGCGCCGAGGGGGAGCTGGGACGATGACAGAGGGCACCACCGAGGGGCACTCGCTCGGGCACGGCCGGTACGTGCTGCAGCGGCTGCTCGGGCAGGGCGGCATGGCGTCCGTCCACCTCGCCCACGACACGGTGCTGGACCGTCAGGTCGCGGTGAAGACGCTGCACACCGAACTGGGCCGGGAGGACTCGTTCCGGGAGCGGTTCCGGCGCGAGGCGCAGGCCGTGGCGCGGCTCCAGCACACCAACATCGTCTCGGTGTTCGACTCCGGCGAGGACGTCGCCCCGGACGGGGCGACCACGCCGTACATCGTGATGGAGTTCGTCGAGGGCCGTTCGCTCAAGGACGTGCTGGA
Source organism: Kitasatospora saccharophila (assembly GCF_039529925.1). NCBI lineage: Bacteria > Bacillati > Actinomycetota > Actinomycetes > Kitasatosporales > Streptomycetaceae > Kitasatospora > Kitasatospora saccharophila. Next base: position 273,811 of record NZ_BAAANS010000001.1, on the reverse strand, counting down.
CGAGCAGGTGACCACGCTCGGCGCGATGCCCAACGAGCAGGCGCTGAAGATCACCGGTGCGGTGCTGGCGGCCCTGGAGGCCTCGCACGACCAGGGGCTGGTGCACCGCGACATCAAGCCGGCCAACGTGATGGTGTCCACCAAGGGCGTCGTCAAGGTGATGGACTTCGGCATCGCGCGCGCCCTGCAGTCCGGCGTCACCTCGATGACGCAGACCGGCATGGTGGTCGGCACCCCGCAGTACCTCTCGCCCGAGCAGGCGCTCGGCAAGAGCGTGGACGCCCGGTCCGACCTGTACTCGGTCGGCTGCATGCTGTTCGAACTGCTCAGCGGGCAGCTGCCGTTCGACGGCGACTCGGCGTTCTCGATCGCCTACAAGCACGTGCAGGAGACCCCGCCGGCGCCGTCCACGCTGAACCGGGCGGTCACCCCGGAGATCGACGCGCTGGTGGAGCGGGCGCTGCGCAAGGACCCGGCGCACCGGTTCCCGACCGCGGAGGCGATGCGCGAGGAGCTGGAGCGCGTCCTGTCGGGGGCGCAGGGCGGCGGCAACACGCCGCTGCAGGCGTCCACCCCGCTGGTGATCGGCGAGGGCCCGCGCTCGGTGCACGCCGCGCCGTCGCTGACCAACTTCCCGCCGGTGCAGCCGCAGCAGCCGTACCAGCCGGGCCCGCCGACCCCGCCGCCGTACGCGGCGCAGACGCCGCCGCCGTTCCCGCAGGTGGCGCAGACCCCGCCGCCGTTCCCGCAGCCGGCCTTCCAGCAGCCGTTCCCGCAGAGCACCCCGGCGCCCTTCCCGGTCCAGACGCAGGTCCCGATGCAGGCCCCGCCGATGGCGATGCCGCCGTACGCGGCGCCCAACAGCGGGCGCAACGGCTGCTCGACCGCGGCGATCGTGATCTGCGTGATCGCCGGCGTGCTGTTCCTGGCGTTCGTGGTGATCGTCATCGCGGTGGCCAGCGCGAGCGGCTGAGGCCCCGGGCGCAGCCGGTCAACACGGTACTCGAACCCGTCGGCCGGGCGGGCCCGCAGTGCCCGATCCGACCCCCGCGCGCGCCCTCCCGTTCCACGCCGGAGGGCGCGAGACGGTAGCGTGCTCGGGAGGAACCGACAGGGCGAACGCACGCCGAGCGGGTGCCCGGGGCGAGGAGCGATGGGTCAGAGCGAACGACCGGACGACGACGGGGACCAGCGGCGGGACGTGCCCGGTGAGGGTGTCCTGGGCGGGGCCGCGGACCGGGACGGGGAGGCCACCGGCCCCACCGAGGTGATTCCGTCCGGGCCCCGAACTCCGGGCCGCGGCAGTGCCGTTCCGTTCCCCACGGTCGGGGACGGCCGCTACCGGCTGACCCGGCGGCTGGGCCGCGGCGGGATGGCCGAGGTGTTCGCCGCCCAGGACATCCGGCTGGGCCGCACCGTCGCCGTCAAGCTGCTGCGCTCGGAGCTCGCCGAGGACGACACCGCCCGGCTGCGCTTCACCCGCGAGGCGCACGCCGTCGCGGCGCTCAACCACCACTCGATCGTCGCGGTCTACGACACCGGCGAGGAGCAGCACGGCGGGGAGTCCACCCCGTACATCGTGATGGAGCTGGTCGAGGGCCGCACCGTGCGCGAACTGCTGGTGGACGAGGAGGCGCCGCCGGTCGACCAGGCGCTGATCATCACCGCCGGGGTGCTGGAGGCGCTGGCCTACAGCCACCGGCACGGCATCGTGCACCGCGACATCAAGCCCGCCAACGTCATCATCACCACCAACGGCGCGGTCAAGGTGATGGACTTCGGCATCGCCCGCGCACTGGCCGGCGGCGCCACCACCATGACGCAGACCGGCATGGTGATGGGCACCCCGCAGTACCTCTCGCCCGAGCAGGCCCTCGGCAAGGCCGTCGACCACCGCTCCGACCTGTACGCGGCCGGCTGCATGCTGTACGAACTGCTCACCCTGCGGCCGCCGTTCGTCGGCGAGACGCCGCTCTCGGTGGTCTACCAGCACGTCCAGGACGCGCCGGTGCCACCGTCCCGGGCCAACGACCGGGTGCCGCCGCCGCTGGACGCGCTGGTGATGCGGGCGCTGGAGAAGAACCCGGACGACCGGTTCCAGAGCGCCGACGAGTTCCGCGCCCACGTGCAGCACGCGCTGCGGCAGATGCACGGCGCGGCCGGCGCGGGCTACCCGGCGGGCGCGGCCGGCCTGGCGGCCGCCGCCGCGGCCGGGGCCTGGGAGCACACCCCGCCGCCCGGCTCCGCCTCGCTCACCGAGCCGATGAGCCCGCTGGCGGGCGACACCGGCGCCACCGAGGCGCTGCCCTACCAGGCCACCTCGGCCTACCGGACGCCCGCGCAGCCCTACCCGGCGGCCGGGACGGGCGGCGGCCACGGCGGCGACGGGGACGGCGAGGGGCCCGGCAAGCCGCGCCGCCGCAACCCGTGGGGCTGGGTGCTGGGCGCGGTCGCGCTGGTGCTCGCCGCCACCATCGGGGTCGCGCTGGCGCTGACCGCCAACGACAAGAAGGGCACCCCCGAGAAGGAGCAGCAGACCACCGCGCCGGTCTCGACGCCCAGCGCCCCGACCACCGACGAGCCGGTCGAGCGGCCCACCACGGCGGCGCCGACCCGCACCCCGAGCAGCAACACCCACCAGCAGGAGACGCCGAGCAGCACGCCCTCGCCGAGCACCTCGCGGTCGGCCAGCCCGTCCGCGTCCGCCTCGGCCAGTTCGACGCGTACGACGACGTCGCCGAGTGCTTCGCCCAGTCCCAGTGGGGAGCAGAGCAGCGAGCCGCCTTCCCCGAGCAGCCCGGCCGCGCCGCCGACCAGCCCGAAGCCGACCGGTACCGGGCTGGCGGTCGGCGGGGTGTCGCTCCACCAGCAGTAGCCGGTGCGGGCAGGTCAGTTGGTGAAGGCGTCCATGACCTGCTCGTACTCCTGGCACCACCAGGACAGCTGCCCGGCCGCGGCCGGGAACAGCGGGTCGGCGCGGTGGTCGCGGCGCTGGTAGCGCCACTGCGGCATCCACAGGTCGTTCAGCCGTTCCCACCAGACCCGGTGGACGGCGCGGGCGACCTGTTCGGTGTCGGCGGCGCCGGTGGCGCGGTAGGCGCGGGCCCAGTGGCGGACCCGGGGGAGGTCGAGGACGCCGGTGGTGCGGTCGTTGAAGAGCAGGGTGGCGGCCCGGACGGCCTCCTCGGCGACCGGGTGCGGGGCGAGCTTGTCCCAGTCCAGGACGGCGCTGACGGCGTCGCCGCGGTAGAGCACGTTCAGGCCGTGGAAGTCGCCGTGGGTCCAGCCGGTGGGCGGGGCGTCGGCGGGGCCGGGGCGGCGGTGGCGGTGGGCGTCGAGCAGGTCGAGCCGTTCGGCGAGGTGCTGCTCGACGCGCCGGTCGAAGTCGTCGTAGGGGCGGTGGTCGCGGGCCAGGGCGCGGAGTTCGGCGATGATCCGCCGGGTCTCCCCGGCGTCGGCGCTGAGCACCCCGTCGGGCTGCCGCAGCGGGGCGCACACTTCGGCCAGTGCGCCGTGCAACGCTCCCAGCAGGGTGCCGAGTTCGCCGCACCCGGCGGGGGTGAGCCCGGTGCCGTGCCGGTGGTTTCCGGCCACCCACGGGTAGAGCGCGAACAGCCGTCCGCCGTGCGCGGTGACGGTGCGGCCGTCCCGGTCGGCGAGCGGGGCGGGCACCGGCAGGCCGCGGGCGGCGAGCGCGCCGGTGGCGCGGTGCTGGGCGGTGATCGCGGGCCGGTTGGCGGTGGCCCGGTCGACGTAGCACTTGAGGAAGTAGGAGCCGTCCCCGGTGTCGACCCGGTAGCCCCGGTTGAGCAGGCCCTCCGCGACCGGCGTCACCGTGTCGGGCGGCGGTACGGGGTAGGCGCGCAGGACCCCGGCCACGGCGGCGTGCGCGACCGGGGGGCTGAGGGTTCCGACGGGGGGAGCGGTGGCGTCCGGGCGGGCCGGCGCGAGGGAGAGGGTCTGTCCGTCCGTCACGCACAGAGCGTATTACTCGGCGTGATGGTGGCTTGACACAGCGTGTGCGAATCTGCTCAGTGCTGCTGGTCGGCCTGGCGGCGGGCCACGTAGGCGGCGGCCTGGGTGCGGCGCTCCATGCCCATCTTGGCCAGCAGGCTGCTGACGTAGTTCTTCACCGTCTTCTCGGCCAGGTGCAGCTCGTTCCCGATCTGCCGGTTGGTCATCCCCTCGCCGATCAGGTCGAGGATCCGGCGCTCCTGTTTCGTCAACTGCGCGATCCGCTCGTCCTCCTTCTCGCCCCCGTCGCGGAGCCGGGCCAGCACCCGACTGGTGGCCACCGGGTCGAGCAGGGACTTGCCGGCCGCGACGTCGCGCACCGCGGAGAGCAGATCGGTTCCGCGGATCGCCTTCAGCACGTATCCGGAGGCACCCGCCATGATCGAGTCGAACAGCGCCTCGTCGTCGGAGAAGGAGGTGAGCATCAGGCACTTCACCGACGGGTCCTGCGAACGGATCTCGCGGCACACCTCGACGCCGTTGCCGTCGGGGAGCCGGACGTCGAGGACCGCCACGTCCGGGTGGACCGCCGGGATGCGGTTGAGCGCCTCGGCCGCCGTGCCGGCCTCGCCCACCACCTCGATGTCGCCCTCCATGGAGAGCAGGTCGTGCACGCCGCGCCGGACCACTTCGTGATCATCGAGGAGAAACACCCTGATATGTCCGTTATCAGTCATTTGCAAAGCGTCGCACAAATCGATGCCGGTTACCCCCTATCGCAGCGGCCCGTGCCCGGATACCGTGCGCTGGTGTCCTGACCGGAACGGGCAAGCCGCGTCATCCCGGCGGTTTTCCCACCGGAGAACAACTAGGACGTCCTAGCGCAAGGGCGCCAAAGGGCGTCGCTGGGTAACGTTCTCGTGAGGGACGCCGTCGGAAAGGGAACACCGCCTGCCCGCACCGGTGCGCACACCCACGCGCACGGGGAGGGGGGCGACCGGACCGGCCACCGGCGACCCCGGGCGGCTGGAAAGACCGAGGAGTGAACGTGACCGTCAAAAGCACGTCGAGGGCGCGCAAGAAGGCCGCCCCCGGCGTCCCCGACCCCGCCCGGGCCGGCATCGGCGCCGAGCCGGAGCTCGTCCAACTGCTGACGCCGGAGGGCGACCGGGTCGAGCACCCGGAGTTCCCGCTCACGGTGACGCCGGAGGAACTGCGCGCGCTCTACCGGGACCTGGTCCTGGTCCGGCGCTTCGACGCCGAGGCCACCTCGCTCCAGCGGCAGGGCGAACTCGGCCTGTGGGCCTCGCTGTTGGGCCAGGAGGCGGCCCAGGTCGGCTCCGGGCGCGCGATGCGCACCGGTGACTACGCCTTCCCCACCTACCGCGAGCACGGCGTGGCCTGGTGCCGCGACGTGGACCCGCTGAACCTGCTCGGCATGTTCCGCGGCGTGAACCACGGCGGCTGGGACCCGAACGAGAAGAACTTCCACCTCTACACCATCGTGATCGGCTCGCAGACCCTGCACGCCACCGGTTACGCGATGGGCATCAGCAAGGACGGCGCGGACGACGCGGTGGTCGCCTACTTCGGCGACGGCGCCTCCAGCCAGGGCGACGTCAACGAGGCGTTCACCTTCGCCTCGGTCTACAACTCGCCCGTGGTGTTCTTCTGCCAGAACAACCAGTGGGCGATCTCCGAGCCCACCGCCCTGCAGACCCGCATCCCGCTGTACCGCCGCGCCTCCGGCTTCGGCTTCCCCGGCGTCCGGGTCGACGGCAACGACGTGCTCGCCGTCCTCGCGGTCACCCGCTGGGCGCTCGACCACGCCCGCAGCGGCCAGGGCCCGGTGCTGGTCGAGGCGTTCACCTACCGGATGGGCGCGCACACCACCTCCGACGACCCGACCCGCTACCGGCAGTCCGAGGAGACCGAGTCCTGGAAGGCCAAGGACCCGATCCTGCGGCTGAAGGCCCACCTGGAGAAGGAGGGCCTCGCCGACGAGGCGTTCTTCGCCGGGATCGAGGCCGAGAGCGAGCAGTTGGGCCTGCGCGTGCGCGAGGGCGTCCGGTCGATGCCCGACCCCGACCCGACCCTGATCTTCGACCACGTCTACAGCGAGCAGCACCCGCTGGTGGACGAGGAACGCGCCGAGTACGAGGCGTACGCCGCCTCCTTCGAGGGTGGGGAGCGCCACTGATGGCCGGCCAGCTCAGCATCGCCAAGGCGCTCAACGAGGCGCTGCGCAAGTCGCTGGAGAGCGACCCGAAGACCGTCCTGATGGGCGAGGACATCGGCAAGCTCGGCGGCGTCTTCCGGATCACCGACGGCCTGCAGAAGGACTTCGGCGACGACCGGGTGATCGACACCCCGCTCGCCGAGTCCGGCATCGTCGGCACCGCGATCGGCCTCGCGCTGCGCGGCTACCGCCCGGTGGTGGAGATCCAGTTCGACGGCTTCGTCTACCCGGCCTTCGACCAGATCGTCTCCCAGCTCGCCAAGATGCACGCCCGCGCGCTCGGCCACGTCAAGATGCCGGTCACCGTGCGCATCCCGTTCGGCGGCGGCATCGGCGCGGTCGAGCACCACAGCGAGTCGCACGAGGCGTACTTCGCGCACACCGCCGGCCTGCGGGTGGTCAGCCCGTCCAACGCCCACGACGCGCACTGGATGCTGCGCCAGGCCATCGAGTCGGACGACCCGGTGGTGTTCCTGGAGCCCAAGCGCCGCTACTGGGACAAGGGCGAGGTCGGCGAGGACCCGATGCTGCCGCTGCACGCGGCGCGGATCGTCCGGCCCGGCACCGACGCCACGCTGATCGCCTACGGGCCGATGGTCAAGGTCTGCCAGGAGGCCGCGCAGGCCGCCGAGGAGGACGGCCGCCAGCTGGAGGTGGTCGACCTGCGCTCGCTGTCGCCGATCGACTTCGCCACCCTGGAGGAGTCCGTCAAGCGCACCGGCCGCGGCATCGTCGTGCACGAGGCCCCGGTCTTCCTGGGCCTGGGCGCGGAGCTCGCGGCCCGGCTCACCGAGCGCTGCTTCTACCACCTGGAGGCCCCGATCCTGCGGGTCGGCGGCTACCACGCCCCGTACCCGCCGTCGCGGGTCGAGGAGAGCTACCTCCCCGACCTGGACCGGGTGCTCGACGCCGTCGACCGCGCGTTCGCGTTCTGAACAGGGGGCGAAGATGACCACTGACGTTCACTCGCTCCGCGAGTTCAAGATGCCCGACGTGGGCGAGGGCCTGACCGAGGCCGAGATCCTCACCTGGTACGTGAAGCCGGGCGACGCCGTCACCGACGGGCAGGTGGTCTGCGAGGTGGAGACCGCCAAGGCCGCCGTCGAGCTGCCGATCCCGTTCACCGGCGTGGTCGAGGCGCTGCACTTCCCGGCGGGCGCCACCGTCGACGTCGGCACCTCGATCATCGCGGTGGCCGTCGCGGGCGCCGCGCCCGCGACCGCGACCGCGCCCGCCGCTCCGGCGGCTCCGGCCGCTGCCGCCGCTGCCGAGCCCGCCGAGGCGGAGCCGGAGCGGCGCGAGGTGCTGGTCGGGTACGGGCCGCGCACCGGTTCGGCGCAGCGCCGGGCCCGGCGCACCAACGGGACGGCGGCCGCCGTGCCCGCTACCGCTCCCGCTGCGGCGCCCGCGCCGGTCGCGGCTCCCGCTCCCGCTCCCGCGCCCGTGTCCGCGCCCGTCGTCGAGGGGGAGCGCCCGCTGGCCAAGCCGCCGGTGCGCAAGCTCGCCAAGGACCTCGGGATCGACCTGCGCACCGTGGTGCCGACCGGCCCGAACGGCGTGATCACCCGCGAGGACGTGCACGCCGCCGCGAACACCGCCGCCGAGGCGGTCGTCGAGCCGGTGGCCGCCCCCGCCGACGCCCCTGCCCCCGCCCCCGCGGCGGCGGCCGAGCCGGTCGCGGTGGCGCTGCCGAGCGCGGCCGGGGACGTCCGGGTGCCGGTCAAGGGCGTGCGCAAGGCGACCGCGCAGGCGATGGTGGCCTCCGCGTTTACCGCGCCGCACGTCACCGAGTTCGTCCAGGTCGACGTGACCCGGACGATGAAGCTGGTGCGCAAGCTCAAGGAGAGCGGCGAGCTCGGGGCCGGGGTGCGGGTCAGCCCGCTGCTGCTGGTCGCCAAGGCGCTGCTCACCGCGGTCAAGCGGCACCCGGAGATCAACGCCAGCTGGGACGAGCCGGCCCAGGAGATCGTCCTGCGGGGCGCGGTCAACCTCGGCATCGCCGCGGCCACCCCGCGCGGCCTGATCGTCCCGAACATCAAGGACGCGGGTTCCCGGACGCTCTCGCAACTGGCGGTCGCACTGGGCGAGTTGGTGGACACCGCGCGGCAGGGCAAGACCTCGCCGGCCGACATGTCGGGCGGCAGCATCACCATCACCAACGTCGGCGTGTTCGGCGTCGACACCGGCACCCCGATCCTGAACCCGGGCGAGGCCGCCATCCTGGCCTTCGGCGCGGTCCGGGAGCTGCCCTGGGTGCACAAGGGCAAGGTGGTGCCCCGCCAGGTCACCACGCTGGCGCTCTCCTTCGACCACCGGCTGGTCGACGGCGAGCTGGGTTCCAAGGTGCTGGCGGACACCGCCGCGATCCTGGAGCACCCGAAGCGCCTGATCACCTGGGGCTGACCCGCCCCCGCCGAAGGCCCCGCTCCGCACGCCGGAGCGGGGCCTTCGGCGTCCCCCGGGGCCGGTCGGGCGGGTCGGGGCGCCGGGCGGTCCTCCGGCGGCGGGCGGTCAGCGGCGGGCGGTCAGCGCCGGGCGGAGTGCCAGCTGGCGCGGGCCAGGGCGTGGAAGTCCACCGCGGCCGGGTGGCCCAGGCCGAGCGCCGTGCACAGCAGGCCGGCGGTGGCGGGGCGCGGGCCGGCCACGCCGCGTTCGAGGTCGGACAGGGTGCGGATGCCGAGTCCGGCCCTGGCGGCCAATTCCTGCTGGGTCAGTTCGGCGCCCCGCCGGTGGGTGCGCAGTGCGCGCCCGAACGTTTCGCGCGGATCCGTTTCCGGTCGGGTTTCCATTTCCCCGTCGCCCCCCTGTCGTTCCCCCGTTCGGCAGCGTATCCCGTCCGGCGGGGGCCGGGATGCTTTCCAACTCGGCCGCTTTGATTCGGAATTGGGAATTCCGGCGGTGTCCTAGCGGAAATCACCCGGGAGGGTCCGGCATTGGGCCGCCCGAGGGAGTTTCGGGCCGGCCCCGCCCGGCTCCGGCCCGCGACGGGTACGTGTGTGCGACCAAGCCGCCCGCGCAGCCAGGCCGGGCGGCCGTCGCAGCGAGGACTCCCGCGTATGCCGACTGGTGCTCCCGGCCCCGTGATGCGCTCGGCCGCCGCCCTGCTGCTGCTGGCCGCCGCCGTGCTGCCCGCCGCGGTGGAGCTGGCCTCGCCCGCGCCCTCGACCGCGATAGGGCCGCCGCCCGATCCCGACCGGATCGCGCGGCCGGCCGCCCACCCCGACCTGCGGGCCCCCGGCGCGCCCTCGGTGGACCTGCGGCTGACCGGCGACGCGTCCAACCGGATCACCCTGGTGCTGCTCGGCGACGGCTACACGGCGGCCCAGCAGCAGCTGTTCCACGAGCAGGCGGACCGGGCCTGGCGGGCGCTGCTGGAGATCGAGCCGTTCCGCACCTACCAGGGGTTCTTCAACATACGGCGGGTGGACGTGGTCTCCCCGGTGCCCGGGATCGCGGAGACCGAGAGCGCCGGGAAGTCCCCCGCCACCCCGCTCGGGATGCGCTTCTGGTGCGAGGGCACCGCCCGCCTGCTGTGCGCGGACGAGGAGGCCACCGCCCGCTGGGCCGGGCAGGGCGACGGCCCGCAGTACCTGATCGCGCTGGCCAACTCCACCGAGTACGGCGGCGCGGGCGGCACCGGCGTGACCACCCTGGCGGGCGGCAGCCCGGACGCCGGGCGGATCATCCAGCACGAGATCGGCCACACCGTGGGCACTCTCGGCGACGAGTACGACTCGGCGCCGAACGACCCGGACTACCCGAACCTGTCCGCGGTGGACGCCGAGGAGATGCTGCGCGAGCGGACCAAGTGGTGGCAGTGGCTGGGCGCCGAGTCGCCGGACGGCGACGGCGTGATCGGCGCGTACCGCAGCGCCAACGGCCTGTACCGGCCGACCGCCGACTCGGTGATGCGGACGCTGGGCAGCGCGTACAACCTGCCCTCCCGGGAGGCGATCATCGAGCAGCTGTACCGCCGGGTGAAGCCCGCCGACGACCCCGAGCCGGCCCCCGGGCGGGTCGACGGGCGGCCCAGGCTGCACGTGCGGCCGCTGGCGCTGACCGGCCCGCGGCAGCTGCGGATCGACTGGACGCTGGACGGCAAGCCGGTGGACCCGAGCAGCGCGGACGGCACCTGGCTGGACACCGGGGCGCTGGCGCTGGAGCCGGGCGCCCGGCACACCGTCACGGCGACCGTCCAGGACACCACCGACTGGGTGCGCGACGAGGCGTTCCGCGCCCAGTACATGACCCGGACGGTGAACTGGACGCTGACCGGCTGAAACCGGACGTTCCGCCGACCCCGGCCGAAAGGTCAGGTCATGGGATGACTAGCCTGGTTCCACTATGAGCGTGGACCCAGCCCGCACCGCACCGTCCCTGTCCGCACCCGCTCCCCGCCGCCCGGCCGACGCCCCGGCCCCCGCCGCCGCACCCCCCGCGGCCGCCTTCCACCCGCCCGGCGGCCGGGCCGCCTGGTTCGCCTGGACGGTCGGCGTCAGCGTCTACGTCCTCGCCGTGGTGCACCGCACCAGCCTCGGCGTGGCCGGGCTGGACGCCTCCGCCCGGTTCGGCATCGGCGCCTCCGCGCTGTCCACCTTCTCGATCCTGCAGGTCCTGGTGTACGCCGGGATGCAGGTCCCGGTCGGCCTGCTGGTCGACCGGGTCGGCCCGCGCCGGGTGCTGATGCTGGGCGTGGCGCTGATGAGCGCCGGGCAGCTGGCGTTCGCCTTCTCCACCGCGTTCGCGCCCGCGCTGGCCTCCCGGGCGGTGCTCGGCTGCGGCGACGCGATGACCTTCATCAGCGTGCTGCGGGTCGCCGCCCGCTGGTTCCCGGCCGCCCGCAACCCGTTCGTCGCCCAGCTCACCGGCCTGGTCGGCACCGGCGGCAACCTGGTCACCACCCTGGTGCTGGCGCAGGCGCTGCACACCGCCGGCTGGAGCGCCACCTTCGGCGCGATCGCGCTGACCGGCGTGCTGGTCTTCGTCGCGGTGCTGGCGCTGCTCAAGGAGGCCCCGCCCGGGGCGCCGGAGCCGGTGCGCCACGAGAGCCTCCGGCTGCCGGTCGGGCAGCAGGTCCGGGCCGCCTGGTCGGAGCCCGGCACCCGGTTGGGCATGTGGGTGCACTTCACCACGGCCTTCCCGGCGTCCGCGTTCGGCCTGCTGTGGGGCCTGCCCTACCTGGTCGAGGGCCAGGGCATGTCCCGGGCCGGGGCGGGCGGCCTGCTCAGCCTGCTGGTGCTCAGCGGGATGGCCTTCGGCCTGCTGTTCGGCCGGGTGGTCTCCCGGACGGCCGCCTCCCGGCTGCCGATCACCTTCGCCGTGCTCGCCGCCACCGCGCTGTGCTGGACGGTCACCCTGGCCTGGCCGGGCGGCCACCCGCCGCTGTGGCTGCTGGTGGTGCTGATGCTGGTGATGGGCAGCAACGGCCCGGCCTCGCTGATCGGCCTGGACTACGCCCGCGCGTACAACCCCGCCGAGCGGATGGGCACCGCCTCCGGCATCGCCAACATGGGCGGCTTCATCGGCTCGATGATCACCCTGCTCGGCATCGGCGTCCTGCTGGACGCGCTCGCCGACCCGGGCGGCGACGGCTACGGCGCGCACGCCTACCAGCTGGCGTTCTGCTTCCAGCTGCTGCCGCTGCTGCTCGGGACGGCGATGATCCTGCGGCTGCGCCGCCGGCTCGACCGGTAGGCGGACGTCAGGGGGTGCTCACCAGGTGGGCGAGCACCCGGCCGCCGAGCTCCTGGTCGCCGATCACGTTGACCAGCGCGGTCTCCGGGCGGACCCGGCCGCAGCACAGCCGGACGAAGGTCTGCCAGTCCATCGACAGCCGCACCTCGGGGGCCAGCACCACCGAATCGTCCACGCTGCCCCGGCCGTCCGGGCCGACCCGCACGGTGCGGTGGAACGGCAGCGCGCCCGCGACGTCGAAGGCCACCGTGCTGCCGATCGGCGCGCCCGCCCGCTTGGCGACCTGCTTGGGCAGCGAGTCGATCAGCAGGTCCCTGGTCACCACGGCGGCCGGGGAGTCCAGGTTGCCCGGCGTCTGCAGCGCGCGCCGCAGGTCCTGCTCGTGCACCCAGACGTCGAAGGCGCGCAGCCGCAGCAGCGTCGCGTACGGCACGTCCCGGGCCAGCGGGCCGGCCGGCCAGCGCACCGGGTCGGTCGGCGCGTGCTTGGCGTTGCGCAGCGCCCGGGAGCGCCGGATCACCGTGTACTCCAGCTCGCTGGTGACCTCCACCGGCGTCCAGCAGCGGCGCTTGTCGACCGGGAGCTCCATGTACCGGGTGAACTCGTTCGTCACGTGCCGCAGGTCGCGCGGCAGGGCGTGGATCGGCCGCGGGTCGCCGAGCAGCTCGGACTCGACGCCGATGATGTGCGAGACCACGTCCCGCACCGACCAGCCCGGGCACTCGGTGGCCCGGTTCCAGGCGTCGGTCGGCAGCGGGGCGAGCAGCTCGGATATGGACTCGATCGACTGCGTCCACGCGTCGGTGTACGCCTGCACGGTCTGGTTGTCCGTCACGGGTATCTCCGGCCCCTCCGTCGGCTTGCGTCGTCCCACGTCGCCCGGGCTGCCGAGACCTCGCACGGACGCGCATACGGCACGTTACGCTGCCGGGTGAGAGCAGGGCAGCGCTTTCGGGTGACGATCGTAGGACTCTTGCCGTGGACGGTGGTACTGTGCGCGCTTCATTGATCCAACTCGCCGTGTCGGACGCCGAGCCGCCCGCCGAGCGGCGGGCCAGGGCCGCGGCGCTGGTCCGCGCCCAGGACGGCGCCGACCTGGTGGTGCTGCCCGAGCTGTGGCCGGTCGGCGGCTTCGCCTACGACGCCTGGGCGTCCGGGGCCGAACCGCTGGACGGGCCCACCGCGGAGGCGATGTCCGCCGCCGCGAAGGCCGCGGGCTGCTGGCTGCACGCCGGTTCGATCGTCGAGCGCGACCCGGACGGCCCGATCTACAACACCTCGCTGCTGTTCGCCCCCGACGGCGAACTGGTGCGCACCTACCGCAAGATCCACCGCTTCGGCTTCGACCGCGGCGAGGCGGTCGCGATGGGCGCCGGGCAGGAGATCGTCACCGTCGACGCGGGCTTCGCCGTGCTGGGCCTGGCCACCTGCTACGACCTGCGCTTCCCCGAGCTGTTCCGGGCCCTGCTGGACGGCGGCGCCGAACTGCTGGTCGTCCCGGCCGCCTGGCCCGCCCGCCGGGCCGAGCACTGGAACCTGCTGGCCCGCGCCCGCGCCGTCGAGGAGCAGGCCCTCGTCCTGGCCTGCAACACCGCCGGCACCCACGGCGGGGTCGAGCAGGCCGGGGGCAGCATCGCGGTCGACCCCTGGGGCCGGGTGCTGGCCGAGGCCGGGCCGGACGAGCAGGTGCTCACCGTCGACTTCGACCCGGCCGAGGTCGCCGAGTGCCGCGCCGAGTTCCCGGTGCACCGGGACCGGCTGCTCGGGATTCCCGCGCCCGTGCAGCGCTGACCCGGCACCGGCGGCGGCAGCGGCACCGGCGGCGGCCGCACGGCGGCGGGGCGGGACCGGGGCGGGACCCGTGGCGGGGCCGGGCCGGGGCGGAATTTTTCCGTGCCCTTGGTCCGGATTGACCATTCCGGGGTACTCTGTGCGCGTTTTGTGAGCCGGGTCCCGGCCGCGTGAGGGCGCGGCACGGAGAGGGGGCGGCCATGACCGCTGCGGGAGACGGAGGCGGGCGCGCCCTGATCCGGCGCAACAGCCTCCGCGAACAGATCGCCGAGGCCCTGCGGGACGAGATGATGGCCGGTCGCCTCCCGGCCGGGCGCAACTTCACCGTCAAGGAGATCGCCGACATCTACGGCGTCTCCGCGACCCCCGCCCGCGAGGCGATGGTCGACCTCGCCGCCCAGGGACTCCTGGTCAGCGAACCCCACCGCGGCTTCACCGTGCCGGAGTTCACCTGGGACGACTTCCTGGAGATCTTCGAGGCCCGCACCCTGCTCACCGACAACGCGCTGCGCCACCTGACCGGCCGGACGCACCGCTACGACTGGTCCCGGCTGCCCTCGCTGCGCCGCCGGGCCGACGCCGCGACCAGGGCCGCCCGGGCCGGACAGCTGGACGTCCTGGTCGGCTGCGACCTGCGGTTCTGGCACGAGGTCGCCGCGCTGCTGTGCAACGAGCGGATCGCCGACTACCTCGGCTGGCTGCGGGTCCAGTCCTGGATGTTCGCCGCCCCGCACCTGCGGGCCGCCGGCGGCGACCTGTCCGGCGTCTGCTGGGACCGGCACGGCGAGCTGGTCGACCGGATCGAGGCCCGGGACCGGCGCGGGGCGCACCGGGTCGTCAACGACTACAACCTGTTCACCGTCGAACTGCTCGCCCGGCGGCTCGGCCACCCGCTGGAGGGCATCGCGGTGCTCCGGCTGCTGCGCGAGCCGATCGGCCCCCCGGCCCCCGCCGTGACGGTGGCCCGGCCGCCCGCGATCGTCCCCCAACCGGTCGCTGGCGCCGTCGGGTTGGGCCGGGTCCCGATGCCGCGCTTCGTGCCGCCCGGGCGGTTCGCCCGGCCGTTCCGACCGGGCAGCGGCGAGCCCGCCGCGGGCCGGTAGGGTTGGGGCCCGTTGCCCCGCCACCCGAGAGGATGAGCCGGCCCATGGCCTGCGACCTCTGGCTCGTCCCGCTCGTGGACGTGCTCTCCCACAGCCCCGAGAACCCGTTCCGCGAGGACCTCGACCGCTACGACGCGGTGCTCGCCCAGCACGGGCTGCCGCCCGTCCCGGTCCACCCGTACGTGCCGGGCTTCTCCGGGGACGTCGAGGCGATAGCCGCGTTCGACTACGACTCGCTGCACTTCCTGCGCCGCGCCTACCTGCTGGGGCTCACCGGGTTCGAGGTGACGCCGGTGGACGCGCTCGGCAGCGACTACGAGCAGCTGCTGGAGATGTTCGAGGCCACTGCCGAACAGTCGCACCTGGTCTGGCACTTCGACCACGCCGGGGCGTACCTGCCGGTGGACTTCCAGATCCCGCTGGTCGCCGACGAACTGCTGGCCGCGGGCGGCCCGTTGGGCTCCTCGTACGGGCTGCTGCGCGAACTCCAGGCGGTCGCACCGCTGTTGGGCATCGACCCGCTCGACCCCCCGGCCCCCACCCGCCCGCTGGGGCCCACCCGGCTGGAGCAGCCCTTCGGGCCGCCGATCGACGACTTCCACCCCTACGCGCGGGAGCGCCACGCCTGGTCGGGGCTCTACACGGCGGCCACCCGCAGCGTCACCCAGGGCTCGATGATCGTCTTCGCGTAGGTCGCGGAACCGGGACGCGCCCCCGGTGCGCGCGCCCCGGTTCCGTCCTAGCGCAGGGGTCCCTCCGGGGGACGCTGGCGGGGCATGGTGGGGCGGGTCCCCGGCGGGGGGAGCACCCGGACCTGGGCGCCGGAGCCGCCCTCGTTGCGGCCGCCCCAGGAGCCGGGGGCCTGGGTGGGGAGCTGGCTCATGCCCGCGCGGAACTCCAGCATCCACTCGGAGGTCTCGGTGCGGACCATGTCGGAGACGTCCTCGCAGAACCGGCGCAGCACGCCCAGGCAGCGCTCGGCGGCCTCGCCCGCGGTGCCCTCGGTGGGGCCGAGCACCTCCCGGACGCACTCGGAGGCCCAGTCGAACTGGAACGCCTCCAGCCGGCGCTGGAGGGCCTGCGAGGTGGAGACGTCGCGCATCCAGCCGGAGGTGAGCCCGAAGGCGCGGTCGGCGACCAGCGAGGCGGCGGCCAGCGCGAGCCCGGTGTAGCCCCACTCCATGGCGTGCGGGAGCCGGTCGGTCAGCGAGACCAGCGGGGCGGTGACGCCGCCGACCGTGAAGACCGCGGCGGAGAACCGCAGCAGGCGGGCCCAGCGCCGCTTCCAGACCCGGTCCCGGCGGTACCAGTCGATCGCCTCCACGGCGCGCTCCTCCGACCAGCGGTAGAGCTCCTCCAGCCGTTCGGCGGGCTCGCCCCAGTCGCCGAGCGGGAACTGGCGCGCGCTCAGGTCGGCGCGGCGGCGGGTCGGGGTCCGTCCGCCGGCGCCCGGGACGGACTGGTCGTCGTCGGCGACCTCTTTGCCCCAGGGGCTCTCCTCGGGCTGCATTTCCGGCTGGCTCACCTGTGGCGCTCCCTGTGGCGGGGTGACTGCGGAGGCCCGGCGGGCACCGGGACTGACGGTACGGAGGCCGGTCGTCCCGGGGGGTCGGGCCGTCGGCTTCGTGGAACTGGCGGTTCGTGGCACGGCGGTGCGGACCCGTGGCGCCGAGCGCGGGTCGCAGCCGCCCACGGTGCCGTGCCCGGCGGTGCGGCCGGGTCCTGGTCCAACAGCACTTCTTACCGCCAAATGGCTTACCGTGGGGGCGCTTCCGCAGTGATCGTTATGTGATTTCACCTCCGGAAGCCGAGGTGGGAGGGTTGCGGCGGGTGGCCGGATTTCACCCGTCCGAGCGAGGGTGGCGGGGATCGCCGGTGTGACGGCGCGGCTGCTCGGCGAGATCCCTGTGGCTTCCTACGAAAAGCGCCGGGCCGCCGCCGGGCGTTGGAGCTTGCTCCGGAGCCGCTGACGGCGCGGAACCGGCCACCGACTAGGCTTGGCAGGCGTGAAGGTCCTCGTCATCGGAACCGGCGCCCGCGAACACGCCCTGTGCCGCTCACTGTCCCAAGATCCCGCCGTCACCGAGCTGCACTGCGCCCCGGGCAACGCCGGGATCGCGCGGGTCGCCACCCTGCACCCGGTCGACCAGCTGGACGGCGCCGCGGTCACCGCGCTCGCCCGGCGGCTGGCCGCCGACCTGGTGGTGGTCGGCCCGGAGGCCCCGCTGGTGGCCGGCGTCGCCGAGCCGCTGCGCGCGGCCGGCATCCCGGTCTTCGGCCCCGGCAAGGAGGCCGCCCAGCTGGAGGGCTCCAAGGCGTTCGCCAAGGACGTGATGGCCGCGGCCGGCGTTCCCACCGCGCGCTCCTACGTCTGCACCACCGAGCGGGAGGCCGCCGAGGCGCTGGACGCGTTCGGCGCCCCGTACGTGGTCAAGGACGACGGCCTGGCCGCCGGCAAGGGCGTCGTGGTGACCTCGGACCGGGCCGCCGCGCTGGAGCACGCCGTGGCGTGCGGCCGGGTGGTCATCGAGGAGTACCTGGACGGCCCCGAGGTGTCGCTGTTCGCGATCACCGACGGCACCACGGTGCTCCCGCTCGTCCCCGCGCAGGACTTCAAGCGCGCGCTGGACGGCGACGAGGGCCCGAACACCGGCGGCATGGGCGCCTACTCGCCGCTGCCCTGGGCCCCCGAGGGCCTGGTCGCGGAGGTGCTGGAGAGCGTCCTGCAGCCGACCGTGGACGAGCTGCGCCACCGCGGCACCCCGTTCTCCGGCCTGCTGTACGCGGGCCTGGCGCTGACCTCGCGCGGCACCCGGGTGATCGAGTTCAACGCCCGCTTCGGCGACCCGGAGACCCAGGTCGTGCTGGCCCGGCTGCGCACCCCGCTGGCCGGGGTGCTGCTGGCCGCCGCCGACGGCACGCTGGGCGGGCTGGAGCCGCTGCGCTGGTCCGACGAGGCCGCGGTGACCGTGGTGATGGCCTCCGAGGGCTACCCGGCCGACCCGCGCACCGGCGACCCGATCGAGGGCCTGGACGCGGCGGAGGCCGACGGCACCGCCTTCGTGCTGCACGCCGGGACGAAGTCCGGCCCGGACGGCGAGGTGCTGACCGCGGGCGGCCGGGTGCTGTCCGTCACCGCCGTCGGCGCGGACCTCGCCGAGGCCCGGGAGAAGGCGTACGCGGGCGTCGCGAAGATCTCCTTCAAGGGCGGCCAGCACCGCACCGACATCGCGGCCGAGGCCGCTGCGGCAGCCCACTAGCAGACGCCCGCCGCGGGGCGCTGTGCCCGGACCGACCCGTCCGGACGCAGCGCCCCGCGGCGTTTCCCGAGGTCGCGGACGTCAGCGGCGGGGCCGGAAAACCAGTCCTTCGGGTGATGGGCCGGTCATCCTGCTGACGGGGCGCGAGCGGGGGCCTTAGGGTGCGCTGCATCGCGCCGGAGCGGGGGCCCGGGCGCGGACGCGGCTCGTCGCCCCGGCGCGCCGGGGGGATGCTGGGAGCGGTGGCGCGCCCCGCCGCGGTGTCACCAGGACGGGTGGAATCGCCGGAGTTCCGGAACACCCGCCCGCACCGCGGCGTCGAGACTGGCAGGAGAGCGCCACGCGAGTCGTACCACCGGGTTCGGCATCCGCCGCTTCCCGTACCGGAATTGATCGAGTCGAGTCGGCTGCGAAGGGGGTGCCGCGGCGATGGCTGCAGTGGACACCGCACGCGCACGAGCCCAGGCCGTCCTGCGTCTGCGCGGACGGGCCGTGGCCGCCGCCGCGCTGCCCGCCGCCTGCGCGGTGGTGCTGCTGGCCGGGCGGTTCACCGGGCACATAGGCGCCCCCGGGGCGCCGGACGCCCCGCTCTGGGACGGCATCCGCTGGGCGGTCGGCGCGGTCGCCGCGCTGACCCTGGCGCTGGCCGCGCTGGTCGGCCGGGCGCACCGGCTGGCCGTGCCCCCGGTCACCCCCGCGGTGCCGCTGGAGCGCACCGACGCGCCCGAGCTGTACCGGATGATCGAGGAGCTCGCCGAGCGCCTCGACGTCCCGGCGCCCGCCGCGATCGCGCTCACCCCGGACTGCGACAGCTGGCTGGAGGAGCCGCACCGGCGCGGCGGCCGGTCGGCGCCGGCCGCGCCGGTGCTGGTGATCGGCTCCCCCTTCCTGTGGTGGATGCGGGCCGGCGAGCTGTGCGCCCTGCTCGCCCCCGTGGTGGCCGGCGGCGCCGCGGCCGCCGACCCGGAGATCGCCGCCGCCCGCCGCTGGGTGCGCACCCTGGACGCCTCGCTGGGCGAGCGCCGGCGCGGCCCGGCCGCCCTGGTCGGCCTGGTCGACCGGCGGCTGCTGGGCGCCTGCCGCGAGCACTCCGCCGAACTGGAGCACGCCGTCGCCGCCTGGTCCTCCGAGCAGGCCAGGGCGGTCGACTACGGGCCGCGGATCGCCGCCCAGGCCCAGGTCGGCCTGGCCTACGCGGGCTGGGACCGCCTCCTCACCCGGGTCGCGCTGCCCGCCTGGCGGCTCGGCCTGCACCCCGCGCACCTGAACGCCGGCGTGGTCTCCGCGCTCACCGAGCTCTCCCGCCGCGACCGGCTCGCCGACGGCTACGGGAACCGGCTCGGCGACCGCCCCGCCTGCGACCTGCTGGAGGAGCCCGGCCTGGTCGACACCCGGGTCTCCCGGCTGGCCGCCGAGCTGCTGCACGAGGAACCGGCCGAGGGCTGGCAGCCGCTCGACTGGGAGGACTACCCGCTGCGGGTGGTCGACCGGGGCTGGCGCGCCCAGGCCGCCGCCCTGCAGGCCGCGCTCGGCGACGACCGCCCGCACACCGGCCCGGCGCTGGACCGGCTGCTGGCCCGGCTGGCCGCGGGCGAGGCCGAGGAGCTGGCCGCCGCCCTGGCCGGGCAGGTGGCGCGCGCCGCCCAGGTCGCGCCCCCGCTGCCCCCCGTGCGCAGCGGCCGCGACCTGCTGGTCGAGCACCTCACCGCCACCGTCTGCTGCGCCGCGGTGGACGCGGGCACCGCCACTCCCGGCCTGGACTGGCTGGACGGTCCGGTGCTGCTCTGCCCGTCCGCCCCCCGGGCGGAGTTGGCCCTCGCGGTGGCGATGGCGGTCGAGGACGGGCAGGACGGCCCGCTGCGCGGGTGGCTGGAACGGGCCGGGATCAGGGTGGAGCGCCCGGTGCGCCTTTCGGGCTGAACCGGGACGCTTTCGGACTGTCCGGGGAAACCCGGTTTCATCCGTACCAATTGCTACGGTGGGGTGACGCTTCGCCGTCCAACTGTGGTGTGCTGGTCCGCACGCACATCCGCATGGCAAATGCCAACCCTCGGTGGATGGGCGAAGGGGTGGGGAGGGGCGTGTGGGGACGGAGTCCAACCGCCGGTGGGAGTCCGGCACGTTGGCGCACGGGGTGTCCGACCCGTTCGGGCAGGGTCCGCTGCCGTGGCTGCGCAGCCCGGACCACTACCTGGCGGACGGCGAGGGCGTGGTCCCCTGGTACGTGAGCGTGGACGCCCCCGGGCAGCGGCCGGTCGACGGCCCGGCCCGGCCGCGTCCGGCGGTCAGCGGCCCGCGCAACGCGGACGACGT
Organism: Kitasatospora saccharophila; assembly: GCF_039529925.1. Classification (NCBI taxonomy): domain Bacteria; kingdom Bacillati; phylum Actinomycetota; class Actinomycetes; order Kitasatosporales; family Streptomycetaceae; genus Kitasatospora; species Kitasatospora saccharophila. The sequence continues at coordinate 253,457 of NZ_BAAANS010000001.1, read as the reverse complement.
GCGCCGGCAGATCAAGGGGTTCGCCTCGGCGGGCGTGGCCCGGCCCGGCGGCGCGGTGGACTTCCGGGTGACGGTCAACCCGCCGCAGGAGTTCCAGGTCGACGTCTACCGGATCGGCCACGACGGCGGGGACGGCGCCCGGCAGGTGTACTCCAGCCCGCTGATCGCCGGCCTGGCCCAGCCCGCGCCGATGGTCGCCGACCGCACCGTCTCCTGCCACCACTGGTGGCAGTCCTGGCGGTTGCAGGTCCCGGCGGACTGGCGCCCGGGCGCGTACGTGGCCGTGCTGACCACCGCCGACGGCGGCCACCGCAGCCACATCCCGTTCACCGTCCGGGACTTCGACCCGGCCGACCTGCTGCTGGTGCTGCCGGACGTGACCTGGCAGGCGTACAACCTGTTCCCCGAGGACGGGCGCCACGGCGCCAGCCTCTACCACGCCTGGGACGCGGCCGGGCGCCTGGTGCGGGAGGACGAGGCGGCCGTCACGGTCTCCTTCGACCGGCCGCACGCCGGGGCCGGGCTGCCGCTGCACGTCGGGCACGCCTACGACTTCATCCGCTGGGCCGAGCGCTACGGCTACGACCTCGGCTACGCCACCGCGACCGACCTGCACGCCGGGCTGGTGGACGCCTCCCGCTACAAGGCGCTGGTCTTCCCCGGGCACGACGAGTACTGGTCGGAGCCGATGCGGCGGGCCGCCGAGCGGGCCCGGGACGGCGGCACCTCGCTGGTGTTCCTGTCCGCCAACAGCGTCTACTGGCGGGTCGAGCTGTCGGCCGGCCCGGACGGCGAACCGTCCCGGCTGCTGAACTGCCGCAAGCGCCAGCGGGTCGCCGCCGACCACCCCGCCGCCGGGGTGCCGGGCACCGCCTCCGCGCTGTGGCGGGACGCCGGGGAGCCCGAGCAGCACCTGCTGGGCGTCCAGTACGCGGGCAGCGTGCCCGCGCCGGTGCCGCTGGTGGCCCGCAACACCGGGCACTGGCTGTGGCAGGGCACCGGGCTGGCGGACGGCGACGAACTGCCCGGCCTGGTCGCCGGGGAGGCCGACCGCTACTACCCGAAGGTCCAACTGCCCGCGCACACCGAACGGGTGCTGCTCGCGCACTCCCCGTACCGGGACGCGGCCGGGCGGGCCACCCACCAGGAGACCTCGCTGTACCGGGCGCTCAGCGGTGCGTACGTGTTCGCCGCCGGGACGTTCGCCTGGTCGCCCGCGCTGGACCGGCCCGGCCACACCGACGAGCGGATCCAGCGCGCCACGGCCAACCTGCTGGACCACCTGTGCAAGGAGGGGCGCACCGGCTCCTGACCGGGCGGGCGTGAAAGACTCGGTCGCAGAGCCCCCCAGCTGTGAGGACTGACTGACCGTGAGCGGATTCGTCACCAAGCCCGAGCCGGTCCAGGTGCCCGGCCTGGTCCACCTGCACACCGGCAAGGTGCGCGACCTCTACCGGGACGCCGACGGCAACCTGGTGATGGTGGCCAGCGACCGGACGTCCGCGTACGACTGGGTGCTGCCCAACGAGATCCCGGACAAGGGCCGCGTCCTCACCCAGCTCTCGCTGTGGTGGTTCGAGCGGATCGCCGACATCGTCCCCAACCACGTGATCTCCACCGAGCTGCCGGCCGGCGCCCCCGCCGACTGGGCCGGGCGCACCCTGGTCTGCCGCAGCCTCGACATGGTGCCGGTGGAGTGCGTGGCCCGCGGCTACCTGGCCGGCTCCGGCCTGGAGGAGTACCGGGTCTCCCGCACGGTGTGCGGCGTCGCGCTGCCCGAGGGCCTGGACAACGGCTCCGAACTGCCCGGCCCGATCTACACCCCGGCGCTCAAGGCCGAGGTCGGCGAGCACGACGAGAACGTCCCCTACGAGGAGACCGCCCGCCGGGTCGGCGCCGAACTCGCCGCCACCCTGCGGCAGACCACCCTCGCGGTGTACTCCCGGGCCCGGGACATCGCCCGCGACCGCGGCCTGATCCTGGCCGACACCAAGTTCGAGTTCGGCCTGCTGGACGGCGAACTGGTCATCGGCGACGAGGTGCTCACCCCCGACTCCTCGCGCTTCTGGCCCGCCGACGCGTGGGAGCCCGGCCACGACCAGCCGTCCTTCGACAAGCAGATCATCCGCGACTGGCTGACCTCGTCCGCCTCCGGCTGGGACCGCAAGAGCGAGAACCCGCCGCCGCGGCTGCCCGACGAGGTGGTCGCGCACACCCGGCAGCGCTACATCGACGCGTACGAGAAGCTCACCGGGCTGCCCTGGAAGTGACGCCCCCGCCCGGCCGGCTGTGGGGCGCGCCTCACAGCCAGCCGTGCTCGCGGGCGATCCGGACCGCCGCGTGGCGGTTCTCCGCGCCCAGCTTGCCCGCCGCCGAGGACAGGTAGTTGCGGACCGTGCCCGGCGAGAGCGCGGCCCGCTCGGCGATCTCGGCGACCGGGGAGCCGTCCGCGGCCAGCTCCAGCACGTCCGTCTCGCGCGGGGTCAGCGGGGAGTCGCCCGCGCTGATCGCCTCCGCGGCCAGCTCCGGGTCCACGTAGCGGCCGCCGGCCCGGACGGTGCGGATGATCCCGGCCAGGTCGGAGGCGGAGACCGTCTTCGGCAGGAAGCCGCGCACCCCGACCTCCAGGGCCCGCTTCAGGTAGCCCGGCCGGCCGTGCCCGGTCACGATCATCACCCGGCACTCCGGCAGCCGGTGGCGCAGCTCGGCCGCCACCTCCAGGCCGTCCAGGCCCGGCATCTGCAGGTCCAGCACCGCGACGTCCGGGCGGTGCGCGGCGGCCATCGCCAGCGCCTCCGGGCCGGAGGCCGCCTCGGCGACCACCGTCAGGTCGTCCTCCAGCGCCAGCAGCGCCGCCAGGGCGCCGCGGATCAGGTGCTCGTCGTCCGCGAGCAGCACCCGCACCCGGTCGGTCATTTCTCGAACTCCACAGTGTCGATCGGTAGTTCGGCGGTCAGCCGGAACCGGCCGGGGCCGCCGTCGGCGGTGCTCAGGGTGCCGCCGTGCGCGGCCAGCCGTTCGCCCAGGCCGCGCAGGCCGCTGCCCGCGCCCTCCGCGCGCGGCGGCGGCACGGCCGGGACGCCGTCGTTCTCCACCTCCAGCAGCGCGGTGCCGCCCGAGACCCGCAGCCGGAACCGGCAGTTCGCGGCCTCCGAGTGCCGCAGCACGTTGGTGGCCGCCTCCCGCACCACCCAGCCGAGCACCGACTGCGCCGCGGCGGGCAGGCCGTCCGCGCCGGACAGCTCGGTGCGGCAGTCGACGTTCGCGGCCCGCAACACCGAAGCGGCGCCCGACAGTTCGGTGTGCAGCTCGACGGTGCGGTAGCCGCGCACCACCTCGCGCACCTCGCGCTGCGAGTCCTGGGCGATCCGCTGCACCTCGGTCATCTGGTCCACCGCCTCCGGGCGCCCGCGGCGCGCCAGCTGCACGGCCAGTTCGCTCTTCAGCGCGATGGTGGCCAGGTTGCGGCCCAGCACGTCGTGCAGGTCCCGGGAGAAGCGCAGCCGCTCCTCGGCGACCGCGAGGCGGGCCTGCGCCTCCCGGGCGGCGTCCAACTCCCAGACCACCTTGGCGGTCCAGGCCGAGCCGCGGGCGGTGCAGGCGGCGATCGACGACCCGAGCAGGCAGCCGGTCAGCAGCCCGGCCACGAACCCGGGCGGAGCGCCGGTCAGCAGCAGCGGCAGCGCGACCAGCAGCAGGCCCGCCACGGCGGCCACGGCCGTCTCCAGGGTCGACAGGGCGACCGCGGTGGCGGCGATCCAGAAGGTCATCGTCAGGACCGAGACCGTCAGCGGGAACGACGCGCTCTCCGCCTCCACCGGCGGCCCGAGCAGCAGCTCCGCCACCGAGACGGCCGCCGAGACCGCGCCCGTCACGGCCACCCAGGCGTACGGGCGGGGCCGCCGCCCCAGGTAGGCGGCCATGCCGACGCGGACCAGCGCCCCGTTCAGCGCCGCCGCCGCCAGCGAGCCGGCCACGGCCACCGCCGACTCGGCCCCGGTCACCCCGCCGTGGCCGAAGCTCCCGGCCACCACGCCGAGCGTCACCACCGGCTGCACCAGCGCCACCGCGTACAGCGACCAGCGCACGTACAGCTCGGTGCGCTGCGGCTTGGACAGCGCCCGCCAGCGGCGGACCGGTCGCGGCCTGTTCATCCGCACGGTTCGGCTCCCCGCTCCTCGACGATCGTCGGACGAATCTAGCGGCGCGGTTCCCAGCGGAACCAGCGGCGGGCCGCCCAGGCCGCCGCGCCCGCCCAGGCCGCGGCCAGCAGCAGCGGCAGCGCGGCCGGGCCCCACGTCCCGGCGAAGCCCTCCGACGGGCCGGTGCCGTCGGTGCCGAGCCAGCCGATGTGCAGCAGCTGGAACGCGGGCGTGGTCGGGAGCAGGCGGCAGAGGTTCGCCACGGTGTCCGGCACGGACTCCAGCGGGATCATCAGGCCGGAGCCGAACTGGGCGGCCAGCATCAGCGGCAGGGTGGTGATGCCGGCCGTCTCGACGGACTTGGTCACCGCGCTGGACAGGGCGGCCAGGGCGGTCAGCAGCAGGGCGGACAGCGCCAGTCCGGCCAGCACCAGCAGCGGGTTCGCGGGGGCGCGCAGGTCGAGCAGGGCGGCGCCGCCGACGGCGAGGAGCAGGCACTGGAGCAGCGCCAGCGCGATCGAGGGGAAGGCGGTGCCGAGCAGGATCTCGGCGTCGGCGGCCTCGCCGGTGCGCAGCCGCTTCAGCACCAGGTCGTTGCGGCGGGCGGTGTAGGCGGTGGTCAGGTTGGTGTAGACGACGACCAGCAGGACGATGCCCATCGAGCTGGTGGCGAGGCTGCCGTTCACGTCCATGCCGGGGGTGTGTTCGGCGGCGGTCCGCAGGACCGAGCGGAGCGAGCCGACCAGCACGAACGGCAGCACCAGGGCCAGGAAGACGGCGGTGCGGTTGCGGCGCAGCAGCACGGTCTCGGCCCGGCCGAGGGCCACCAGCCGGGAGAGCGCGGTGCGGACGGGGGCGGTGGCGGTGGTGCTCATGCGGCACGTCCGATCCGCGTCGGGGCCGGGCCGGCGGCCGGGGCGGGGCCGGCGGCGGGGGCGGACGGGGCGCCGCCGGCCGATCCGGCCGCGGCGATCGCCAGGAAGGCTTCCTCCAGCGAGGCGCTGCGGGCGTCCAGCCGGGCCAGTTCGACCCGGTGCCGGGCGGCCCAGCCGAGCAGCTCGGTGAGGGTGCCCTGCAGGTCGGGGGTGCGCAGCAGCACCCGGCGGCCGTCCAGTTCGGTGCTGGTGCCGGGCAGCGCGGGCAGTTCGAGCGCGGCGTTCGCGCCGGTGCGCTCGGGCAGTTCGAAGCCGATCCGGGCGGGGTGCGCGGCCAGTACCTCGGCCACGGTGCCGCCGGTGACCACCCGGCCGTGGTGCATGATCGCCAGCCGGTCGGCCAGTTCCTCGGCCTCCTCCAGGTAGTGCGTGGTGAGCACCACCGTGGTGCCGGCCGCCCGCAGGTCGCGGATCAGCCGCCAGACCGAGGCCCGGGCCTCCGGGTCCAGGCCGGTGGAGGGCTCGTCCAGGAACAGCACCTCGGGGTGGCCGAGCAGCGCCATCGCCAGGTCGAGCCGGCGGCGCTCGCCGCCGGACAGCTGCTTGACCCGCACCGCGCGCCGGGGCAGCAGGCCGACCAGGTCGAGCGCCTCGTCGACGGCCCGGGCGCCGGTGGTCAGGCCGGCCCAGCAGCGGCCGGTCTCGGCGAGGGTCAACTCGCCCGGGAATCCGCCCTCCTGGAGCATGATGCCGATCCGCGGGCGGAGCGCGGCCCGGTCCCGGAGCGGGTCGAGGCCGAGCACCCGGACCTCGCCGGCGCCGGGCGCGGCCAGGCCCTCCAGCACCTCCAGGGTGGAGGTCTTGCCCGCGCCGTTGGTACCGAGCAGGGCGAACAGCTCGCCGGGGGCGACGCCGAGGTCGAGGCCGCGGACGGCCTCGAAGCCGCCCGGGCCGGGCGGCCCGTAGCGGCGGTGCAGCCCGCGGGCCTCGACGGCGGGGCGGGGACGGCTGGTGTCGGTCATGGCTCCAGCCTCCCGGCGGGCGGGGCCCGCCAGTAGTGCGGTCCCGCACCGGTCACCGGTGCGTCCGCACGGGTGGGCGGTGACAAATGTCATCGGTGCCCGTGCGGCAGCGCGCGGGAACGCCGAAGGCCCCCCTCGGTGGAGGGGGGCCTTCGGAACTGGAGCGGACGACGAGATTCGAACTCGCGACCCTCACCTTGGCAAGGTGATGCTCTACCAACTGAGCCACGTCCGCAGGTTATGGAGTTGTACTGCACCAGTCTGTTCACGCTGACTGCGAGCGGACGACGAGATTCGAACTCGCGACCCTCACCTTGGCAAGGTGATGCTCTACCAACTGAGCCACGTCCGCACGGCACCTGGGTGCCGGCCGCCCCGCTCGGGTTCCCCCGGTTGCGGCGACGAGAATTACTCTACAACATCAATCGGCCTGCTCGCCCCACCCTTCCCCGGCGGCGCGGCCGGGGAAGGGCGGCGGGCCCGCAACGGGCCCGTGGCGACGGTCAGTTCTCCTCGGCGAACGCCTCGTACACGTGCTTCGGGATGCGGCCCCGGGCGGGCAGCTCGTGCCCGTTGGACTGCGCCCACTTGCGGACGGCGGCCGGGTCCGGGGTGAGGGCAGTGCGGCGGAAGGACTTTCCGCTGCGGCTCTGCCGGCGGCCGGCGGCGACGAACGGGGCGAGGGCCTCCCGGAGCTTTTCCGCGTTGTCCGCGGACAGGTCGATCTCGTACGACTTCCCGTCCACACCGAAGTGAACGGTTTCCGCGGCGGTGCCGCCGTCCAGATCGTCGGAGAGCGTGACCACTACACGCTGAGCCATGGGTGTCAATCCTCTCGGGCAATTCGGCCGTCGGGGGTCTCGGATGCCCCGCCGGTCCGTTGGGCCGGGTCCGCGGCATCCGCCGGCGGACAGGGGAGCCCACGCCGAGATGCGGCGCGCTCGGCTGCCGGTCGCCCTATTCTGCACCCGATGACCGGTGAAATCGTAGAGTTGGGGATTCCTTTTTTCGGGATATTCACCGGCTTCCCCCGCACGGGGTTAGCCGGGTCGTTACCCGCGCCGTTACCCGTCCGGATAGCCTCCCGTTGCAGACGGGATTAAAGCGGCGAAATCGGATGCGCGGGAGGGTTGGCGGGGGCCTGCGGCCCTTGGGGCGTAAGGGGTGTGGGTCTACGCGCGTTACCGCAGGTGGCCCGCAAGGAGGCCCCGCGCCCCAGGTAGTCTGGAGTTCCCCCGCCTTCACGCAATCACCACCGGGAGTGCCAGTGGCACGCGTCGTAGTCGACGTCATGCTCAAGCCGGAGATCCTCGACCCCCAGGGCCAGGCGGTGCAGCGTGCACTGCCCCGTCTCGGGTTCGCCGGGATCGCCGACGTCCGCCAGGGCAAGCGTTTCGAGCTGGAGCTGGAGGGGCCGGTCGACGACGCCGCGCTCGCCCGCATCCGCGAGGCCGCCGAGACCTTCCTCGCCAACACCGTGATCGAGGACTTCACCGTCCGCGTCGAGGAGGAGGGCAAGTGACCACCCGTGTCGGCGTCGTCACTTTCCCCGGTTCCCTCGACGACCGCGACGCCCAGCGCGCGGTCCGCCTGGCCGGCGCCGAGCCGGTGGCCCTCTGGCACCGTGACAAGGATCTCCACCAGGTCGACGCGGTCGTCCTGCCCGGCGGATTCTCCTACGGCGACTATCTGCGCTGCGGGGCCATCTCCCGCTTCTCGCCGGTCATGGACACCGTCATCGAGCAGGCCAGGCTCGGAATGCCGGTCCTCGGTATCTGCAACGGCTTCCAGGTGCTGTGCGAATCGCACCTGCTGCCCGGCGCGCTCACCCGGAACGACTCGCTGCACTTCATCTGCCGCGACCAGAAGCTCCGCATCGAGAACGCCTCCACCGCCTGGACCCGGGATTACTCGGCCGACCAGGAAATCGTCGTTCCGCTGAAGAACGGCGAGGGCCGGTTCGTCGCCGACGAGCACGTCCTCGACGAACTCGAGGCGGAGGGCCGCGTGGTGGCCCGGTACCTCGATCTGAACCCGAACGGTTCGTACCGCGACATCGCCGGCATCACCAACGCGGCCGGCAATGTCGTCGGCCTGATGCCGCACCCGGAGCACGCCGTGGAGCCGCTCACCGGTCCGACCACCGAGGGCCTGGGCTTCTTCACTTCCGTCCTGAAGCAGCTGGTGAACGCCTGATGAGCCTCGACACCGTCAAGAACGCTGAGCAGACCCCGGAAGCCGCCCAGCCCTGGGCCGAACTCGGCCTCAAGGAGGACGAGTACGCGCGGATCCGCGAGATCCTCGGCCGCCGTCCCACCGGCGCCGAACTCGCGATGTACTCGGTGATGTGGTCGGAGCACTGCTCGTACAAGAGCTCCAAGGTCCACCTCAAGCAGTTCGGCGAGAAGGCCCCGGAGAACGACGCGATGCTCGTCGGCATCGGCGAGAACGCCGGCGTCGTCGACGTCGGCCAGGGCTACGCGGTCACCTTCAAGGTCGAGTCGCACAACCACCCGTCGTACATCGAGCCCTACCAGGGCGCGGCCACCGGCATCGGCGGCATCGTCCGCGACATCCTGGCGATGGGCGCCCGCCCGGTCGCCGTGATGGACCCGCTGCGCTTCGGCGCGGCCGACCACCCGGACACCCGGCGCGTGCTGCCCGGGATCGTCGCGGGCATCGGCGGCTACGGCAACTGCCTGGGCCTGCCGAACATCGGCGGCGAGGTCGTCTTCGACTCCTGCTACCAGGGCAACCCGCTGGTCAACGCGCTCTGCGTGGGCGTGATGAAGCACGAGGACATCCACCTCGCGCAGGCGTCCGGCCCCGGCAACAAGGTCATCCTGTACGGGGCCCGCACCGGCGGCGACGGCATCGGCGGCGTCTCGGTGCTCGCCTCGGAGACCTTCGACGCGACCGGCCCGGCCAAGCGCCCCGCCGTCCAGGTCGGCGACCCGTTCCAGGAGAAGCTCCTCATCGAGTGCACCCTGGAGATCTTCAAGGAAGACCTCGTCGCGGGCATCCAGGACCTCGGCGGCGCCGGTCTGTCCTGCGCCACCTCGGAGCTGGCCTCGGCCGGCACCGGTGGCATGCGGATCGAGCTCGACACCGTCCCGCTGCGCGACCACACGCTCTCTCCTGAGGAGATCCTCATGAGCGAGTCGCAGGAGCGCATGTGCGCGATCGTCGAGCCCGGCAAGGTCGACCGCTTCCTGGAGATCTGCGAGAAGTGGGACGTCATCGCCACCGTCATCGGCGAGGTGACCGACGGCGAGCGCCTGGAGATCTTCTGGCACGGTGAGCTGGTCGTCGACGTGCCCCCGCGCACCGTCGCCCACGAGGGCCCGACCTACCACCGCCCGTTCGCCCGCCCGTCCTGGCAGGACGCCCTGCAGGCCGACGCCCCGACCGCCGAGCGGCTCGCCCGCCCGAGCAACGGCGCCGAGCTGAAGGACGCGCTGCTCAAGGTCGCCGGCTCGCCGAACCAGGCGTCCAAGGCGTGGATCACCGACCAGTACGACCGCTACGTGCTGGGCAACACGGTGCTCGCCACCCCCGAGGACTCCGGCATGATCCGGATCGACGAGGAGACCAACCTCGGCGTCTCGGTCGCCACCGACGGCAACGGCCGCTACGCCAAGCTGGACCCGTACGCCGGCGCCCAGCTGGCCCTGGCCGAGGCGTACCGGAACGTCGCGGCCGGCGGCGCCAAGCCGCTCGCGGTCTCCGACTGCCTCAACTTCGGCTCCCCCGAGGACCCGGACGTGATGTGGCAGTTCGCCGAGGCCACCCGCGGCCTGGCCGACGCCTGCCAGGTGCTCGGCACCCCGGTCACCGGCGGCAACGTCTCGCTGTACAACCAGACCGGCGACGTCGCCATCCACCCGACCCCCGTGGTCGCGGTGCTCGGCGTCATCGACGACGTCACCCGGCGCACCCCGGTCGGCTTCGCCGAAGAGGGCCAGCTGCTCTACCTGCTCGGCGACACCGCCGACGAACTGGGCGGCTCCGCCTGGTCGCAGGTCGTGCACAACCACCTCGGCGGCCTGCCGCCCAAGGTCGACCTGGAGCGCGAGCGGCTGCTCGGCGAGATCCTGATCGCCGCCTCCCGCGACGGCATGGTCGACGCCGCGCACGACCTCTCCGACGGCGGCCTCGCCCAGGCCCTGGTGGAGAGCTGCCTCAAGGGCGGCAAGGGCGCCCGCGTGGTCGTCCCCGAGGGCATCGACCCGTTCGTGTTCCTGTTCTCCGAGTCCGCCGGTCGTGCCGTGGTGGCCGTCCCGCGCAGCGAGGAGCTCCGGTTCAACGACATGTGCGGCGCCCGCGGCCTGCCCGTGGCCCGGATCGGCGTGGTGGACGGCGAGGCGCTGGAGGTCCAGGGCCAGTTCACCGTCACCCTGGCCGAGCTGCGCGACGCCCACACCGGCGTCATCGAGGCGCTGCTCGCCTGACGGCGCGTCAACCTGCGGGCGGTCGGACCGGAAGTATTCGGCCCGGCCGCCCGTCGGCGTTTTGTACGCTGCGGGCATGCCCACCGTGAAGCCCCGAACCTACGACCCGGTGAAGGTGCGCGACGCACTCACCGGGCAGCTCGACGCGATCGCCGCCGCCGTCCGCGCCCTGGACGACGACCGACTGACCTTGCCCACCCGGCTGGGGGAGTGGCGGGTGCGCGAACTCGTCGCCCACCTCGGCATGGTGGCCAGCTGGGTGCCGCTGCACCTGCACGACCCGCTGCCGCCGCAGGCCCCGATCACCCCGCTGTACTGGGCCTCGCAGACCCGCACCGCGGCCGCCGCCATCAACTCCACCGCCGTCGAGCTGGTCGCCGAGCAGTTCGCCGGCGACGCCGCCCAGGTCTCCGGCGAACTCGACCGGCAGATCGGCGAGTTGTGGAAGGCCCTGGACAGCGACGCGGGCCGCGAGCCCGGCCGGATCATCCCGATGCGGTTCGGCCCGATGCCACTGGCCGACTTCCTGGTCACCCGGCTGGTCGAGACCGTGGTGCACGCCGACGACCTGGCCGCCGCGCTCGACATCGACGCCTTCCCGCACGACAAGTTCGCGCTGGCCTCCACCGCCCGGCTGCTCGCCGACGCCTTCGCCGTCCAAGTACCAGGCGGAGCAGTCGAGTTGCGCATCCCGCCGTACGCCGTGGTGCAGGCCGTCGAAGGCCCCCGGCACACCCGCGGCACCCCGCCCAGCGTGGTGGAGACCGACCCGCTCACCTGGATCCGCCTCGCCACCGGCCGCCTCGCCTGGTCCGACGCACTGGACACCGTGCTCACCGCCAGCGGCGAACGCAGCGACCTGTCCGGTTACCTGCCGGTGCTGGGCTGAGCACCACGCCCCCGCGGCCGGCTCCCGGTGGACCGCGGACCTCGAACGCCGCGCGGCCCGGCACACCCTCCGGGGCGTGCCGGGCCGGGCCGTTGGTCAGTCCGGCATCGAGCTCGGCGCGGGTGACGGGCACGAGCGGCGGCAGGGGCGCGGCGGACGTCGTGCCCGGCAGCCCGGAGGGTCAGTTCGCCTTGAGAAGGCCGGAGTTGAGGGCGGTGACGAAGGCGGCGAAGCTGTTAGCGGTGAACAGCAGGGCAGGCCCCTGGGGATCCTTGGAGTCGCGGACGGGGACGAGGCCGGGGTGAGCGGCGGGGGCCCACTCGACGCAGTCGCCGCCGTCGGTGCTGTGGCTGCTCTTCACCCAGTGGGTGTTGGACAGGTCGAGGCGGGTCATCAGAGTTCCTTCCAGGGTGAGTACGTGTGGGTTAGACCTCGCTGAAATGCCCGGACTTGGTCACAGTGACGAAGGCGGCGAAGCTGCTAGCGGTGAACAGCAGAGCAGGCCCCTGGGGATCCTTGGAGTCGCGGACGGGGACGAGGCCGGGGTGAGCGGCGGGGGCCCACTCGACGCACTCGCCGCCGTCGGAGCTGTGGCTGCTCTTCACCCAGTGGGTGTCGGACAGGTCGAGGTGGGGCATGTGCGTTCCTCCCGGAGCTGGTGCGGCAAGCCTCTGCTGGGGGCTGATCGTAGTTTCGGGGTGGAGGCGTCGGAGCAGGGTTTCCCGGTTTTGGGCATGAAGAAGCCCCGCGCGCTCAAGTGCTCGGGCTGCGGGGCGCTGTGGTGCTGGTGGCAGGTCAGATCTCGCCGAAACGGCCGGACTTGGCGGCAGCGACGAAGGCAGCGAAGCCGTTCGCGGTGAACATCAGGGCGGGGCCGTGCGGGTCCTTGGAGTCGCGGACCGGGACGATGCCGTGGGTGGCAGTGAACTCGGGTGCGAACTCGACGCAGTTGCCGCCGTCGGTGCTGTGGCTGCTCTTCACCCAGCGAGCCTCGGGCAGGTCGATGCGGGTCATGAGAGTTCCTTCCGAGCAGTTCGGACCATGGCTAGTGAAGGGGCCGTTGGTGCGGACTCCACCAGAAGCCGATCGTATCGCTTGGACCAGGATGCGACGGTCTCCCGGCTTCGTTCCACATAGCCTCGGGCCAGGGACTCCGCGTAGCCGAGCATCGAACGGTCGGGCAGGGTGAGGAGCACCACCGGCATCCTGAACGGCACCCGCTCCCCGAGGTCGAACGGCGCGATCTGCAACACCACTCGGGGACTCGCGGCCACGGCCTCAAGGTAGGCGAGCTGTTCTGCCATGACTTCGGGGCCGCCCACGACACGGCGGATGCATCCCTCGTCCAGTACCGCGTGGACGAGGGGGGCGGTAGGACGCCGGAAGATCTGCTGGCGGTTCGCCAGGAAAGACACTCGGGCCTCTGCCTGGGCTTCGGTGATGTCGCCGCGTCGCACCGCAGCCATCGCCAGGGCCGAAGCATAGGCAGGTGTTTGGAACTGGCTCGGAACGACGCCCAACTCGAAGGTACGGAGCACCCGGCACCTCGCCTCCGCCTCGACGTACTCCGTGAACCCCTCCACCAGACTCGCGTTCGAATAGAGCCGCCAGAGTTCCTGGAACCGCGAGCCCGTACCGAACACCTCATCGGCCTTTACCGCGAATGTAAAAGTCAGTCCCCGCTTACCTCGTTCGATGAGCGAGATGTAGCCGTTGCTGTAACCCATCTGCTTGGCGAGTCTGACCTGCGACCAACCACGGGCCGCCCGTGACCTGGCAAGCTCCCGGCCGAAGCGCAGGGCGGGAGATGACACCACATCAACTTCGTTGCCAGTTTCCATCGTTGCTCCCCTTCGACAGGACGGAATAGTCAACGGTCAAGCCCTGGTGAGCGTAGCCCTTCTTGCCGATGCTTGTGACACACAGAACGCAGAAAGAAGCGGACGGTGACCGGCGTGCGGGGGTGTTCTCCCGGCGCGCGCTCGGCTGCACCCCCGTCCAGGGGGCGTGAACGCCCCGCCCGCTTCCTCCCCGCACAGTCATCGCGAGGTTCATCGCCATGTCCCACCACCAACGTGCAAGCCAGAAGGCCAGGTTGACGATCCGGGTCTACCGGGTGCGGCCCGACGGGGCCCGGGTGCAGGTCTCCTCCTGTTTCTCGGACGAAGAAGAGATCCTGCCGCTGGTCTCGGCGTTGACCTGGCCGGCCTGCGCCTGCCCGCGCTGTGCCGTGGCCGATGTGGCCTGAACGCACTGCACCATCAAAGAGAGGAAGCACGTGCTGTACACCGGACAACCACTGGTGGCCGTCGACGTCCTGCAACGGTTCCTGCGCGGCGGGTTCACCGACTCCGAGCGGGCGGCGGACTCGCTGGAACGCGCCTTCCACACCGCCCGCCTCGACCCGCCGACCGGCCTCTCGCCGGTCTACCGCGACGACGTCCCGCCGGAGCTGGCCGGCCTCGCGCTGGGGTGCGTCGGACTGCCCTGGGCGCAGCGGCTCGCCGAGGCGCTGCTCGAACTCGCGCTGCTACGCGGCGAGTTCCCCGCCCCCGTCCGGATCGCGACCCCGGAACTGGGCGCCGAGAGCCGCTCCGCGCTGGGGGTGGCCCGGTGAGCGGTGACGTGTTGCGGCAACGCGCCTGGGAGATCGCCGAGCAACTCGCTGAGGCGGGTGGCGGGGAGGCCAGGCTCACCGTCATCCCGGACGGCTACCGCGTCGAACTGCGCATCTTCCGACCCGAGGACGGCTCCCCCAGCCCCGAGGACCACCTGGCCGTCCTCAAAGCCCTCGCCCTGGGCGACCGTTGGGGGCACCGCTACTCGCCGCCCTCCCGGAACAACGGCACCGCCCGCGAAACCGTCTGGAGCGAAGTCCACCACAACATGCCTGCCAAGCAAGGTAGTTGAGTGGTTCCGAGCGACCGGCCGACCGGTCGGGGTCAGTAGCCGTGGCGGAAGTGCCACAGGATCGACTCCCAGGCCGGGTGGTGCAGCAGGTCGGGTTCGATCTGCCGGAGCTTGTCGGCGAGCCGGGCGATGACGGCGTCCGGGTCGTACCGGTCGGGGTCGGCCGGGTCCGGGGCGGGGGCGTCGGGGGCGGGGTCCTCTTCGATCGGCCAGCCGTCCTCGTCCAGTTCCTCGACGGGGAAGAGCTCGGCGAAGCCGGGGACGTGGGCGCGGCACCAGTCGGCGGTGTCCGGGTCCATCAGGTCGCCGAGCAGGTTCAGTTCCGGTGCGCCGAAGGCGAGTTGGCAGCGCAGGAAGGAGTGCAGGTCGCGGTGGGCGGGGCGGCCGGCGAAGGTGGTGGCGGCGCGGGAGAGGAAGGGGACGGCGTACACCTCGCCGGTGCGGCCGTCGAGGGCGAACAGCGGGCCCCACTCGCCGACCACCACCATGGCGGCGGCGCCGTCCGGCAGGTCGGGCCAGTGGGTGGCGGGGTCGTCGACCCGCTCCGTCAGCAGGATCAGTTCCTGGTGGTTGGTGAGGAAGGCGTTGGGGGTGGTGGGCAGGCCGATGTCGGTGAGGACGGTGCGCGCGCCGGGGTCGGTGACGCAGGCGGGCAGGTCGGCGGGGGCGACGCGGCGCAGGCCGTCGGTGCCGTAGGCGGCTTCGAGTTCGGCGCGGGTGACGGGTCGGACGCCCGGTGCTGGCAGGGGCATCAGTTGACGGACGGGCCGCTCAGGTAGGACCCGTTGGCGTCGTAGGGCCAGGCGTTGGCCACGCAGCCCTTGAGGCCGTAGATCTGCTGCATCATCGCCGGGGCGGGCTTGCCGGGGCCGGGGCAGGTCTCGTGGCCGTGGCCGATCCGGTGGCCGACCTCGTGGTTGATGATCAGCGCCCGGTAGTCGTCCAGGGAGCCGTCGAACTGGGGTGAACCGGTCAGCCAGCGCTTGGAGTTGACCATCACCTGCTTGCCGACGTCGCAGTTCACCTCGCCCTGGGTGTCGAGGCCGTCGGTGGCGCAGATCGCGTCCGTGGTGTCGGGGGAGGCGATCTTGACGGTGAAGTCGTAGCTGCCGGAGGAGACCAGCTGGAAGCTGTCGCGCTTGTCGGCGGTCCAGCCGCGCGGGTCGGACAGCACGCCCTGGACGACGGCCGCGGCGGTGTTCGGGTCGATGCCGATGCCGTTCTCGACCTCCACCCGGTAGCGGCGCAGCACGCTGCCACTGCCGACCCGGGCCCCGTTGGCGGTGGCGGTGGTGAAGCTGCCGCTGCCGTGGACGACGATCTCCGGCGTACTGGTGGAGGGCCGGCCGGACGGCTGGGCGGAGGGCTGGGCGGCGGGCGGCTCGGCCGAGGCGGAGGAGGAAGCGGACGCGGTCGCGGCGGGGGAGGCTGCGGTCGGCTCGGTCAGTGCCGGGACGGCCCGGGCCTGGCTGGTCGAGTCGCTGTCGGGCGTCCGTGGGGCGTCGTGGTTCAGGGCGAGCAGCCCGGCGGTGCCGAGGGCCGCGACCAGCGCGGTGCAGCCCACGGTGACGGCCAGCCGACGGCGGCGGACGGAGCGGCTGCGGCCGGTCCGGGAGGCTGCGCGCATCTGGACTTCCCTCGGGACGGTGGCGGGGCGGGCGGGCACGTCCGTTCGAACGGGGCCGCACCGTGAACATACGCGGTATGGCTCCGCATGGTTCCCGGAACCCCCCGATCCGGACCCGGAACGGACGGGCCGGCGGCCCGAAGACCGCTCCGACCAGCGGTTTCAGCCGTGGACACCGGCTGCGAGGCGGGCCAGCACCTTGCCGAGCGACTCCCCGCTCAGCACGTGCTCGCCATCGTCCGGCGGGTCCTGGGAGAGCAGCAGCACGAGGTCCCCGTCACCCTTCGCCGGGATCCGGGCGACCGCGGCCAGGCCGCCGTCCGGGGTGAGCAGCGGCGGGCCGCCGGGCGCCGGGCGGTGCGCGGCGACCTCCTCCAGCCGGCTGGCGGGGAGGTTCCCGGCCCGGGCGATGGACGGCAGCATGATGTTGAGCCCGACGTCGTTCAGCGGCACGGCCAGCAGGTCGAGCTCGACCGGGCCGCCGTCGGCCGTCCAGACGCAGGTGATCCGGCCGTGCGGCGGGGTGCCGGGGGCGGAGGGCATGGACGACGGCGGCGTCATGCCGGACGGCCAGGGGACCGGCCCCTGGCCCTCGCGGGTCTCGCCGGTGGCGGGCCGGTCGTCGGTCGAGCCGCCGGTGGCGGTCAGGTCGACGCCGGCGGCCTTGAGCGCGGCGGGCAGGTCCAGCCCGAACGGGCAGGTGTCGGAGCCCTGTTCGCCGAGCTGCTGCGCGGTGGAGCGGACCTCGGCGTAGGAGAGTACGGCGCCGGGCCTGTCGTCGGAGCCGCCGGTGCACGCGCCCGTCGCGAGGGTGACGGCCAGGACGGCGGGCAGCGCGAGGAGGCGGCGGGCGGTCGGGCCGGGTATGCGGTGAGCGGTCACCGCCCCAGGCTAGCCCCCTTGGGGGACAAGCGAGTTGACGTTCGGTCAGCTGTGGCGGCCGACCGGCTGCGGTGCCCGGTCGGCAGTCGCGGACGGTCAGCGGTCGGCGGTCAGCCGTCGCGGGCGGCCGCGGCGGGGATCAGCCGTTGCGGGCGGTCAGTGCCTCGGCGAGTTCGCGGATGCCGGCCTCGCGCTCGGCGGCGGTGTCGCCGTAGTCGAAGCTGTGGGTGAACTCGGCCTGCGGGAAGGTCCGGCCCATCCACACGCTGCAGTAGTGGCCGGGCATGAAGCAGGACTGCAGCTCGGTGTAGACCTCCAGGACGTCCTCGGGACGCGCGCCGCCGCCGGCCAGCCGGTACCAGAGGGCCTCTTCGGGGTGCAGGGCGAGCGAGCCGTCGGCGGTGAGGACCTGCTCGCCGCCCTGCCCGTCGCGGACCTTGAACGCGGCGTACCCGGGCACGCCGCGGGTGTGCCGGACGTCCTCCAGCACCCGGGGCCACCAGTTCTCGTCGCTCTCGAAGGCCCGCAGGTCGGTGCCGCGCAGTCGGCTCTCGACCGCGCCGAACAGCTCGAAGACCTCCTGCGGCCGCTCGGCGGCGGCCAACCGGCGCAGCGCGTCGTCGAGTTCGGCCAGCGAGTCGAGGAAGGCGGCGAGGCTGGTGCTGACCAGCAGCGGGCGCTCCCGGAAAGCGACGAAGACCGCCCACACCCGGCCGGACGGGTCGACGCACAGTTCGGCGCCGCGGTCGGTGCCCAGCCGGGCCCAGCGGTCCTCGCCGCCGGTCGGCGCGGGCAGCCCCCGCTGCGCGGCGAAGGCGGCCAGCGGCAGGGCGTCGGCCGCCGAGGTGGTGAAGTACGGGCCGACCTGGACGGGCAGGCCGCAGTCCGCGAGCAGCCGGGCCGCCTCGGCGGGGAGGTCGGCCGTCGCGAGGTCCGCCGCCGGGACGCGGCGCAGGCCGCCGGGGCCGAAGCGGTCGAGCAGGCGCCGGGAGAGTTCTGCGGTCATGCGGAGAGCCTATCGGTGCGGACGCGGACGGTCGGCGGGCCGAGCGGTCGGGCCGAGCGGCTGGGCTGAGCGGTCGGGGAGGGCGGTCAGCGCGGGTGCGGAGGGGCCTGGAACGCGCCGTCGCCCGGCGGCGCGGGCTCTTCGACCGAGAAGTCGGTCCACTCGTCCTCGAAGCCCTGGAGCAGCCGGGCCCAGGTGCCCTCGGGGTCGGCGAAGGCGGCGGGGTCGATCGCGCGCAGTTCCGCGCGGACGCGGTCGATCTCCGCGTGCGGGTCGAGCCCGTCGTCCGCGCCGTCCTCGGGGCCGTAGAGCGCGGTCCGCTCCCGCTGCAGGACGTGCAGGAACAGGCCGAGGGTGTCGATCCGGTCGAAGGACGGCACGATCTCGTCCTCGCCGCCGGGGAAGAACCACAGCCGGCCGGACTCGCCGTCCACCGCCAGCAGGTCGTCCGCGACCTGGCCGACCACCGTCCAGTCCGGGGCGCCCGCCGGCAGGCCGACCATGTCGTCCAGGTACGGGTCGACCTCCCCGACTGTCGACAGCGGCTCGTCCGCGTGCCACACCGGCGGCAGGAAGAGCCAGTTGCTGACGGCCGGGAGCCCGACGGTGGCGAGGTAGGCCCGGGTCGGGGCGTGCACGAGGGAGGCCGGGAGGCTCGCCCCGGGGAACCGGAGGACCTCGTTCGCGGCGAACACCGACCTGAGCAGCTCGTACGTCACCTGTGGTGCCATCGGGGCGCAGCCTTTCGAACGTCCACGGCCGGGTCCGGGTCCGGGCCTTCCCGGAACCTACCCGCCGACTGGTAGGAAGGGGGCGGTTCCACGTGGAACGGGCCGACCGGCCCGACCGGGCGTGATCCGGTGCGGGTCCTGACGCACCCGCCCGCGGGGCCGGCGCACCGGCCCGAAGGGGAACCGGAGCGAGGAGGGGAGCACGCACGTGCTGGTGTCGATCGACTGGCGGGCCGTCGCCGAGGAGGTCCCGGCGGGCGGGATGCTGCGGCTGCGGCCGGACGCCGCCGCCCGGATCTGGCCGGACGACGGGGCCGGGGCGCGGTTCGCCGCCACCACCGGCGTCCCGTACTCGGACGGGCTGTTCCGGATCCTGGCCGCCCTGGCCGAGCGGGACCCGGCCAGCCCCCCGACGGCCTTCGTCGAGGACGCCGACCCGGCGCCGGTCGACACCCCGCACGGCCGGCTCCAGCCGCTCGGCGAGCTCTACCGGGCGGACGTCTTCGTGCACCTGGGCGACGGCACGATCTGGGTCGCGGACCCGGACTCCGACGTGGAGTACGAGCTGGCCCACCGGGACGTCTCCTCGCTCAGCTACCTGGTGTACAAGATCGCCGCCGAGCGCCCGACCCCCGAGGAGCGGCCGACGCCCCACGACTGGGCCGACGTCGAGGAGATCATCCGCGAGGACGCCACCGCCTGGGACGAGCTGCCGTTCCGCGCCGGGGCGCGGTTCTGGGCGGCCTACCTGGACTCCTACCCGATGCTCTGAACGGCCCCGCGAACGGCGACGGACCGCCCCCCCGCAGCGGGGGACGGCCCGTCGGATCGGTCGGGGGCCGGTCTCAGTGCTCCTGCCGGAGCACGGTGTACGCCTCGGCGCTGCTGTCCTTCAGGAACTGCCAGCAGCGGGTCTCCTCCTCGGTCTCCTTGATCGCCCCGGCGGCCCGGGCCAGCGCCGCCAGGCAGCGCAGGAAGCCCCGGTTGCCGCGGTGCTCCCACGGCACCGGGCCGTGGCCCTTCCAGCCGTTGCGGCGCAGCGCGTCCAGACCGCGGTGGTAGCCGGTGCGGGCGTACGCGTAGGACTCCACCGTCCGCCCGGCGGTGAAGGCGTCGTCCGCGAGCATCGCCCAGGCCAGGCAGAAGGACGGGTACTCGGCCGCCACCTGGGTCGGCGAGGCGGACTCCTCGGCGAGCATCCGGTACGGCTGCTCCTCCTCGGGCAGGAGGGTCGGCCCGGGACCGTCGAGCAGGTTCTTGTGCATCTCCATGGTGTGCCAGTCTGCCACCCGGACGGGGCGCCGTGACCCGGGCCCGGACACGGCGGTGCCCCCGCGCCCGGGCGGGCCGGGGGCGGGGGCACCGTGCGCGGTGGCGCCTTACTTCATGCGCTTGCCGGCCGAGCGCAGCTGCTGCGCGGCCTCGGTGACGCGGTGGGCCATGCCGGCCTCGGCCAGCTTGCCCCAGGTGCGCGGGTCGTAGGTGTTCTTCTTGCCGACCTCGCCGTCGACCTTCAGCACGCCGTCGTAGTTGCGGAACACGTGGTCCACGACGGGGCGGGTGAAGGCGTACTGGGTGTCGGTGTCGAGGTTCATCTTGACGACGCCGTTCTCCAGCGCGGTCAGGATCTCCTGCTCGGTGGAGCCGGAGCCGCCGTGGAAGACGAAGTCGAACGGGTCCTGCTTGCCGTACTTCTTGCCGATCTCGGCCTGCAGGTCGGCGAGCAGCTCCGGACGCAGCACGACGTTGCCCGGCTTGTAGACGCCGTGCACGTTGCCGAACGAGGCGGCCAGCAGGTAGCGGCCCTTCTCGCCCAGGCCGAGCGCCTCGGCGGTGCGGACCGCGTCGGCGACGGTGGTGTACAGCTCGTCGTTGATCTCGTGGGTGACGCCGTCCTCCTCGCCGCCGGTCGGGGTGATCTCGACCTCAAGGATGATCTTGGCGGCGGCGGCCTGGGCCAGCAGCTCCTGGCCGATGGCCAGGTTGTCGGCCAGGGTCTCGGCCGAGCCGTCCCACATGTGCGACTGGAACAGCGGGTTCTCGCCGCGGGCCACGCGCTCGGCGGAGACCGCGATCAGCGGGCGGACGTAGCCGTCCAGCTTGTCCTTCGGGCAGTGGTCGGTGTGCAGCGCCACGGTGATGTCGTACTTGGCCGCGACGATGTGCGCGAACTCGGCCAGCGCGACCGCGCCGGTCACCATGTCCTTGTTGTGCTGGCCGCCCAGGAACTCCGCACCACCCGTGGAGATCTGGACGATGCCGTCGCTCTCGGCCTCGGCGAAGCCGCGCAGCGCGGCGTGCAGGGTCTGCGTCGAGGTGACGTTGATGGCCGGGTAGGCGAACTTGCCTGCCTTGGCCCGGTCGAGCATCTCGTTGTAGGCCTCGGGAGTTGCGATGGGCATGCGGATCCGCTCCTGTCGGTGTGGGGCGATCGGACGACGCTGTCCGAAGGCTCGATACGCCTGTGGTTCACGACATCGGTGCGGTGCGAGCGAGAGAGGGTGGCAGCTCGACCGCGGGCCGGACACCTGGGCCATCCTCCCAGACTCCCCCACCGGACACACCCAGCGGCCCGCCACTTGGGACGGCGGCTCCTCCGGCGGCCCCGGCCGGGACGGTCCGGACCCGCGGTTAAGGCTTCGCAAAGCAGTACGGGCTATCCTGCGCGCGTGGAACACATCCAGCTCGCCGTCAATGTCCTTGACGCCAAACAGCTCGTCGCCTCGGTCGGCGCCATCGGGATCCTGGCGATCATCTTCGCCGAGACCGGCCTGCTGGTCGGGTTCTTCTTCCCCGGCGACTCACTGCTCATCCTGGCCGGCGTCGCCGCCTCCAGCGCGGCCGAGAAGGTGCTCGGCCCCGGCACCCAGATGAACATCGCCCTGCTGCTGATCGGCGCGCCGATCTGCGCGATCGTCGGCGCCCAGCTCGGGCACCTGCTGGGCCGGAAGGTCGGCCCGCGGATGTTCGACAAGCCGAACTCGAAGATCCTGCGGCCCGAGTACGTGGCGAAGGCCGAGGAGTACTTCGAGAAGTTCGGCCCGGCCAAGGCCGTGGTGATGGCCCGCTTCATCCCGATCGTGCGGACCTTCCTCAACCCGGTCGCCGGCACCCTGCAGATGCCCGCCAAGACCTTCTTCGTCTGGAACGTCGTGGGCGCGGTGCTGTGGACCGAGACCATGCTGCTGATCGGCTACTTCACCGGCGACCAGCTCGCCCCGGTGATCGACAAGTACCTGCTGCCCGCGATGGCGCTGATCATCCTGATCTCGGTCTCGCCGATCTTCGTCGAGGTGATCCGCGAGCGGAAGAAGAAGAAGGCCGCCGCCGCGGACGGCACCGCCGCCCAGGAGGGCGAGCCGGTCTCCAGCGGACGCCACCGCAAGAACTGAGCGCGACGCGCAGCGGGCCCCGACCACCGGGTGGTGGTCGGGGCCCGCTGCCGTTCCGTTCCGCCGCGTCCCGCCGCACGCCGTTCCACGTGGAACGCGGGGGAGCGGCTCAGCGGCTCACAGGCCCAGGTCGTCCAGGGTGTACGCGGTGACGTACGGCAGGCCCGCCTCGGCGATGGCCGGGGCCGCGCCGCGCTCCACGATCACCGCGACGCCGACCACCTCGGCGCCCGCCTCGCGCAGCGCCTCCACGGCGGTCAGCACCGAGCCGCCGGTGGTCGAGGTGTCCTCCACCGCCAGCACCCGGCGGCCCTTCACGTCCGGGCCCTCGATCCGGCGCTGCAGGCCGTGCGCCTTGCCCGCCTTGCGGACCACGAAGGCGTCCAGCTTGCGGCCGCGGGCCGCCGCCGCGTGCAGCATCGCCGCGGCCACCGGGTCGGCGCCCAGGGTCAGGCCGCCCACCGCGTCGAACTCCAGGTCCGCCGCCGCGTCCAGCATCACCTTGCCGACCAGCGGCGCCGCCTCGGCGTCCAGCGTGATCCGGCGCAGGTCCACGTAGTAGTCGGCCTCCCGGCCGGAGGAGAGGGTGACCTTGCCGTGCACGACGGCCTTGTCCTTGATCTGCGCCAGCAGGGCGTCGCGGTCGTTGCTCATGGACAGCCAGTTTAGGGGGCCGCGGAGGGGCTCAGCGCCGCCGCAGGGCCCGGACCAGCACCACCGCGCCGCCGATCAGCGCGACCCCGCCGCCGATCATCCACGGCAGCGCGCTGCGCTCGCCGTGCGCGCCGGGCAGCCGCGTCGGCTCCGCGCCGCCCCAGCGGGAGGCGGCCCGGGCCCGGGCGCTGTGCGCGGGCGGGGCGGGCGCGTACCGGCCGTGCGGCGGGGCGTGGTCGACCTCCTCGGCGGAGCGGCCGACGATGCTGCGCCGCACCGGGGCGCCCTCCTGCTCGTAGCCGGGCTCCGGGCGGGAGGCGGCGGGCACCGGGGCGGGCAGGTCGTCCGCGTCGTCGAAGGAGATCAGGTCGGACAGGTCGTCGTCGAGGTCCTGGCCGCGCTCGCGGTCGTCCAGGAAGACCACGGTCGCGCCGTCCGCCGGGTCGCCGTCCTCGTCCTCCCCGCCGTCCGCGTCGTCCTCCCCGTCGTGGTCGGCGGGCTCGGACAGCTCGGCGACCAGCGCCGCCACCGCCCGGTCGATCAGCCGGCGGCCGGTCGACTCCAGCGCCTCCTCGTCGAAGCCGGCCAGCCGCCCGGAGGCGGTCAGGCCGGTGCTGAAGCGGACCGCGGTCTCGCCGGTGCGCTCGGCCAGGGTGATCCGCAGCTCGGCGGCGACCGGGGCCGCGCCGCGGATCTCCTCGCCGCTCAGCCGCAGCTCCAGCGCGTCGTCCCGCCAGGTGTCCACCGTCAGCCGGCCGGCGAAGGTGATGGTCGACCCGGCGATCCGGATCCTGAGCCGGCTGTCCGCCGCCGCGGGCGCGGACGCCGACGCGACCGCGCTCAGCCCCGGGACGCAGCGGGCCACCAGTTCGCGGTCCACCAGCGCCTCCCGGACCACCTCGGCGGGCACCGGGACGACAACCTCATGCTCCATACCGGCGAGCCTACCGACCGCCCGCCGCCGTGCCGAGTCCTCCACGCGAAGCCGGGACGACCAACCCGCCATTGGGCGCAGCAGGCCCCGCGCCGGGCCGTCCCCGCCCGCTGCCGCCCCGGCCGAACTGCCCGGCCGGGCAAGCGCTTTCACAGACCGGGTCGACGGCTCCCGCCACCCGGGCGAACGGCCCCCCGGTCCGGGCCGACGGCTCCGGCCACCCGGGCGAACGGCTCCCCCGTCCGGGCCGCGGCGTGCGGTGCGGGCCGGGGGCGGGTCGCCCGGGTGTTCCCGCCGCCCGGCCGCTCCCGCCGCCCGGGCGGGCGTCCTCACGGCCCCAGCAGGGTGTGCGGCGGCGGCAGCGGGGACGGGCGGCGGGCGGTCAGCAGGGCTTCGGAGGCCCGCAGCGCGGGCACGGTCAGCGAGCGCGGGGCCGGTACGTCCGGTGCCAGGTCCAGCACCGGTGCGGTGCGGGCGGCCAGCAGGAACGCCGGGGCCGGGCCCGGGTACCCGCAGTCCGCCGCGGCCGGGGCACCGCCCTGGTAGGCCACCGCCGCCAGGCCGGCCGCGTCCAGGCCGGACTCGGCCGTCCACAGCCCGCCGTCCGGCAGGCCGCCCCGGGTCGCCAGCCGGCCCGCCGGGGCCAGCCGCCGGGCGGCCAGCCCGAAGAACTCGCGGGAGCGGTACTTGCCGCCCGCCGCGGCACCGTCCAGGTCGGCGACGATCACGTCGAAGCGCTCCGCGGAGCCGCGCAGCCAGTCCAGCGGCTCGGCCTGGACCAGCCGCACCCGCGGATCGTCGAAGGCGTGCCCGGTCAGCGCGGCGAACGCGGCGTCCCGGCGGGCCAGCGCGGGCAGCGCCGCGTCCCGCTCGACCACCAGCACGCCGCGCACCGCCGGGTGGCGCAGCACCTCGCGCAGCGCCAGGCCGTCGCCGCCGCCCAGCACCAGCACCCGCCCGCTCGGCCCGCCGGCCAGCGCGGGGCGCACCAGCGCCTCGTGGTCGCGGTACTCGCCGGGGCCGCAGACCGCCAGCCGGCCGTCCAGGAACAGCTCCAGCGGCGGCGCGGTGCGCTGCGCGGGCACCCGGGGCGCGTCGTCCGCCCGGGGCGCCCCGGCGGGCCCCGGGCCGCCGGTCAGCACGATCTCCTGGTAGCGGCTCTGCGCGGCGAACCGGATCGGGCCGCCGTACAGCGCGTGCCGGGCGGCGCGCTCGATCGCGCCGGTGCAGGCGGCGGCCAGCGCGAGCAGGGCCAGCACCAGGCCGCAGCCGGTCCACAGCAGCAGCCGGGTGCGCGGGCCGGGCTCGGCGCGGAACAGCCAGAGCACCACCACGGCGCCCGCCACCGCGTTCACCGCGCCGGTCAGCAGCGCCCCGGCGGTCTGGCCGAGGGTCGGCAGCAGCACGAAGGGGAAGGCCAGGCCGCCGATCAGCGCGCCCACGTAGTCGGCCGCGAACAGGTCGGCGACGGCCCGCCCGGCGTGCTCCCGGCGGATCCGCTGGATCAGCGTCATCAGCAGCGGGATCTCCGCGCCGATCAGCAGGCCGATCAGCACGGTGGCGGCGATCAGCGCCACCAGGGTGGCGCGCGGCTGGTGCAGCCAGGCCCAGCCGCAGTACAGGGCCAGCGCGGACAGGCCGCCGGTCAGCGACAGCGCGTACTCGACCAGCGCGAAGGAGGTGGCCGGGCGGCGGGTGAGGCCCTTGGCGAGCAGTGAGCCGATGCCCATCGCGAACACCATCACCGACAGCACCACGGAGGTCTGGGTGACCGAGTCGCCCAGCAGGTAGCCGCCGAGCGCGACCAGTTCGAGTTCGTACACCAGGCCGCAGGCCGCGCAGACGAACGCGGCCAGCAGGACCAGCACGCGGGCCGGACGGGGGGCCAGGGCCAGCGGTATGGCGCCGCCGGCCCGGACCGCGCCGCCGGGGCCCGCGGCGCGGGGGGCGGAGGGCGGCGGGGCGGCCGCGGGCGGGGGCGCGGTGGCGTCCGGACCCGGCTGCGCGGGCCGTCCGACCGGGTGGTTGATCATGAATGAACGCTAGGCGAGAGCCCGGGTGAATGGCTGCACCCATCCGGGGGACAGACCGGGGTGCCGGGTTGACGTCCGGTCACCATCCGACCTGCGCGGGGGCGCCCCGGTCGGCCGCGCCCCGCGTCCCGGTGGCGGGGCGGGGGGTTTCGGGGCGGACGGCGGCGGGCAGCGACAGCGAGGACCGGGTGCAGACCAGCCGTCCCTCCTGCGGGTAGGCGTGCCACGTCCGCCAGTGCACCCGGCGGTCCTCGCAGTGCGCGACCAGCGCGGTGAAGGCGCTCGGGTCGCCCGGGAAGACCCCGGCCAGCGCCCGCGGGTGCCCCTCGACCAGGTCCAGCAGCTCCTGCGCCCGGGCCTCGAACACGTGCGGCGGCAGCTCCTCGATCCGGGCCGCGAACTCGTACTCCCAGCCGGCCACCTGCTCCGCCACCCGGGCGGGCAGCGGGGTGCGGCGGCCCGGCAGGCAGGCCACCGTCTCCAGGCAGTCGCCCGGTCCGGCGGCCAGCACCACCTGGTGCGAGGCGCCCAGCAGCCGCAGCTGGAGGGTGCCCCGGAGGCCGCCCGGGGCACTGCGGGCGTCGTCGAGTCTGAGGTCGCGGACGGCCAGCGCGGGCAGCGGCTCGCCGCCCAGCTGCCAGGCCAGGTCGCCGGCGCGGGTGTCCGTGTAGGAGGTCTGCAGGGTGGTGAGCATGCTCGGCTCCGCGTTTCAGCTCCGTGCGCGCCCCCGGAGTGACCGGAGTCCGCCCTCATCCGTGAGGCTGTTCGAGACTGTCCGATCCGGGGCGCGGCCGACCGTGGAAGGAAGGATTCCGGCTGGAGATTCAGCAGCAGAGAAGCACGAATTCTCCGGGTCCGTCAGGGATTTACCCATGTTTGGCACTCATTCACCGTTCTGGGGCCTGTGTCCGACTGGGTGTGATCGGTGCCGGGTTGCACTCTGCCCACCGTGCGCCTTCGCGCGGGTATCGCAAGCCGTGCGCGCCGGTAGCGCACGCTCCGCGCCCCAGCGCCAGGCCCGCGCCACCCGCCCCCGACGGCCCCCGTCCGGCGGGCGGGAGGGCGGGAACCGAAGCGGAGGCTTGCGCGTCTACTCTGGCGCCAGCGAGCATGACAAGCGCCTGTTCGAACTTGGGGGTTGGCATTGTCGATCGACCTGCCGTCGGAGCTCGTCTGGATCATGGACCTGATGGGGCTCAACTGGCCTGATGTGGACGAGGACGAGCTGCGTGAATGGGCGCAGCACGTACGGGAGTTCGGCCAGGGGATGGCGGAGTCCCACGACGACACGGACGTGCTGCTGAAGAACCTCGGCGGCGCGTACGAGGGCGCGGGCTACGAGGCCATGCTGACCCGCTGGGGCCAGGCCTCGGCCGGGCACATGACCGTGCTGATCGACTGCTGCGGCGTGCTGGCGACGGCCCTGGAGGTCGCGGCCGAGGCGGTGATCGTGGCCAAGGGCGTGGTGATCGCCCAACTGGTGGCGATGGCCGCCGAGATGGCGGCGGCAGCGGCGGCGGCGGTCGCCACCCTCGGGATAGCGGCGGCGGCGGAGGCGGCGATCATCGAGGCGGGCAAGCGGATCGTGAACGCGATCATCCAGGAGATCGAGGACGTCATCGTCGGACAGCTGGTCTCGATGGCGGTCGAGCCCTTCCAGGCGGCCATCGAGAAGGCGGTCTCCGGCCTGGTGTTCCACGGGGTCGAGGCGGCGCTCGGAGTGGGAGGCGGCAAGTGAGCAAGGGTTTCAAGGCCGATCCGGAGGCGCTCGCGCAGGCCGCGAAGCGGGCCCACGAGCACGCCAACCGGATCGAGCGGCACTCGCGCGACCTGGACTCCAGGACCCGGGGCCGGGTCCTCGGGCGCGGCAAGCTCGGCCAGATCGTCGACAAGGCGGTCCGCCCGGTCATCGACTCGATGATCGGCGACATGTCGAAGGCGATGGCCGGCGGCCACCGCTCCATCGGCCACGGCCTGGAGATCACCAAGAAGAACCTCGACGACGCCGAGGCGGCGGTCCAGAAGAGCTTCAAGAACGCGGGCACCTCGCTCTCCAAGGAGAAGGTCAAGCTCGAACCCGGCCAGTCCGTGCCGGGCAGGAAGGGGCTCCGCCAGCTCTACAACCGCCGGATCGGCGAGCGGGTGGACGACCTGGAGAGCCAGGGCCACGGCGTGGGCCGGCACCTGCGGGTGACGGACCAGCAGCTCAAGGACCGGCTGGGGACGCCCGTCATGCAGGGCCCGGCGCACGCGCAGACCGTCGCCAAGGACAAGACGACCGGCTACGTCCAGTCGACCAACAAGATCGACCCGCTGCACGGCCCGGACGCCAAGACCAGGCTGTCCCCGCCCGCCCTCTACTACGACGGCGACCGCGGCGCCCCGCACAAGCACAAGTGCGACAGCTACTCCACGGCCTTCAAGGACGAGGAGTCCTTCGTCTACGCGGACCACTACGCGCGCTCCAAGATCGACCCCAGCCGCCCCGAGCCGCACGTCATCGAGTTCTCCCCGCACGAGGCGTGGGGGCCGGGCGGGCACACCGGGAAGTTCCGCGGGTACTACATCGACCCGGACAACCCGGTCGACCACACCGGGGCGATCAACTACAAGGACGTCAATTTCAAGGACGCCACGATAAAGGCGATATACAAATCGGACGGGAATGGCGGGTACAAACTCCACACGATGTTCCCGGAGCCGGTGTTCAAGCACAACCGGTCCCGGCACCAGGGGATATGATATCCTGCTCCGTCGGATTGGCGGCACCAGTGGAATGCGGTGAATTCTTATGGGTTGGACGGCCTGGGAGATTCCCGGTTGGCACGACGACGAGCGGCTCCGGGAGTTCTACAAGAACGCTTTCCACCCGGAGCTGATCGACGACATCGAGATGTACCGCGACGCGGCGCGCGACGGCAGCCCGTACGCGGTCCGGCTGCGCGCGAGCCTGGAGTACCTGCTGGAACAGCGGCCCGCGTCGGTCAAGGAGTGGTGGAGCCTCTCCCGGTACTCGTTCCAGTCGGAGGACGAGCTCTACGGGTTCCTCGCGGACGTCCACGCGTATTTCTACGGCGATCGCGTCGAACCGCCGATCGCCCCTGCCCCCTGATTTCCGCTGGGCCGAACGAAGGAGACCCGTCCCCATGCTGTTCCGCGAAGAACTGCCGCCCCGCACCGGCCCGTGGGCGAGCCGGTTCGATTCCGAGGAGGCACTGGTCCAGGCCGAGGACGCCCTCCGGGCGGCGGCCCTGGCGACCCACGACCTCTCCCCGGTCCTGCCGTTCGAGGCCGTTTACGGCCCCTTCCTGAACTGCGCGGGAAAGGCCACGGCATTCGCCATCGACCCGCGGGAGCCCTACGGCCCCGACGGGGAGGTCAACTACGTCCGCGCCGACTTCCTGACGCTCGGCCTGCTGTACGGCGTCTACCGCCCGGCCGAGGGCACCGGCCCGGCCGGGCCGGCGGCGGAGGACGACCTGTGGAACACCACGGTCTACCCGTACCCGGGGGGCGTCCTGGACCCGACCACCGTCCCGCTGGCCGAACTCGGGCTCGACGTGCCGGGCGTGGACCGGCGCTTCGTGCACTTCTGCGCGGCGGCGCTCGGGGTCGAGGCCGTCGACGACCTCGGCGAGCTGCGCGACACCTTCGACGCCGCCTGGCCGGACTACCGCGAGGTGATCCGGGCCGGCCTGCTGCACGTCGTGCGCAACCGCCCGCTGTCGGTCGACCGGTGGTACCAGCTGACCTACGTGCGCTTCCCCGACCAGCAGGACCTCACCACCTACCTGGCCCAGGTGTACGCCTACCTTTTCGACGGCTTCGACGCGATGCCGCCGGCCCCCCGCTAGCGGGCGCCCTCAGAGCCGCCGCAGCCGGGCGACGGCCTCCCGCAGGACCTCGTCCTTCTTGCAGAAGGCGAAGCGGACCTGGGCCCGGCCCGCCTCGGCGTCGTCGTAGAAGACGGCGTTGGGGATGGCCACCACGCCGCAGCGCTCGGGCAGGGTGCGGCAGAACTCGATGCCGTCCTTCTCGCCGAGCGGGGTGATGTCGGTGGTGACGAAGTACGTGCCCTGCGGCTCGAAGACCCGGAAGCCCGCGGCGTCGAGGCCCGCGGTGAGCAGGTCGCGCTTGCGGTGCAGGTCGGCGCGGAAGCCGGCGTAGTAGTCGTCGGGCAGCCGCAGCGCCTCGGCCACGGCGTACTGGAACGGGCCCGCGCTGACGTAGGTCAGGTACTGCTTGGCGGTGCGGACGGCGGCCACCAGCTCCGGGGCGCCGGTGACCCAGCCGACCTTCCAGCCGGTGAAGGAGAAGGTCTTGCCGGCCGAGGAGATCGCCACCGTCCGCTCGCGCATGCCGGGCAGGGCGGCCAGCGGGTGGTGGGCGCCGGTGAAGACCAGGTGCTCGTAGACCTCGTCGGTGACGACCAACAGGTCGTGCTCGACGGCGAGTTCGGCGATGGCGGCGAGTTCCTCGGGGGTCAGGACGGTGCCGGTCGGGTTGTGCGGGGTGTTGACCAGCAGCAGCCGGGTGCGCGGGGTGACCAGCGCGCGCAGCTCGTCCAGGTCGGGCCGGAAGGACGGCGCCCGCAGGGTGAGCGGGACGCGCTTGGCGCCGGCCATCGCGATGCAGGCGGCGTACGAGTCGTAGAACGGCTCGAAGGCGATCACCTCGTCGCCGGGCTCCAGCAGGGCCAGCAGCGCGGCGGCGATCGCCTCGGTGGCGCCCGCGGTGACCAGCACCTCGGTGCCCGGATCGACCGTCAGGCCGTAGAACCGTTCCTGGTGTTCGGCGATCGCGGTGCGCAGCTCGGGGACGCCCGGCCCCGGCGGGTACTGGTTGCCGAGCCCCTCGCGCAGCGCCCGCACCGCGGCCTCGCGGACCGCCTCCGGCCCGTCGGTGTCGGGGAAGCCCTGACCGAGGTTGATCGAGCCGGTGGCGGTGGCCAGGGCCGACATCTCCGCGAAGATCGTCGTTCCCATGCCCGCCAGGCTGCGGTTCAGCAGTGGCCTCGTGCTCATCGGTGGCTCCTCGCGAAGGGTGGTGGAGCCATCATCCAGGGGCGGGCGGCGGACGCCAAGGGTCCGCATCGGCGGGGGCGCGGTCGGCCGGGGAACGCGGAACGGGCCCGCTGCCTGCGCGTCGCGCGGGGCGGGCCCGTCCGGGTGTCGCGGGGGATGGGTCAGCCCTCGTCGCCGTCCTCGGCGTCGGCGGCGGCCTCGCCGTCCTCGGCCTTGCCGTCGCCGAGCTGCTCGACCATCCACTGCTCGAAGCCGACCGCGGCCTGCGTCCAGTTGGCGGTGGTGCCGACGAAGTACTCCAGGTTGACGCCGTTGCCGACGATCATCTGGGACTCACCGATCAGCCGGACCACGCCGTCGTCGTGGGTGTGGGTGTAGACCTTGGGCCACAGGGTCTCGCGGTTCCACTCGTCGATCAGCGCGAGGATCTCGGGCTTCTGCTCCAGCGGGAACGGGCGGTCGTAGAACGCGCGGACCGCGAACAGCTCCTTCTGGTCGCCGCGGAACATGTAGTAGACGCGGAAGTTCTCCCAGGGGGCGGTGAGGTCGCCCTCCTCGTCCACCACGTGCTTGAGCTGCATCTGGTCGAGCAGCTGGGCCACCAGGTTCTGGTCCGGGACGATCACCGGCGGCGGCCCGGCCGGAGCGCCACCGGGCTGGCCGCCGCCCTGCGGCGGCTGCGGCAGGCCGAAGGACGGGATGGACGACGGGTCGATGCTCACGGGGGTGTCCCTTTCACGGTGCACGGTCGGCTGCCGATGGGGGGCCGCCTTTCCTGTCTCCATCCTGCCTCATTCGGGGCCCCGGGCACAGGGTGCACCCCGGTGCGTGACGGTTTCCCCGCAGCGGGTGGCCGCTGCGGGGAAACCGGAGGTGGGAGCACGTGCCGGGCCGCGCCCGGCGGTGCGGTCGGAACAGCCGGACCCGGAGCCCGGCCCCGGCGGGCGTCTTCGCCGCCGGGGCCCTCCGGGGGGCGGTCACTTACGCCGGCGGGGTGCGCGGCCCGACCGTCAGCCGGTCCGAGATGCCGTCGTGGTCGACCACGACCGTCTCGCCGTCGTGCACCCGGCCGGAGAGGATCTCCTTGGCCAGCTGGTCGCCGATCGCGGACTGCACCAGTCGGCGCAGCGGCCGGGCGCCGTACGCCGGGTCGTAGCCGGTCAGCGAGAGCCAGTCCCGGGCGGCCGGGGTGACGTCCAGGACGAGCCGGCGCTCGTGCAGGCGGCGGGCGAGCGCGGCGACCTGGAGGTCGACGATCCGGCTCAGTTCCTCGGTGCCCAGCGGGTCGAAGACCACGATGTCGTCCAGCCGGTTCAGGAACTCCGGCTTGAAGGACCTGCGGACCGTCTCCAGCACCAGTTCCTTCTTCCGCTCCTCCGGCGTGCTCGGGTCCACCAGGTACTGGGAGCCGAGGTTGGAGGTGAGGATCAGGATCGCGTTGCGGAAGTCGACCGTGCGGCCCTGGCCGTCGGTGAGCCGGCCGTCGTCCAGCACCTGGAGCAGCACGTCGAAGACCTCGGGGTGGGCCTTCTCCACCTCGTCCAGCAGGACCACGCTGTACGGGCGGCGGCGGACCGCCTCGGTGAGCTGGCCGCCCTCCTCGTAGCCGACGTACCCGGGCGGGGCGCCGACCAGGCGGGAGACCGAGTGCTTCTCGCCGTACTCGCTCATGTCGATCCGGACCATGGCGCGCTCGTCGTCGAAGAGGAAGTCCGCCAGGGCCTTGGCCAGTTCGGTCTTGCCGACGCCGGTCGGGCCGAGGAACAGGAACGAGCCGGTCGGCCGGTCCGGGTCGGCGATGCCGGAACGGGTGCGGCGGACCGCGTCGGAGACGGCGCGGACGGCCTCGTGCTGGCCGATCAGGCGGCGGCCGAGCTCCTCCTCCATCCGCAGCAGCTTGGCGCTCTCGCCCTCCAGCAGCCGGCCGGCCGGGATGCCCGTCCAGGACGCGACCACGTCGGCCACGTCGTCCGGGCCGACCTGCTCCTTGACCATGGTGGTGCTGGGCTCGTCCGCCGCGCGGTCCTGCGCCTCGGTCAACTCCCGCTCGGCGGCCGGGATCTCGGCGTACATCAGCTTGGAGGCGCGCTCGAAGTCGCCGTCGCGCTGGGCGCGGTCCAGGGCGCCGCGCAGGTCGTCGAGGCGCTCCTTCAGCTCACCGACCCGGTTGAGCGACTTCTTCTCCTGCTCCCAGCGGGCGTTGAGGGTGCTCAGCTGCTCCTGCTTGTCCGCGAGGTCGCGCCGGAGCTTGCCGAGCCGCTCGACCGAGGCCGGGTCGGACTCCTTCTCCAGCGCCAGCTCCTCCATCCGCAGCCGGTCGACGGAGCGCTGCAGCTCGTCGATCTCCACCGGGGAGGAGTCGATCTCCATCCGCAGCCGGGAGGCGGCCTCGTCGACCAGGTCGATCGCCTTGTCGGGCAGGAAGCGGGCGGTGATGTACCGGTTGGACAGCGTCGCCGCGGCGACCAGGGCGGCGTCGGTGATCTCCACCTTGTGGTGCGCCTCGTAGCGGCCCTTGAGGCCGCGCAGGATCGCGATGGTGTCCTCGACGCTGGGCTCGCCGACCATCACCTGCTGGAAGCGGCGCTCCAGGGCCGGGTCCTTCTCGATCCGCTCGCGGTACTCGTCCAGCGTGGTGGCGCCGACCATGCGCAGCTCGCCGCGGGCCAGCATCGGCTTGAGCATGTTGCCCGCGTCCATCGCGGAGTCGCCGCCGGCGCCCGCGCCGACCATGGTGTGCAGCTCGTCGATGAAGGTGACCACCTGGCCGTCGGACGCCTTGATGTCGTTCAGGACGGCCTTGAGCCGCTCCTCGAACTCGCCGCGGAACTTCGCGCCCGCGACCATCGCCGCCAGGTCCAGCGAGACCAGGCGCTTGCCGCGCAGCGACTCCGGAACGTCGCCCGCGACGATCCGCTGGGCCAGGCCCTCGACGACGGCGGTCTTGCCGACGCCGGGCTCGCCGATCAGCACCGGGTTGTTCTTGGTGCGCCGGGAGAGCACCTGCACCACCCGGCGGATCTCCTGGTCGCGGCCGATCACCGGGTCGAGCTTGCCGTCCCGGGCGGCCTGGGTGAGGTCCGAACCGTACTTCTCCAGGGCCTTGTAGGTGCCCTCCGGGTCCTTCGAGGTGACCCGGGCGCTGCCCCGGACCTCCTTGAACGCGGCCAGCAGCGCCTTGGCGGTGGCGCCCTGCTGCTTCAGCAGGTCGGCGACCTGCCCGCCCTCGGCGGCCAGGCCGACCAGCAGGTGCTCGGTGGAGACGTACTGGTCGTCCAGGTCGTCGGCGCGCCTCCCGGCCTCCTCCAGCACCGCCAGGGTGTCGCGCGCGAGGTTCGGCGCGGCGACCGTGGAGCCCTGGGCGGCGGGCAGGGCGGCGGCCTGCTGGCGGGCGGCGGCGGTGACGCGGGCGGCGTCCGCCCCGACGGCCTCCAGCAGCGGGCGGGCCAGGCCCTCCGGCTGGTCGAGCAGGGCCAGCAGGATGTGCACCGGCTTGACGTCCGGGTTCCCTGCGGCGCTGGCCTGCCGGATGGCGGAGGACAGGGCCTCCTGCGTCTTGCTGGTGAACTTACTGGCGTCCACTGCGGGCATACCCCTCTCGTCTTGGGACTGGTGCGAGTCTGCTGACTACAGCATGCACTAACTTGAGTGTATTCCGCTCAGGTTTCACGAAGCGTTTCCGCTCAGTTCTTCCGGGGGCCCGCGGCGGGCGCCCGGGTCAGCCCCAGCAGCTCGCGGGCCGGGCCCGCCGGACGCTGGCCGGCCGGCCAGACCGCGCGCAGCGGGCGCTGCAGCTCCAGGCCCTCCAGCGGCACGGCCACCAGCCGGCGGGTGGCCAGCTCCTCGGTCACCGCCAGCTCGCTCAGGCAGACCGGGTCCGCGCCGGTCATCGCGGCCGCCTTCAGCGCCGTCGAGGAGGCCAGCTCCAGCCGGGGCGCGGCCGGGCCGCCGTACGGGGCGAGCGCCTCCTCCAGCACCTCCCGCGTCCCGGAGCCGACCTCGCGCAGCACCAGCGGGGTGGCGGCCAGTTCGGGGCCGGTCACCGGGGTGCGGCGGCGGGCCCAGCGGTGCTCGGGCGAGACCACCACCACCAGCCGGTCGGCGGCCACCACCGCGCCGGACAGGCCGGGCGGGGTGGAGGTGCCCTCGACGAAGCCCAGGTCGGCCTCGCCCGCCAGCACCTGGGCCGCCACGTCGTGCGAGTTGGCGGTGCGCAGGGTGACGGCGGTGCCCGGGCTGGCCTCGTTCAGGGCCAGCAGCCAGCCCGGCATCAGGTACTCGGCGACGGTCAGGCTGGCCACCACCCGCAGCCGGGCGTCCCGGCGGCCGCGCAGCGCGTCGATCCCGGCGTCCAGGGCCTGCGCGGCCTCCACCACCTGCCGGGCCCACTCGACCACCAGCCGGCCCGCCTCGGTGGGCCGGGAGCCGCGCGGCGAGCGCTCCAGCAGCGGCACCCCGATCTGCCGCTCCATGCCCTTGATCCGGGCGCTGGCGGCGGGCTGGCTGACGCCCAGTTCGGCGGCGGCCCGCCCGACGCTGCCCAGCCGGGCCACGGCGAGCAGCAGCTCCAGGGCGCCGAGTTCCGGGACGTGCGGGGAGAGGGCCATAGGCCCAGGCTATGTCCTCATAGCGGGCGTCCCGCTACCCCCGTCCCCCGCGGCGGCGGAGGGTGGGGCCATGGCAACCCTCCTCGCGCCGCGCACCACCGGCCTGCGCGCCCTCGACCTGTCCCGGCTCGGCCCCAACTGGTACGCCACCGTGATGGGCACCGCGATCACCGGCAACGCCGCCGCCGCGCTCCCGGTGGACGTCCCCGGCAAGGCCGCCCTCGCCGAGGCGGTCTGGACGCTCTCGCTGCTGATGCTCGCCGTCCTGCTGGCCGGCCGCGCCGTCCACCTGACCCGGCACCGCGCGCAGGCCCGGCACACCCTGCTGGAGGACCCGTCCGCCGCCGTCTTCTACGGCTGCCCGCCGATGGCC
This sequence comes from Kitasatospora saccharophila, assembly GCF_039529925.1. Taxonomy (NCBI): domain Bacteria; kingdom Bacillati; phylum Actinomycetota; class Actinomycetes; order Kitasatosporales; family Streptomycetaceae; genus Kitasatospora; species Kitasatospora saccharophila. The sequence goes on along the minus strand of NZ_BAAANS010000001.1, from coordinate 217,905 downwards.
CTGCTGGCCGTCGGCCACGGCGCGCTGACCGTCGGCGGCCCGCTGCTCGGCGAGCGGCCCGCCCTCGCGCTCGACGTCCTGCTGTGGACGACGGGCACCGCGTACGCCCTGCTGGTGGCCGCCGGTCTGCCGTACCTGATGATCACCCGGCACCGGCTGTCCGCGCTGGAGGCCAACCCGACCTGGCTGCTGCCGGTGGTCGCCCCGATGGTGTCCGCCGCGCTCGGCCCCGCGCTGGTCCCGCACCTGCCCGAGGGGGCCGCCCGGCAGGCGATGCTGTACGGCTGCGCGGCGATGTTCGGCGCCAGCCTGCTGGCCACCCTGGCGCTGCTGCCGGTGGTCCTCGGCGGCCTGCTGCACAGCAAGCTGCCCGCGCTGGTGCTCACCCCCTCGCTGTTCCTGGTGCTCGGGCCGCTGGGCCAGTCCACCACCGCCGTGCAGAAGTTCGCCGACGCGGTGCCGCTCGCGCTCCCCGGCGGCGAACGGGCGGCCGCCGCCGCCCGCGGACTGGCCGAGGTGTACGGCGTCGCGGTGATGGGATTCGCCCTTCTCTGGCTGGCGGTGGCACTCGCTGCCAACCTGCGGGCACTGCGTGCCGAAATGCCGTTCGCGATGACCTGGTGGGCCGCCACCTTCCCGATCGGAACGCTCGTCACCGGCGCGACCGGACTCGCCGTCCACACCGGATTCGGCGGATTCACCGGGCTCGCCGTCGCACTCCACCTGCTGCTGCTCGCCACCTGGGCGGTGGCGCTGGTCCGCACCGCGGCCGGACTGCGGGCGGGACGCCTGCTCTGAGGGGCGGGCGGCATTCGGCGCGGACGATTCCGGATCGGGGGATCCGGCGGAGGATCGCCGAATTCCGGGGGAGGAGAGTGACATTCCGGCCCGTTCCGACGCCACCGGTCCGCGCGTTCCCGCAGCCACTTCCCGAATGGCCGTTCGGTGGAGGGGGGCAATGCCGGGAAAAGCGAGATTCCGGACACCGCGCCGGGGTCTTTGCTGCATGTTCCTGCACTTGCGGGAACCTGCAGCCGGAGAGCACTTGTTCGGAGTTCGCCCCGCTGTGAGGGTGTAGTCACGCCAAGTCGTCCCGGGCCGCCGCAGCCCGAGCCGGCGACTTGCTCTTCGCGTGGGGGCGACAGGTGCGTTCGTATCTGCGCAACGGGGGGAAGAGCACCGGCCGGTACGCCACGTGTGGTGGTGGCTACCGGGACCGGATCGGTGAGGCGTTGCTGCTCCGCCTCACCGAAGCGCCATGACGCTGGCGTGACACGAGCGGGTCCCCCGGGACCCGGGTGCCGACGGCACCCGGCCCGGGGGACGCGCCCGTAACCGCGGGGACGACTCCCGCCGTCGAGCCCGACGGCCCTGCTGGGATCATCATCCGCAAACGGAGGAACACGGCAGGGAGTGCTCGACGTGGCAGCGGACCACCCGAAGTCCGAACCGGACACCGCACCGCCCGCACTGCCCGCACCGGGCGGCGGGCCGGCGGACCCGGGCACCGCACCGTCCGGACCGGACGGCGGAACGCCCGGCGCGGCGGTGCCGTCCGACGCGGCGGTGCCGTCCGACGCGGCGGTGCCGCTCGACGCGGCGGTGCCGTCCAGCGCCGCCGTGCCGCTCGGGGCGTCCGTGCCGCTCGGGGCGTCCGTGCCGTTCGGCCCGGACAGCGGTCTGCCCGAGGAGGACGCCACCCAGCTCTACCTGGCCGTCCTCGCCGCCGGCGGCCGGATACCGTTCGACGGGCCGTCCGTGCTCGGTCCCGAAATCACCCCCGGACGCCAACGGGCCCTGCTGGAACAGCTGGTGACGATCGGCCTGGTCCTGCCCAACCGGATCGACCGCTGCTACGTCGCGGTCAGCCCGCGCGCCGTCGTCGAACGCCTCGGCGCCGAACTGCGCTCCCGCGCCACCCGGCTGCTGCTCGACGCCAACCGGCTGCCCACCGCCCTCGACCCGCTCGCCCGGGCCTACGACGCCGTCCCCCGGCCCACCGGCCGGACCGGACAGGCCGTCTACGTCGAGGGCCAGGAGGACATCCGGCTGCGGATCGCCCAACTGGTTTCCGACTGCCGCCTCGAACTGCTCAGCGCCCAGCCCGGCCTGCGCCCGCCCGCCGTCCTCGAACTCGCCCACACCCAGGACCGGCGGATGCTCGGCCGGGGCGCCACCCTGCGCGCCCTCTACCAGCCCGTCGCGCTCACCGAGGACAGCGCCGTCCGGCACGCCACCTCGATGACCGAGCACGGCGCCCAACTGCGCGTCCTGGACGAGCCGTTCCTCCGCCTGATCGTCATCGACCGGCGGGTCGCCGTCATCCCCGCCACCGAGGACCACAACCGCGCCGCGTTCGTCGAGGACCCCGCCGCCATCGCCTACCTGGTCGCGGGCTTCGAACGCGACTGGGCCCGGGCCGAACAGGTCCACTGGCACCACCTCGACACCCGCACCCTCACCCGCACCATCACCGACCGGGTCGGCCGCCTGCTCGCCCAGGGCCTCACCCAGCGCGCCGTCGCCACCCGCCTCGGGCTGTCCGAGCGCACGGTGGCCGGCCACATCTCCCGGCTGCGCGACCGGTACGGCGCCGGCACCCTGTTCCAGCTCGGCTGGCTGATGAGAGGCGGCGGCGGGCATGGCTGACCCGAACCCCATGTACGCGGCCCCGGCCGCCCCGGCCGCCCCGGCCGCCCCGACGGTCACCGCCGTTCCCGCCCCGGCCCCCGCGGCCGAGCGCGGCCCGATAGACGAACGGGCCTGGCGCCTCTACCTGGACGTCCTCGAAGCCGGCGGCCGGATCACGGCCGACGCCGTCCCCGACGCCGTCCCCGACGCCGTCCCCGACACCGGTCCCGGCCCCGCCCTCGCGCCCGTCCACGCCCTCGCGCCCGTCCCCGCCCCCGGCTTCGACCCGCTCGCCGAACTGCTGCGCACCGGCCTGCTGGTGTCCGACGGCCTGGACGCCTCCTACCTGGCCGTCGACCCCCGCTTCGTGGCCGACACCCTCGGCACCGAGATGAACGCGGAGGCCGCCCGCCTGCTCAACCGGGCCGAGCGCCTGATCGCCGACCTCGACCCGCTGATCGCCGCCTACGACAGCGTGCCCCGCCCGTCCGAGGCCGGCTCCGCCGACGTCCAGATCGCCGGACGCGAGCACATCCGGCAGCGGATCGCCCAACTCGGCGCCTCCTGCCGGGAAGAGGCCCTGACCGCCCAGCCCGGACACGCCCTGCCCGCCGCCCTGGAACTGTCCCTGAGCCAGGAGCTCCCGCTGCTGCGCCGGGGCTGCCGGATCCTCACCCTCTACCAGCCCACCGCCCTCGCCGAACCCGCCGCGATCCGCTACGCCGCCACCGTCACCGAGGCCGGCGGCGAGGTCCGACTGCTCGACGAGCCCTTCCAACGCGCCCTGGTCTTCGACCGCACCACCGCCGTGGTGCCCGCCTCCGACGACCTCGGCCGGGCCGCCGTGCTCTCCGACCCCGCCACCGTGGCGATGATCGTCGCCAACTTCGACCGCGACTGGGAGCGGGCCGAACGCGTCAGCTGGAGCACCCTGCTCGACAGCGCCCCCGCCCGGACCGCCGCCGACCAGATCGGCCGCCTGCTCGCCCAGGGCCTCACCCAGAAGGCCATCGCCACCCGTCTCGGCCTGTCCGAGCGCACCGTGGCCGGCCACATCTCCCGGCTGCGCGACCGGTACGGCGCCGAGACGCTCTTCCAACTCGGCTGGCTGATGCGGAAGGGCGAACGACATGCCTGAGCCCGCGCACTCCGCGCCTGCCGCGTACTCCGCGCCGAACGAGGCCGAGAAGGCGCTGTACCTGTCCGTGCTGCGGGCGGGTCGGGTCTCGCTGCGGGAGGCGATGGAGCAGGACGCTGCTGCTACCACCCGCCTGCTGGAACTGCGCCTGCTGGTGCACTCCGAGGTGAACGGCTGGGTGGTGGCCGTCAATCCGCGGGCGGCCGGGCTGCAGCTCAGCGCCGACCTGCGGGGTAGGGCCGCCGGGCTGCTGGCCCGGGCCGATCGCGCGGTGGACGACCTGGACGAGTTGATCGAGTCGTACGACAGCGCCCAGCGCCGCAGCGACCCGGCCGCGCGGATCACCCACCTGAGCGCGCTGGAGCAGATCCAGCGACGGCTGTTGGTGATCGAGGCCGAGTACCGGGAGGAGGGCCTGGCCGCCCAGCCCGGGGAGCGTCCACCCGAGTACCTGGACGACGACTCCCGGATGCGACAGGCACTCGCCCGCGGTGTCACGGCGAGCATCCTCTACCAGCCGGTCGCCCGCCGGACCCCGCACACCGTCGCCTACGCGGCCGGGGCCACCGAGTGGGGCATGCAGTTCCGGGTGCTCGACGAGCCGTTCGCCCGGATGCTGATCTTCGACCGCCGGGTGGCGGTCATCTCCACCGCCACCACCAACGTCACCGCCGCCTTCATCGAGGATCCCGCCGTGGTCGACCACCTGGTCGGTGTCTTCCTCCGCGACTGGGAGCGGGCCGTCCGGGTCCCGTGGTTCGACGAGGTCGACCGGGAGCTGCCCGAAGTCCTGCGCCGGGTGGGAGAGTTGCTCGCGTCCGGGCTGACGCAGAAGGCGGTGGCCTCCCGGCTCGGCCTGTCCGAGCGGACGGTGGCCGCGCACATCGCCCGGCTGCGCGAGCGCTACGACGCCGAAACCCTGTTCCAGCTCGGCTGGCTGATGCGGGACGGCGCCCGGTGACCGCGAGCCTGCCGACCGAGTCCGAGCGCGCCCTGTACCGCGAGGTGCTCGCCCAGGGCGGCCGGGTGCTGTTCCGCGAGGCGATGCAGCAGGACCCGGCCGCCACCCTGCACCTGATCGAGCTGGGCCTGCTCGTCCGGCACGACACCGACGAGTCGCTGACGGCCGTCAACCCGCGCGCGGTCGGTGCCCGGCTCAGCAGCGAACTGCGCGGCGCGGCCACCCGGAAACTGGTGCAGGCCGAACAGGCCGCCGAGCAACTGGACGACCTGACCCACGCGTACGACAGCACCCCGCAGCGCGTCGACCGGCGCAGCGAGGTGCAGCAGGTCGCGACCGCTGAGCAGATCCGGCACCGGATCATGCAGATCGAGGCGGAGATGCGCGAGGAGGTACTCGCCGCCCAGCCCGGCGGTGCCAGGCCCACCCGCTTCCTGCGGCAGTCCCTCATTCGCGACCGGCACTTCCTCGCCGCCGGAATCGCCCTGCGCACCCTCTACCAACCCAGTGCTCTCACCCACCGGCCCACCGTCTCCTACGCGGCCTCCTTGGCCAGGGCGGGCAAGGGCATCCGGGTCCTGGACGAGCCGTTCACCCGGCTGCTGGTATTCGACCGCAGGGTGGCCATCATCCCGGCCGCTGACAACAACACCAGCGCCGCCTTCGTCGAGGACCCGGCGGTGCTGACCACCCTGGTGGCCCTGTTCGAGCGCGACTGGGCCCGGGCGGCAGTCGTGGACTGGCACGCCCTGGCCGGCCGTCCGCGCGAGAGCGGCGTCCCGCCGGAGCTCACCGGCCTCCTGGCCGCCGGGCTGACCCAGCGGGCGATCGCCTCCCGTCTCGGCCTGTCCGAGCGGACAGTGGCCGCCCACATCGCCCGGCTGCGCGAGCACCACAGCGCCGAGACGCTGTTCAAACTGGGCTGGTTGATGCGCGGAGGGGCCTGAGATGCCGGTCCGGTTGCCGAACGAGGCCGAGCGCGCGCTGTACCGCGAAGTCGTCGCGCAGGGCGGGATGGTGCTGTTCCGCGAGGTGATGGAGCAGGATCCGGACGCCGCCCTCGGGCTGATCGGGCTCGGGTTGCTGCTGCACCACGACTACGGGGAGATGCTGACGGCCGCCCACCCGGGGGCGTTCGGCGAGCGGGTGAGTTCCGAGCTGCGCAGTTCGGCGGCGGGGAAGCTGCTGGCGGCCGAGCGGGCCGCGGCCCAGCTGGAGGACCTGGTGCAGGCGTACGACGCCGCCGTTCGGCGCGGTCGTTCGGCGCGGCCGCTGCAGCTGGTGACGGGGCAGCAGATCACGCACCACATCGCCCGGATCGAGTCCGAGATGCGCGAGGAGACGCTGGCGGCGCAGCCCGGCGGGGCCCGGCCGATCCACGACATGCAGCAGACCAGGGTCCGTTCGCTGGGTTTCCTGGCGAACGGCATCGAGTTGCGCTCGATCTACCAGCCGGGGGCCGTCGCCGACCCGGCCACCGTCGCCTACGCGGCCGAACTCACCGACGCGGGCGAGCGGTTCCGGGTCCTGGACGAGCCGTTCCGCCGGATGGTGATCTTCGACCGCCGGGCCGCGGTCGTCTCGGCGTCCCCGGACGACCGCCAGGCCGTGCTGGTGGAGGACCCGGCGGTGCTGACCACGCTGGTGGCCCTGTTCGAGCGCGACTGGGCGCGGGCCGAACGGGTCGACTGGCTGGCGCTGGACGGTCGTTCGCGGGAGAGCGGGGTCCCGCCCGAGCTGACCGGCCTGCTCGCCGCGGGCCTGACCCAGCGGGCGATCGCCTCCCGGCTGGGGCTTTCGGAGCGGACGGTGGCCGGGCACATCGCCCGGCTGCGGGAGTTCTACGATGCGGAGACCCTGTTCCAGCTCGGCTGGCAGCTGCGCGGGGCGTCCGGACGAGCACCGCACCGCCGGGGTGACCCGGGGGTGGACGGCCAAGAGGAGTGGGACCTGTGAGCGAGTCGAGCGGAGCCGCACTGCCGAGCGAGTCGGAGCGGCGGCTGTACCAGCAGATCCTGGACCAGGGCGGGCGGGTGTCGTTCCGCGAGGCGGTCGAGCAGGACCCGACCGGGGTGCTGCGGCTGATGGAGCTCGGCCTGCTGGTGCACGACGCCGCCGACCAGGCGCTCACGGCGGTCAATCCGCGGGCGGTCAGCGACCGGATCAGTGCCGAGCTGCGCGCCGAGGGCACCCGGATGCTGCTGCGCGCCGAGGAGATGCCGACGCTGCTGGAGGACCTCACCCACGCCTACGACGCGACCCCCCGCCGGGCCGACCGCTCCAGCGTGGTGCAGCACGTCGACCGGACCGAGCAGATCCGGCACCGCGTCCTGCAGTTGGCGAGCGAGGCGTACGAGGAGGAGCTGTCCCTGCACCCGGGCGGAGCCGGGCCGGCCGACCAGCTGGAGGCGGCGCTGGAGCGCAAGAGGCGCTTCCTGGAGAGCGGTGCGAGCGTCCGCACCGTCTACGAGCCGACCGCGTTGCTGGACGAGACGACGGTCCGCTGGGCGGAGAGGGTCACCGGCTGGGGAGGCCGGTTCCGCACCTTGAGCGAACCCTTCAGCAGAATGTTGATCTTCGACCGCCGGATCGCCGTCGTTCCGGCTTCGGCCGACAATTCGAGTGCCGCGTTCATCGAGGACCCGGCCGTGGTCTCGTTCCTGGTCGCCGCCTTCGAACGGGACTGGGAACGGGCCGAGCGGATCCGCTGGCGCTCCGCCGAGCACGAGGGCGAGAGCGTGGTGCCGGTGCACGAGCAGGTGGGCCGACTGCTCGCCCAGGGTCTGACCCAGAAGACCATCGCCTCCCGGTTGGGCCTCGGCGAACGCACGGTCGCCGCGCACATCTCCCGGCTGCGCGAACTCCACGACGCGGAGACGCTGTTCCAGCTGGGCTGGCAGATGCGGGGAGCCGGGGAGCGGGAGGACTGACGTCCCGTCAGCCGGTGGCGATCTCCGGGGACCAGAAGCCGTACGGGCCGGCGTGCTCGCGGCGCGGGCGCGGGAACTGCTCGCCGGGCGCGGTCCAGAAGCCGCCGCGCAGCGACAGCGCCATCCCGGCCCAGTCCAGCGCGGTCTCCACGGTGTGGTGCAGCGCCTCCTTCGACCAGGTGTCGTCGAACACCAGCGGCAGCACCGGCGAGACCTGCTCGATGGTCGCGATCAGCGGGTTGTGGGTGATCGCCTCGTCCACCAGCAGCACGATCGGCTTGCGCAGCGCCGACGCCCAGCCGAGCTCCAGGCTCACCCCGGCCGACAGCGGCGCGCCCACGTACGCGAACACCAGGTCCGCGCTCTGCATCGCCCGGAAGTCCGACGGCACCCGCGGCTCCGGCGCCCGCCCCGCCACCGTCCACGCGTCACTGTGGTGCGCGCTGTACACCGCGGCCCCGCTGTCCAGCAGCGTGCCCCGCAACGTGGTCAGCCTGGTCCGGCTCGCCAGCGTCACCACACTGTCCGCCGGCCCGGTCAGCCGCATCAGCGGCGCGGCCAGGAAGACCCGGGCGCGGCGCCCCTCGGCGCGGTGCTCTACGTGGTGCTCGCTCATGTCGACTCCGGGGGAATGGGGCCAGGTGGCGTGGTCCCTGTGTTGTGGTGTGGTTTTCCGAATGTTGCTGTCATTCGGTACTGTCCGATCCAGTCCTGCCGAGTTCATGCCACTCTCTCGGTCTTCTCTGGACTCGTACGGAGAGTGATCCGATAGTCTCGATCAGCTTTCGCGTAGTCCACTGGCGTCCTGTGTCATCTCACTGCCAGGCAGTGAGATGACACAGTCCTGATCCAGTGGGCGCGCTGGTACTTCTGGGTGATGGGGTTTTATCCTGTGGGTTGTTCGCAAGAGCCGATCAACATACCTGTGGTGATGGGAGGAAGGCCGTCGTGCGTAGTGTGCGCCGCCTCATAGCATCGGTCGCTCTCCTGGGAGCAGCGCTGTTCTTCAGCGCCGGTCCCGCCAGCGCGGACAGCGTCTGGCAGTACGCCAAGGCGTCCAAGAGCGGGACGGTCCTGGAGGCCAGTGCCCTCGACAGCGTCTGGCAGTAGGTCAGCCGAGCGTCGTCTCGTCGCCCTCTTCGACGGGGTCCGTGGCCGTGGTCTCCTGGGCCAGTTTCCAGCCGAGTTGGAACAGCGTGTCCACGCCGAACTCCTCGCGCATCTCGGCGATGTGACGGGCCAGGGTGCGTTCGCTGAGCCCGAGGTTCCGCGCGATGACGCGGTGCCCGATGCCCTGCATCATGGAGCGGATGATCTGCCGCCGCAGGCTGGACAGGACGGCCTTGGGCACCTCGCGGTCCCCCCGGAACGGCAGCGCCCGTTCCCACTGGGACTCGAAGGTCCGAATCAGGTGCAGGAGGACCGCCTCGTCCCTGACGAACGCGGCCTGGCTGGGGTCCTTGCCACCCGGGATGATGGCGACTTTCCGGTCGACGATGATCAGGATGGTGAACGGCTCGTCCAGCGTCCGGATCTGACTGCCGGCCTCGGTCATCGTCTCGACGTACTCCAGGGTGGGGCTGGAGTAGCGCGCGCTCGGCTGGTAGATGGTGCGGGTCACGCCCCCGCGGCGCAGTACCCCCATGTCGCGCTCGATCGCGGTGCGGACGGTCGCCTGGGTGCGGCCGCCACCGGGCTGAGCGGTGAGGAGCTCCTGGGAGCAATTCTCGACCAGTGTCGCAAGCCGCTGGTTGATGGAGAATTTGCCATGGACATACTCAATTTCCCCGCCCGGCTCCGGTCGCCCCATGAGCTCCTGGAAGGCACTACCCAAATCGTGCAGTTCGTCCGTCAAGGAAGCCGAGCGATTCAGCAGCCTTGCCGCCTCCTGCTGCCAGGATTGGCTGAGGGAGTTCGACAACCGGGTGGGGTCCATTGCCACGACGGTGTTGTGGTCCTCGACGTCGTGGATCAGTAGCCCGAACTGCAGCAACTCGTGGACCGTGTGCGGCTCAACCGTCCCTGACAGGCGGAGACGGCCGCCGGCCTCGATCACCGAGAGGTAGAGCAGCCGGGCGTCCGCGGACAACAGCGGTTCGGCCGATTGGGAAGAGGCCGGGCGCTCGAATCCGTTCATCGACACTCCCCCTCCGTTCCGACCTCGGACAGATCCGTATGGATGATAGGACGAATCCATCTGTCCCGGGATTTCTACGACGGCGTCCGGCACAACGACGGCGTTCGGCACTCTCTCACGGAACGGTGAGTCGCCGGCACCCCCCGATCGGGAGGGGACCGGCGACTCGTCCGCGGCGCGCCGCTCAGCGCTTGGGCCGCCACACCACCAGCGCGCTGGACTGCTGGACCTGCTGGTAGGGCACCAGGTCGCGGCGGTAGGAGGCGTGGACGGCGGCCTCGCGCTGCTGGAGGGTGGCGGCGGCGCCCTCCAGGGCGTCGACGAGTTCGGCGACGCGGGACTGCAGGGCGGTGACCTGGTTCTCCAGTTCGATGATGCGCTTGATGCCGGCCAGGTTGATGCCCTCGTCCTGGGAGAGCCGTTGGACCTCGCGCAGCTGCTGGATGTCCCGGGCGGAGTAGCGGCGGCCGCGGCCCGCGGTGCGGTCGGGGCTGACCAGGCCGAGGCGGTCGTACTGGCGGAGGGTCTGCGGGTGCAGGCCGGAGAGCTCGGCGGCGACGGAGATGACGTAGACCGGGGTGTCCTCGGTGAGGACGTACGGCGGTGCGGCGGCGCGGGGGCGGCCGCCGCCGGGCAGGCCCTCGCCGAGACCGGGGCCGGGGCCGATCCGGCCGGTGCCGGCGCCGCCGTGACTACTGTCGGAGTGGGGACTCATCGGGATCTCACGCTCCCTCCGCCGCCTTGAACAGGGCGGCTCGCGGGTCGTCCGAGGCGGTGGCCTCGCGGTACTGCTCCAGTGCGTTCAGCGCGTCTCCGGTGACGTGCTTGGGCACCGTGACCTCCACGGTGACCAGCAGGTCGCCGCGGGTGCCGTCCTTGCGGGTGGCGCCCTTGCCGCGGGCCCGCATGGTCAGGCCGTTGGCGCTGCCGGGCGGCAGCTTGAGCTTCACGGCCTGGCCGTTCAGGGTCGGCACCTCGATGGTGCCGCCGAGCGCGGCCTCGGGGAAGCTCACCGGCACGGTGACCGTGAGGTTGTCGCCCTTGCGTCCGAACACCGGGTGCGAGTCGACGTGCACGGTGACGTACAGGTCTCCGGGCTGGCCGCCGCGCTCGCCCTGGGCGCCCTTGCCCTTGAGCCTGATCCGCTGGCTGTCCTGCACCCCGGCCGGGATGCGGACCTGCATGGTGCGGGCCGAGGAGGCCCGGCCGCTGCCGTGGCAGACGGTGCACGGGTCGTCGACGATCATGCCGCGGCCCTTGCAGTCCCGGCAGGGCTCGGAGAGCGCGAAGGCGCCCTGGCCCCGGCTGACGGTGCCCGCGCCGACGCAGGTCGGACAGACCCGCGGAGTGGTGCCGGCCTTGGCGCCGGTGCCGGCGCAGGCGCGGCAGGCGGCCTGGGAGGTCATCCGCAGCGGCACGGTCGCGCCGTCCACGGCCTCCTCGAAGTTCAGCGTGACCTCGGTCTCGACGTCCGCGCCGCGCCGGGGCTGGGCGGCCTGCCGGCCGCCGCGGTTGAACAGGCCGCCGAACACGTCGCCGATCCCGCCGCCGCCCGAGGCGCCCCCGCCGTTGAACAGGTCGCCGAAGTCGAAGCCGCCGGCCGCGCCCGCCCCGCCGGGCCGGAAGCCGCCGCCCGCGAACAGCGAGCGGGCCTCGTCGTACTCCTTGCGGCGCTTCTCGTCGGAGAGCACGTCGTACGCCTCGGAGATGTCCTTGAACCGCTCCTCGGCCTTGGCGTCACCCTTGTTGGCGTCCGGGTGGAACTCGCGGGCCAGCTTGCGGTAGGTCTTCTTGATCTCTGCGGCGGTGGCGTCCTTGGGCACGCCGAGGACCTTGTAGTAGTCCTTCTCCACGTAGTCCTTAGCGCTCATGGCCTTTGACCGCCACCTCCCGGAAAGCCGAAGTTCTGTTGCCTGTCGGCACCGCGGTGCGGTGCCCTGATACGGCGCTGCGGAGCCGGCCGCCGTACTGGACGACGTACGACTCCGCAGCGCACGGGGACTCTACTCAGCTGTCGGACGAACCGTCAGCCTTGTCGCCGTCCGGCTCGCCGGTGGTCTGGGTGCCCGGCTGGGGCTCCGCGACCGCGACCATCGCCGGGCGGATGATCCGCTCGCCGATCCGGTACCCGGGCTGGAGGATCTGCACGCAGGTGTCCTCCGTCACGTCCGACGAGTAGCTGTGCATCAGCGCCTCGTGGATGGTCGGGTCGAAGGGCTCGCCCTCCTTGCCGAACTGCTGCAGCCCGAGCTTGGCGACGACCATCTCCAGCGACTCGGCCACCGACTTGAAGCCGCCGGTCACCTCGCCGTGCTCGCGGGCCCGGCCGATGTCGTCCAGCACCGGGACCAGCGACTCCAGGATGTTGGAGACGGCGATCTCGCGGACGGTGGAGCGGTCGCGCTCGACCCGCTTGCGGTAGTTCTGGTACTCGGCCTGGAGCCGCTGCAGGTCGGCGGTGCGCTCGCCGGCCTCGCGCTTGGCGGCGGCCAGCTCGTCGGCACCGGCACCCGCGACGGCCTCCTCGGCTGCCTTGAGCACGGCCTCCTCGGCGGCGGAGTCGTCGCCGGGCTGCTCGCCCTGCGGCTTCTCCGTCATGCCGCACCGCCCTTGGGCTTCTCGTCGTCGACGATCTCGGCGTCGACCACGTCGTCGTCCTTGGCGCCCGCCTCGCCGGCACCGGCCGCACCGGCCGCCGCGCCCGCGCCGTCGGCCTGCGCGTACAGCGCCGCGCCGAGCTTCTGGGCGGTGGTGGAGACCTTCTCGGTGGCGGTGCGGATGGCCGCGATGTCCTCGCCCTTGAGGGCTTCCTTGAGCTCGGAGATCGCGGTCTCGACCTCGGTCTTGACGTCGGCCGGGAGCTTGTCCGCGTTGTCCGCGATGAACTTCTCGGTCGAGTAGACGAGCTGCTCGCCCTGGTTGCGGGTCTCGACGGCCTCGCGGCGCTTGGTGTCCTCCTCCGCGTAGCGCTCGGCCTCCTCGCGCATGCGGTTGACCTCGTCCTTCGGCAGCGAGGAGCCGCCGGTGACGGTCATCTTCTGCTCCTTGCCGGTGCCGAGGTCCTTCGCGGCCACGTGCATGATGCCGTTGGCGTCGATGTCGAAGGTGACCTCGATCTGCGGCAGGCCGCGGGGGGCCGGCGGCAGGCCGGTCAGCTCGAACATGCCGAGCTTCTTGTTGTACGCCGCGATCTCGCGCTCGCCCTGGTACACCTGGATCTGCACGGAGGGCTGGTTGTCCTCGGCGGTGGTGAAGATCTCGGAGCGCTTGGTCGGGATCGTGGTGTTGCGCTCGATCAGCTTGGTCATGATGCCGCCCTTGGTCTCGATGCCGAGGGACAGCGGGGTGACGTCGAGCAGCAGGACGTCCTTGACCTCGCCCTTGAGCACGCCGGCCTGCAGGGAGGCGCCGATGGCGACGACCTCGTCCGGGTTGACGCCCTTGTTGGCGTCCTTGCCGCCGGTCAGCTCCTTGACGAGCTCGGCGACGGCCGGCATGCGGGTCGAGCCGCCGACCAGGACCACGTGGTCGATCTCGGACAGCTGGATGCCGGCGTCCTTGATCACGTTGTGGAACGGGACCTTGCAGCGGTCCAGCAGGTCGGCGGTGAGCTGCTGGAACTGGGAGCGGCTGAGCTTCTCGTCCAGGTGCAGCGGGCCCTCGGCGGAGGCCGTGATGTAGGGCAGGTTGATCGAGGTCTCCGAGGAGGAGGACAGCTCGATCTTGGCCTTCTCGGCGGCCTCGCGCAGGCGCTGGACGGCCATCTTGTCCTTGGAGAGGTCGACGCCGTGGCCGGCCTGGAAGACCTTCACCAGGTGGTCGACGACCCGCTGGTCCCAGTCGTCGCCGCCGAGGTGGTTGTCGCCGTTGGTGGCCTTGACCTCGACCACGCCGTCGCCGATCTCCAGCAGCGACACGTCGAAGGTGCCGCCGCCGAGGTCGAAGACCAGGATGGTCTGGTCGTCCTTGTCCAGGCCGTAGGCCAGGGCGGCCGCGGTCGGCTCGTTGACGATGCGCAGGACGTTCAGGCCCGCGATCTCGCCGGCCTCCTTGGTGGCCTGGCGCTCGGAGTCGTTGAAGTACGCCGGGACGGTGATGACGGCGTCGGTGACCGTCTCGCCCAGGTACGCCTCGGCGTCCCGCTTGAGCTTCTGCAGGACGAAGGCGGAGATCTGCTGCGGCGTGAAGTCCTTGCCGTCGATGCCGATCTTCCAGTCGGTGCCCATGTGGCGCTTGACCGAGCGGATGGTCCGGTCGACGTTGGTGACCGCCTGGCGCTTGGCGACCTCGCCGACGAGCACCTCGCCGTTCTTGGCGAAGGCGACGACGGACGGCGTGGTCCGAGCGCCCTCGGCGTTGGTGATGACCGTGGGCTCACCGCCCTCAAGAACACTGACGACGGAGTTCGTCGTACCGAGGTCGATGCCGACCGCGCGTGCCATCGTGAATACCTCCGGGGAGAAGTTGAGCAGTACGGACTCAAGGATGCACGACTAATCCGACGGCGTCAACAGCTTTGAGTCCGTTTCGCTCAACTTTACTGAGCGCTTATGTCACGCGGGTCGGGGCGGCTGCTCCGGGCGGGTGAGTCTGGGCTTAGTGACTGCCGCCATACCTTGAACATCTTCTGGTGGAGTGTTAACGAGCGGTAATGTCCGGCGGGTCAGCCCTCCAAGTTACCGACCAGTACACTCTGTGGAGGACTGGGCACCACTGGGAACAAGCCGCTGGAGACGGAGAGCCGATGCAGCTAGCAGCGATCGTCATCTCGCTGGTCACCTTCGTGATCGGCACCGCGCTCGCCGCCCGTGCGGCGCTGTACATCTACAAGGTGGTGCGCACCGGCGCCGCCGACACCACCCGGTTCGGACGGCCCGCGCAGCGGACCGCCACCGTGGTCAAGGAGTTCCTCGGCCACACCCGGATGAACCGCTGGGGCGTCGTCGGCGTCGCCCACTGGTTCGTCGCGGTCGGCTTCTTCTCGCTGGTGCTCACCCTGGTGAACGCCTTCGGGCAGCTCTTCGACGCCGAGTTCGTGCTCCCGGTGATCGGCCACTGGCTGCCCTGGAACGTCTTCGTCGAACTGATCGGCACCCTCACCACCCTGGGCATCCTCACCCTGATGGTGATCCGCCTGCTCAGCCTGCCCTCCCGGGCCGGCCGCAAGTCCCGGTTCGCCGGCTCGATCGCCTGGCAGGCGTTCTACGTCGAGTACACGATCCTCGGCATCGGCCTGTGCATCATGATGCTGCGCGGCCTGGAGGGCGCCCTCGAAGGCGTCGACTCCTACGACCCGGCCTACCTGGTCTCGTACCCGATCGCCGCCGCCTTCCACGGCACCGCGCACGGCACCCTGGTCAACCTGGTCTACCTGTTCGCGATGCTGAAGATCTGCATCTCCTTCGCCTGGGCGATCACCATCGGCGTCAACCCCTCGATGGGCGTCGCCTGGCACCGCTTCCTGGCGTTCTTCAACATCTACTTCAAGCGCGCGGAGGACGGCGGCACCGCGCTCGGCGCGCTGCGCCCGATGACCAGCGGCGGCGCCCCGATCGACTTCGAGGACCCGGCGGACGACGCGGTGTTCGGCGTCTCCCAGGTCGAGCACTTCTCCTGGAAGGGCATCCTCGACTTCTCCACCTGCACCGAGTGCGGCCGCTGCCAGTCGCAGTGCCCGGCCTGGAACACCGGCAAGCCGCTGTCGCCCAAGCTGCTGATCATGAGCCTGCGCGAGCACGCCTTCGCCAAGGCCCCGTACCTGCTGGCCGGCGGCGGCAAGTCCGCTCCGGACGGAGGGCAGGGGTCGGGCGAGGAGCGGGCGACGGCCGAGCAGCTCAAGGACGTCCCCGCGTCCGCGCTGGCCGAGGCCGAGCGCCCGCTGATCGGCACCGCCGAGGAGAACGGCGTCATCGACCCGGACGTCCTGTGGTCCTGCACCACCTGCGGCGCCTGCGTCGAGCAGTGCCCGGTCGACATCGAGCACATCGACCACATCGTCGACATGCGCCGCTACCAGGTGATGATCGAGAGCAGCTTCCCGACCGAGGCCGGGACGATGCTCAAGAACCTGGAGAACAAGGGCAACCCGTGGGGCCTGGCCACCAAGGCGCGGCTCGACTGGGTCAAGGAGCTGAAGAAGGAGACCGGCATCGAGGTGCCGGTGATCGGCGAGGACATCGACCCCGCCGAGGTCGAGTACCTCTACTGGGTCGGCTGCGCCGGCGCCCTGGAGGACCGGGCCAAGAAGACCACCAAGGCGTTCGCCGAACTGCTGCACACCGCGGGCGTGAAGTTCGCGATCCTCGGCAAGGAGGAGACCTGCACCGGTGACTCCCCGCGCCGCCTGGGCAACGAGTTCCTGTTCCAGATGCTCGGCGCGCAGAACGTCGAGACCCTGAACGCCGCGCTGGAGGACGCCCCCACCAAGCGGATCGTGGCCACCTGCCCGCACTGCTTCAACACCATCGCCAACGAGTACCCGCAGCTCGGCGGCCACTTCGAGGTCATCCACCACACCCAGCTGCTCCAGCACCTGATCGACGAGGGCAAGCTGCTGCCGGTCAACCCGGTGGAGGGCCTGATCACCTACCACGACCCGTGCTACCTCGGCCGGCACAACAAGGTCTACACCCCGCCGCGCGAGATCATCGGCAAGGTGCCCGGCCTGCGCAGCGAGGAGATGCACCGGCACAAGGAGCGCGGCTTCTGCTGCGGCGCCGGCGGCGCCCGGATGTGGATGGAGGAGCGGATCGGCAAGCGGATCAACACCGAGCGGGTCGACGAGGCGCTGTCGCTGAACCCCGACATCGTCTCCACCGCCTGCCCGTTCTGCCTGGTGATGCTCTCCGACTCGGTCAACGGCAAGAAGAACGAAGGCGCGGCCAAGGAGCACCTGAAGGTCGTCGACGTCGCCCAGCTGCTGCTGGAGTCGGTCAAGGCCGCCCCGGCCGCCGAGGCGGAGCCGGTCGAGGCCTGACCCCCGCTCAGCTCCCGGACCCCGGACGCCCGCCCAGGCGCCGGGGTCCCGGCACGTGCGGGCGGCCGGGCGCCCGGGGAGGCCCCGGGGAGGTTCCGGGAAGGTTCCGGGAAGGCCCCCGGACGGTTCGGGACGGATCCGGCCGTATCCAGCGCGGGGACGATGTCCTAGCATCGGCCGCATGAGTGCTGACGGGGGAAGACCGGGGCCCGGCGGGCCCGTGCACCTGCCGCCGGTGAGCAGCGCGACGCCCGACTGGGCGGCGCTCGCCGAGGCCCGGGAGCAGGAGGTGCGGCGCCGCCGCCTGCTGCGGATCGGCGGCGGCGCGCTGGCCGTCGCCGTGATCGGCGGCCTGGTGGCCGGCGCCCTGGTGCTGACCCGTTCCCCCGGGGACGACCGGGTCGGGCCCGGCGCCACCGCGTCCGCGCCCCGGGAGAGCGGCGGCAAGGCCACCGGTGCCCCCGCCACGCTGCCCGGGATGGTGCTGGGCGGCAGCACCACGATCGGCCGGACCGAGGGCCACGACGGGCCGACCCTGGTGCTGCACGGCACCGCCACCGGCTGGGCGGACAGCCAGGCCCCGGTGGTCGACACCACCCGCTCGTTCACGGTGTCCGCGGTGGTCCGCAACAACGCCCCGACCGGCGGGCGCGCCGTCGTCACCCAGGGCACCGACACCTACTACTCGTTCTACCTCGGCCGCGACTACTGGGGCACCCGCAACCAGTGGGTGTTCAAGGTGCAGAGCGCCGCCGGGGCCCAGGACACCACCACCTTCCAGGCGTTCAGCACCACCCGCGCCACCACCGGGCAGTGGACCCTGCTCACCGGCGTCTACGACGCGGACGCGAAGAAGATCACGCTGTACGTCGACGGCGTGCCCCAGCAGACCACCGCGGTGAGCGGGATCTGGGACACCACCGGCGGCCTGCAGATCGGCCGGGTCCGCTACAAGTCCAAGTGGACGGACTACTGGGACGGCGCGATCTCGAACGTCCAACTCTGGGACCAGGCGCTCCCGGCGGGCGCCGTGGACGCCCTGAAGGGCTCCGGCGGCACCACCGCGGGAACCACTGCGGAGCATTCCTGGCTCCTGCCGTAACCGGATGCGCCGAT
The DNA here is from genome assembly GCF_039529925.1 of Kitasatospora saccharophila. Classification (NCBI taxonomy): domain Bacteria; kingdom Bacillati; phylum Actinomycetota; class Actinomycetes; order Kitasatosporales; family Streptomycetaceae; genus Kitasatospora; species Kitasatospora saccharophila. Next base: position 200,016 of record NZ_BAAANS010000001.1, on the reverse strand, counting down.
TCGTACACCGGATCGACCAGGGGAGTGGCGCTCGGACGCTGTTCGGGCAAATAGAGTATGCGGCGGGACCGGGGAGAGTACCGGTCCCGTCGAGGGCCGTGTCATGCTGCCCCGACCAGTTCACCGAGCGAGCGCACCGGACCCTGTCGTACCGGGCCGCCGGAACTCGACCATGGGAGACATCACATGACCCAGGCGATCATGTTGGTCGGCGGCAAGGGCACCCGACTCCGCCCGCTGACCACCCACACGCCGAAGCCGATGCTGCCCGTGGCGGGCGTTCCCTTCATCGCCCACCAGCTGGCCCGCGCCGCCGCCGCCGGCGTCACCCGGGTCGTGCTCGCCACCTCGTACCTCGCCGACGTGTTCGTCGACCACTTCCAGGACGGCAGCCCGTACGGCATCGAGCTGGTCTACCTCACCGAGGAGGAGCCGCTGGGCACCGGCGGCGCGATCCGCAACGCCGCCTCCGGCCTGACCTGCGGCCCCGACGAGCCGGTGCTGGTCTTCAACGGCGACATCCTCTCCGGCCTGGACATCGCCGCCCTGCGCGACGGGCACCGCGACTCCGGCGCCGACGTCACCCTGCACCTCACCCGGGTGGCCGACCCGCGCGCCTTCGGCCTGGTCCCGACCGACCAGGACGGCCGGGTGCTGGCCTTCCTGGAGAAGCCCGAGACCCCCGAGCAGATCGTCACCGACCAGATCAACGCGGGCTGCTACGTCTTCACCCGTTCGGTCATCGACCGCATCCCGGCCGGCCGCGAGGTCTCGGTCGAGCGCGAGACCTTCCCCGAGCTGCTCGCCACCGGCGCGCTGCTGCGCGGCGTCGTCGACACCTCGTACTGGCTCGACCTCGGCACCCCCGGCGCGTTCGTCCGCGGCTCCGCCGACCTGGTGCTCGGCAAGGTCGACTCCCCGGCCGTCCCCGGCCCCACCGGCGAGGCCCTGCTGCTGCCCGGCTCGGTCGTCGACCCGGCCGCAGTGCTGGGCTCCGGCACCGTCGTCGGCAAGGACGCGGAGATCGCCGCCGGCGCCATCGTCGAGGGCAGCGTCGTGCTGCCGGGCGCCCGGATCAAGGCCGGTGCGTACATCAAGGACTCCATCGTCGGCGCCTACGCCGAGATCGGTGAGCGCTGCTCGCTGGACGGCGTGGTGATCGGCGACGGCGCCGTGCTGGAGGCCGAGAACGAGCTCCCCACCGGCCTGCGGATCGCCTGCGGCACCCGCCTCCCGCTCGGCTCGGTGCGGCTGTCGGCCGGCCCCGGCGGCTGCGAGGCCGGCCTGAGCAACGCCGCCGCGGTGCACGCGCCCGGCGCCCGGGTCAACGGCTGACCCCGAGCACGACCCCTTCGGCGGGGCCGGACCGCAGCGTCACAGGACGGCTGCAATCCGGCCCCGCCGTCATGATCACCCGACGGGGGGTCAGCCCTTGCGGGTACCGTCGAGACGTGGCTGGCAATCGACACGACGACGGACGGGGCGCCGACCCCCGGCACGGCTGGTCGGCACCCCGACCGGGCGCCCCCCAGGGCGACCCGTACCCGGGCGCGCCCACCGGCACCCCCGAGTACTTCACCGCCCCGCACCCCGCCCACCCCGGGCCGTCCGGGCCCGGCGACCAGCCCGGCCACACCCGGGCCTTCGCGATCGGCGAGCAGCCCTACGGCGAGCAGCCGTACGGCGAGCAGCCGTACGAGCCGTACCCGTACGGCGGCCAGGACGGCCCCGGCGGCGGTCACGGCTACGGCGACGGTCACGGCTACGGGGACGACGGGTACGGGGGCTACGAGCAGGGCGGCCACCAGCAGCAGGGCGGCTACGACCAGCGGGGCGGCCACGACCGGGCCCCGGTGGACAACGTCGCCGTCTACCGGGCCGGCGGGCAGGCCGCGCCGCACAGCGGCGGGCCCCGGCTGCCCTGGCGGCAGCTGCTGGTCGGGATCTACCGCAGCCCGAGCGCCACCTTCGACCGGATGCGCGACCACCAGGTGTGGCTGCCCGCGCTGTGCGTGTCGCTGCTGTACGGCGTGCTCGCCGTGTTCGCCATCGACTCCACCTACGACCAGGTGGTGCACTCCACCTTCGCCGTCGCGCTCTGGTCGCTCGGCGGCGCCGCGCTCGGCTTCACCCTGGCCGGCGGGGTGCTCTCCGCGGTCACCTACGCGCTGGCCCGGCAGTCCGGCGGCGACGGCCCCTGGCAGTCCACGGTCGGCCTGGCCGCGCTGATCAGCTGGAGCACCGACGCCCCGCGGCTGCTGCTCGCGCTCTTCCTGCCGGTCGGCAACCCCGTCGTGCAGGCGGTCGGCTGGGCGACCTGGGTGGGCTGCGCGGTGCTGCTCACCATCATGGTGCGCCGGATCCACGACCTGCCCTGGGGCAAGGCGGCCGGCGCGGCCGCGGTCCAACTGCTGGCGCTGCTCGTCCTGATCAAGCTCCCCACCCTGGGCTGAGGCCGCCCGCGGACCGCTCCGGCCGGGGGCCCGCCGGGGGTTTGTAGGGTGGGCTGTCCGGCCCACCCTCACCCTCGCACCCGCCCGGAGCCCGCGCATGAGCCTGCCCACCACCCACGTCAGCTTCCCGGCCGGGGCGGTGACCGGGGAGTCACCGGTCCTCGCCGTGCACGCCCTGCCCGACGGCCGCACCGCGGTGGTCACCGCGGCCACCCCGTTCCACCCCGTCGACCACACCTGGCCCGACCAGCCCGCCGACCACGGCACCCTCACCGTCGACGGCGCCGCCCACCCCGTCGTCGACTGCCTCACCGGCGCGACCGGGCCCGGCGGCGAGTTCACGGTCGGCGCCGACATCCCGGTCCGGCGCGGCGACGAGGACTGGGCCTGGCTGGTGCTGCACGTGCTGCCCGCCGGGGCGCTCGGGCCCGAGGCGGTCGGACGCACCGCGCACCTCGCCGTCGACGCCGAGCGCCGCGCCGCCCTCTCCGCCGCGCACACCGGCTGCCACCTGCTCGCCCTCGCCCTGAACGCCGCGCTCGCCCCGCGCTGGCGCAAGGACCCGGGCCGCGCCGACGCCCTCGGCCACCCCGACTTCGACGGCCTCGCGATGGCCGGCTCGGTGATGGACACCACCGCCAGCACCGACACCTACCGGATCGGCAAGTCCCTGAAGAAGAAGGGCTTCACCACCGAGGCCACCGACACCCTCCCGGACCTCGCCGGGGCCCTCCCCGCGCTCACCGCGGACGTCAACGCCCGCCTCGCCGCCTGGGTCGCCGCCGACGCCCCGGTCCGGATCGACACCCCCGGCCCGGAGCTCACCGCCCGCCGCCGCTGGCACACCGACCTCCCGGAGGGCCCCGCCGACATCGCCTGCGGCGGCACCCACCTGCACCACCTCGGCGAACTCACCGGCCTGCGCAGCACGCTCACCCTCACCGCGGACGGCACCGAACTCGTCGCCGTCACCACCCCCGTCCGCGGCTGACACCCCCGGAACGCACGGAGGGCCGGCCCCGGTTCGGCCGGGACCGGCCCTGGTCACGCGCGACCCGGTCAGACCTGGGTGCGGTGGAAGTTCAGGTGCGAGCGGGACGCCGTCGGGCCGCGCTGCCCCTGGTAGCGCGAGCCGTAGCGCTCCGAGCCGTACGGGTGCTCGGACGGCGAGGACAGCCGGAACAGGCACAGCTGCCCGATCTTCATCCCCGGGTACAGCTTGATCGGCAGCGTCGCCACGTTCGACAGCTCCAGCGTCACGTGCCCGCTGAAGCCCGGATCGATGAAACCCGCCGTCGAGTGCGTCAGCAGCCCGAGCCGGCCCAGGCTCGACTTGCCCTCCAGCCGCGAGGCCACGTCGTCCGGCAGCGTGATCACCTCGTAGGTGGACGCCAGCACGAACTCGCCCGGGTGCAGGATGAACGCCTCGTCGCCCTCCGGCTCGACCAGCCGGGTCAGGTCCGGCTGTTCCTCGGAGGGGTCGATGTGCGGGTAGCGGTGGTTCTCGAAGACCCGGAAGAACCGGTCCAGTCGGACGTCGATGCTCGACGGCTGGACCATCGAGGGCTCGAACGGGTCGATCACGACCCGCCCCTTGTCGATCTCGGCACGGATGTCGTTGTCGGAGAGCAGCACGCCCCGAGCGTACGTGCCACGGGGCGGACGCCCAAAAGCGCCCGCCCCGCGAACCGCTCCCGGTGCCCGGCTACGCCAGCGACTCCACGGCCACCAGCCGCAGCCCGCGCGCCAGTTCGTCCGCCGACAACTGCGAGACGTCCGCCGGCACCGAACTCCGCAACCGCCCGCACCGGGGACACCGCAACAACCGCCCCGGCCCCAGCCGACCCGACTGCAGGTGCTGCATCGGGAACGCGGTCGTACTGAACACGTGCCCCTCGGCACAACGAACCACGGTGCGCTGCTCCATCGGTCCCCTTCCCACACTTCCGCCGACAGCGTCACATTAGGGGATCTACCGGACACCACCCACCCAGGCACGCCGCCACCGGAAACCCTGCGCTCGGCACCCCGCACCATGGGGTACAGTGGTCCTTGATCGGGCCGTCACTGACGGGCCGTCAGATGCGGGTGTAGTTTAATGGTAGAACATGAGCTTCCCAAGCTTAGAGCGCGAGTTCGATTCTCGTCACCCGCTCCATGAGAAAGCCCCAGGTCAGCGACCTGGGGCTTCTTCGTTGTGGGCAGGGGCTGGGCGGCGGGGATCAACTGATCTGCGCTGCTGGGGTGTCGGGGTGGGATCCGGGGCGGTCCGGGACGCGGGGCAGGGTGCGGACGGGGCGGGCGAGCAGGAGGGCGACGGGGGTGAGCAGGGCGACCAGGGTGCCGGCGGCGAGGACGTGGCCGGGGCCGAAGGCGTGCGCGGCGGGTCCGGCCAGGGCGGAGCCGAGCGGGTAGAGGCCGACCGAGCCGGCCACCTCGTAGGCGTGGACGCGGTTGAGCACCTCGCCGGGCACCTGGGTCTGGACGACCGTGGACCACATCACGCCCCAGACCCCGAGGCCGGCGCCGACCAGCACCTGGGCGGCGGCGAGCAGCCAGACCGGGGCGTGCAGCAGGAGGGCGAGGGGGTAGAGCGGGTAGGCGAACATGGCGACCGCACCGGCCGCGAGCGGGCGCCCGGGCTTGTAGCGGATGGCGAGCAGGCCGCCGGCCACCGTGCCCGCGCCGAGCGCGCAGTTGACCAGGCCGAACGCGGTGGGGCCGTGGGTGGGCACCACGACGCCCGCGGCGAGCGAGAGTTGGGGCCCCCAGGCGAGGACGGCGTAGACCATCCAGATCAGGATCACGCCCCAGAGCCAGCTGCGGGAGCGGAACTCGTGCCAGCCGACGGCCAGGTGGTGCCAGAGCGAGTGCCCGGCGGGCGGGGCCGGGACCGGCCCCAGCCGCAGCGCGAACAGGCAGCCGGCGCTGGTGGCGTAGGCGAGCGCGGACAGCGCCATCACCCAGCCGGTGGAGCCGAAGCCGACCAGGACGCCGGCCAGCGCGGGCCCGCCCAGGCCGGTGATCGCCTCCGAGGTGCGCAGCACGCCGTTGGCGCCCTGGACGTCGCGGGAGACCAGCGGGACGGTCGAGGAGGCGCCGGGCTGGAACAGGGCGTTGGCGGTGCCCGCCACCGCGAGCAGCGCGTACAGCTGCCAGAGCCGGTCGACGCCGTGCCAGAACAGGACGGCCAGCAGGACGTGCGCGGTGAGGTTGGTCAGGTCGGCGATGATCATCATCCGGCGGGCGGTGAACCGGTCGGCGAGGACGCCGCCGAACAGCACCAGCCCGGCGAACGGGGCGATCAGGAAGGCCATCGCGTAGCCCGCCGTGTCCAGGCCGCGGCCGGCCGAGAGCAGCCCGGCCGAGACGGCGACCGGGAGCATCGCCCAGCTGAGCAGGCCCGCGCTGCGGGCGGTGAAGTAGCGGCGGAAGTTCCGCGACCAGATGGCGGGTTCGGGAGCGGCCGGGGCCGCGGTCGCGGGGTGGTCGGTCAGACTGGCGGGCACGGCGGGGTCAGCCCTTCGGGGTGGAGGAGGAGCGCACGGCGGGGTCAGTCCTGCGCGGGGGAGGCGGGTGCCCGGCCGGTGGCGGCGGCGAGTTCGGCGCGCAGCAGGGCGTTCTCCCGTTCCAGCCGGTCGAGCCGTTCCAGCCGGTCGCGGACCGGGCCCAGGACGTCGGCGAGTTCGCGTTCGGTGAAGCGCGGGGTGATGTGCTGGGAGCAGTTCCAGGCGTGCGCCTCGACGCGGATGGTGACCAGCTGTTCGACCCGGCCCTCGGTGCGCGGGGTGGCGAGCCGCTCGGCGAGGACCGGGTCCCGGTCGGCCGGGACGGCGGTGGCGCGGCCGAACACCTTGAGGCGGGCCTGCCGGGCGTGGTCGAGGAAGAACAGGGCGACCCGGCCGTCACCGCCGCGCAGGTTGCCGGTGGTGAGGTACTGCCGGTTGCCGCGCACGTCGAGGTAGCCGAGGGTGTGCGGGTCCAGGACGTGGACGAAGCCGGGCGGGCCGCCGCGGTGCTGGACGTACGGCCAGCCGTCCTCGTTGACGGTCGCGAACAGGAAGCCGTCGAGGCCCTGGACGAAGGCGGTCTCGGCGGCGCCGAGCGGTTCGGGCCCGGCGTCGGGCGTGCGCAGCCGGCGCTCGGCCGCGTCCGCGCTGCCCATCTCCTGCTGGACGCGGCGCACGGCGGGGGTGCGGGCGAGTCGGTCGTAACGGCTCAAGGGGTCACCTCGGGGTCCGGAGGGGAGGTGCGACCACGGTAGGGAGCCGGGCTGTACGGGCGGCCGGAACCGGACTGGCGGCGAGCGGGCCGGCAGTGGTGCCGCTGAGCTGGGAAGACGCGGCGGGGCGGAAGTTCCGTGGAACTTCCGGGTCAGTGCAGCGGGGTTCCGCCCATCGCCCGGGCGAGGTGCAGCGCCTCCCGGCGGTGCCGGACCGCGTCGGCGTCGGCCCCGAGGGCGGCGGCGGCCAGCGCGAGCACCAGGCGGGTCCGGGCCTCGCCGGGGCGGTGGCCGGTCGCGCGGTGCAGGGCGAGGGCGTCGGCGCCGGGGGCCAGGGCGGCGTGCGGCTCGCCGAGGCGGACCCGGACCCGGGCGAGGACGGTCAGGGCGTCGCCCTCGAACATGCGGAACCCGGCGTCGCGGGCCAGGACGAGGGCGCGTTCGGCCGTGCGCAGCGCGCCGCGCGGATCGCTGTCGAGCCGGGCCGCGGCGAGCCCGACCAGGGCGGCGGCCTGCGGGTGCCGGTCGCCCGCGGCCTCGGCCAGCCGCAGCGCCCCCCGGTACGCGGCCGCCGCCCCGGCGGGACGCCGGGCGCGCAAGTACGCGGTGGCGAGGGCGAGTCGGGCGTTGGCCTGGAGCGCCCGGCTGCGGACGCCCCGGGCGACGGCGAGCGCGGTGTGGGCGAGCAACTGCCCGCTGGCGTGGTCGCCGAGGTCGGTGTGCGCGCCGGAGAGGCAGGTCAGCGCGACGGCCTCGCTGAACCGGTTGCCGTGCCGCCGGTGCACCGGCAGGGTCCGGCCGATCCCGCGGACCGCCTCGCCGGGGAGCCCGAGCGCCCGCTGCACGACCGCCAGGTTGGTCCGGGCGATGGCCTCCCGTTCCTCGGTGCCGTCGGTGCCGTCCGTGCCGGGGAAGGCGCCGAGGACGCGGGCGGCCCGGGTGAAGTGCTCGGCGGACTCGGGCAGTCGGCCGAGCTTCCAGCAGATCAGGCCCAGCACGGTGACGTCGTCGGGGTGCGGGGCGTTCCGCCGCCCGGCCGGGTGCCGGTGGCCGGCCGGCTGGTCGTCGGCCGGCTGATCGTCAATCAGTTGATTGTCCTCGCGCAGTTGATCAGCGCCGCACAACGCATTGATGTCGGCCCCCACCGGCACGGCCTCCGTGACCGGCCCGGCCATCCGTTCCACGCCCCGTTCGGTCTCCGGCTCCGCCGCCAGCCCCGCCGCGTACGGATGGAGCAGGCCGGGCAGCCGGTGGTGGCCGGGGGGCTGCTCCCGGACGAGGTGGGCGTCGGCGAGGCGGGCCAGCAGGGCGGCGGCCCCGGGGCGGTCGGTGCCGGTGAGGGCGGCGGCCTCGTCGGTGCCGAGACCGGGGGCGGGGGCCGAGCCGAGGAGGCGGAACAGTCGGCGGGCGGGGACGGGGAGGGCGCGGTAGGAGAGGTCGAAGGCGGCGCGGAGGCCGGTGCGCGGGTCGTCGGCGAGGTCGAGCCGGGCGAGCAGGGCGGCGTCGGGCCGGGCGGGGGCGTAGTCGGCGAGGGCGGTCCCGCGGGAGGCCAGGTCGGCGGCGGCGATCCGCAGGGCCAGCGGGAGGCCGCCGCAGGCGTGGACGAGCCGGCGGGCGGCGGCCGGTTCGGCGGCGACCCGGCCGGGGCCGAGGACGGTGCCGAGCAGCAGGGCGCCCTCCGCCGGGTCGAGGGCGTCCAGGGTGAGGCGGCGGGCGCCGTCGGCGGCGAGCAGGCCGGTGAGGCGGTTGCGGCCGGTGACCAGGACGGCGCAGCCGGGGGCGCCGGGGAGCAGCGGGCGGACCTGTTCGGCGTCGCGGGCGTCGTCGAGGACGATCAGCACCCGGCGGTCGGCGAGCAGCGTGCGGTAGAGCGCGGCGGCCTCGTCCGGGTCGGCGGGCAGCCGGTCGGGCGGGGTGCCGAGGGCGCGCAGGAAGCGGGCGAGCAGGTCGTCCGGGTGCGGGGCGGGCCGGGGGGAGTGCCCGCGCAGGTCGGCGTGCAGCTGTCCGTCCGGGAAGCGGTCGCGGTGCCGGTGCGCCCAGTGGGTGACGAGGGCGGTCTTGCCGATGCCGGGCGGGCCGGTCACCAGGACGAGCGGCGGGCGGTCGGCCGGCCCGGTCGGGTCGCCGGGGCCGGCCGGGAGCAGTCCGTCGAGTTCGCGCAGCTGCCGGTTCCGCCCGACGAACTGCCCGGGGCCGGAGGGGAGTTGGGCGGGCTTCGGGAGGGCGTCGAGCGGGCGCGGCGCGGACGGGCCGGTGACGGACGGGCGGTCGGCGGGCGGGCTGCCGGCGGCCCGGCCGGTGGTGGTCCGGCCGGTGGTGGAGCGGCTGTCGGCGGGGCGCCCCGGCAGGTTGCGCGGGCCGCGCAGGACCCGCAGGTGCGCGTCGTGGAGTTCGGGGCCGGGGGTGACGCCGAGCTCCTCGTCGAGCCGGGTGCGCAGCCGGGTGTAGGTGTCGAGGGCGGCGGCCTGGTGGCCGCTCGCGGCGAGGGCGAGGACCAGCCGGGCGTGCAGGGCCTCGTGCAGGGGCTCGGTGTGGGCCAGCTCCCGGAGCAGCGGGACGGCCTGTTCGGGGCGGTGCAGCAGCAGGGCGGTGTCGGCGTGCAGCAGGGCGGCGCGGATCCGGCGTTCGTTGGCGGCGACCGCGGCGGGGTGCCGGCGCAGGGCGGGGTCGGCGTCGGCGAGGACGGGGCCGCGCCAGTGCCGCAGGGCGCGGGTGAGGTCCCGGTGGGCGGCGTCCGGGTCGGGGGCGTGCCACAGGCAGGTGGTGCGGGTCATCAGGTCGTCGAAGCGGCCGAGGTCGGTCCGGTGCCGGGGCAGGCCGAGCCGGTAGCCGGTGGGGGTGCGGACGACGCCGGCCGCGGGGTCGTCGGGGTCGTCGGGGGCTCCGCGGCCTCCGGGGTCTTCGGGGCCGAGCAGTCGGCGCAGCCGGCTGACGTGGGTGTGCAGCAGGCTCTGCTGCGAGTCCGGCGGCCCGGCGGGCCACAGGGTGTCGGTGATCTCCTGCCGGGTGGCGGCGGCGGGGTGGGTGAGGGCGAGCAGGCCGAGCAGGCGGCGCAGGGTGGGGCTGCCGATCGGCACGGTGTCGCGGCCGCGGCGCAGCAGCAGCGGGCCGAGCAGCAGCAGGGTGGTGCCCCGGCCGGTGCCGGACGGGCCGTCGTCCCGGGCGGCGGCGCTCCGCAGCGCGTCGGCCCGCGGGCCGGTCAGGGCGAGCGCGTCGACGAGGCGCTGGACGGTGGACTCCCGGGGTCGGCGGACCCGGTCGTGTTCGAGGTCGCGCAGCGCCCGGGCGCTCAGTCCGGCCCGGGCGGCGGCGGTCTGCTGGCTGAGCCCGGCGCGGGTGCGCAGGTCGCGCAGCAGCGCCCCGAAACCGGCCGGGTCGGCCGGATCGTCCGGTTGCTGCTCCGTCATGACGCCCCCTCGGTTCCGGACGATCAGTGTGGGCTCCGCCGACAGCCCCGGGCAAGGCACCCGGGCGGGGTACCCGGACAGGGCAGCCGGGCGGGGCAGCCGAGGCGGGGCGCCCGGGCAGGGCCGTCCAGGTGCTGGGACGGGTCCGGAAGACCCCTGGGAAGGCATGTGGAGGCTGCATATGCTCGGAGGCGTCAAGATCGCTGCTGGGGCGGTCAGTTCGAGCGGAACACGGTATGGAGGCCGCGGTGACTGTCTGTGTGATCGGTGCGGGTCTGTCGGGATTGGCGGCGGCGTACGCGCTGCGCGAGCGCGGGCTCGACTTCGTCTGCCTGGAGAAGTCGCCGGGGGTGGGCGGGATCTGGCGGCGGCCGTCGGCGGGCGAGCCCGGCCCGGCGTACCAGGCGCTGCACCTGAACAGCGCCAAGCAGTTGACGGGTTTCGCGGCGTTCCCGATGTCCGACGAGCTGCCGCTCTACCCGCGGCACAGCGACGTGGCCGGGTACCTGCGGGAGTTCGCCGAGTGGGCGGGGCTGCTGCCGTACGTCGAGTTCCGCACCGAGGTGGTGTCGGTGCGTCAGGACGGCCACGGCGGTTGGACGGTGGTGAGCCGGGACGCCTCGGGGCTGGAGACCCGGCGGGTGTTCGACCAGGTGGTGGTGGCTTCCGGGCACCACAACGTGCCGGCGATGCCGGACCCGCTGCCGCCGGGCGCGGAGTCCTTCACCGGGGCGCTGCTGCACTCCTCGGACTTCATGGACGGCCGGGACTTCGCCGGGCAGCGGGTGGTCGTGGTGGGCATGGGCGCGTCCGGGGTGGACGTCGCGGCGGACCTGTCCCGGTACGCGGCCCGGACGGTGCTCTCGGTGCGCCGGGGCCTGCACGTCATTCCGAAGCAGCTGTACGGCATGTCGGTGGACCTGATAGCGGAGGCGCCCTGGTTCACCGCCAAGTCCCTGGAGGAGCAGCGGGATTTCGTGGAGCAGGCCCTGGAGGTGGCGCGCGGCCGGATGTCGGACTACGGGCTGCCCGAGCCGGATCACCGGATCTTCTCCTCCGCGGTGACCATCTCGGACGAGATCCTGAGTCGGATCCGGCACGGCGCGGTGCTGCCGAAGCCCGGTGTCGCCTCGCTGGAGGGCTCCACCGTCCGGTTCGCGGACGGGAGTTCGACGGAGGCGGACGCGGTGGTGTTCTGCACCGGGTTCGACTGGCGGTTCGGGTTCCTCCCGGACGGCCACCCGGCGGGCGCGGCCGGTCCGGTCCGGCTGTACCGGCGGGTGGTGGCGCCGCAGTGGCCGGGGCTGCTGTTCCTGGGGCTGATCCGTCCGGTGGGGTCGATCACCAGGCTGGTGGAGGCGCAGGCGCAGTGGGTGGCGCGGCTGCTGTCCGGGGAGGCGCTGCTGCCCGCGGCGGACGTGATGGGCAAGGAGATCGACGGGTACCTGGCCGGGATCGAGCGCCGGTACGGGCTGTCGACGGGGTCCTCGATCCAGGTGGACGTCGGCTCGTACCTGCGGGAGCTGCGGGAGGCGTAGCCGCGACGGGGGAGCGGAGCCGCCCGTGGGTGGGGGCGCCACGGCGGCTCCGCCCGCTGTCCCGTTCAGGGGCGGACGTCGGTCGGCGGTCACAGGGGAGGGACGGCCGGCCGGGGGGTCAGCGGATGTTCGGGGGACGGACCCGGTACGCCTCGGAGGAGAGGTACGCGGTGACCCGCGGCGTGCGGCCGTGCTGGTGGGCCAGGGCGAGGTAGGAGATCAGTCCGACGCCGTCCTCCAGCGGGCGCGGCGTCAGCGCGCCGAGGGCGTCGCGCAGGCCGGCCGGGTCGATGCCGTAGCGGTCGAGCAGCAGGACCGCGCGGTCGAGCACCTCGCCGTCGTGCCGGGCGTAGTCGCGGACCGGCACGTACGCGGTGAACGCCCCGGCCGGGCCGGCGGTGTCGGTGTAGCCGTGGCAGGTCTGGACGGGGCGTAACGCGAGCCGGGGGTTCTCGCGGGGACCGAGTCCGGCCGCGGTGCGGACGAAGGACTCCAGTTCGTCGGGGGTGGGGCCGTCCGGTGTCCGGCCGAGGGAGCGGGCGCCGGTCGGGGTGAGGCCGTGGTGGCTGGTGTAGATCTTGAGCCGGGGCTCGGGCCAGTCGCCGAGGTCGAGGGCGAGGAAGAGCAGTTGGTCGCCCTCGGGCAGGTCGGCGTCGGCGTGGTGGTGGCCGAGTCGGCGCAGGGCGGTGCGGACGGTCTCCTCGGTCCGGCGGGCGCCGTTGGCGGCCGGGTTGAGGTACGCCTTCATCCGCGGGGTGCCGCCGGGGAGCAGCTCCAGGGCGATCCACAGGGAGAAGCAGCCCTGCGGCGCGTCCGGGAGGAACAGGTCGGAGACGGCGTCGAGCTGTTCGGTGGAGATCCCCCAGTGGCCGGCCAGCCCGCGCAGGGCGCGCTGGGCGAGGAGGCTGCTCTCGGCGGGGGTGCCGAAGCCGCTGGCGGGTTCGAACAGCACGCGCAGGGTGGGGGCGCGGCCGGGGGAGAAGGACAGCGAGAACTCGACCGGGGTGTGGTCGTCGGAGAGGAAGGACGGGATGCCGGGCGGCAGGTGGAGCGGGCGCTCGGCGACCGGGCCGAGGGCGGCGTTGACGGCGCGGCTGTAGGCGGCGGACTCGGCGGCCCCCAGGCCCGCGAGGTCGCACAGGGCCAGGAGTTGGCGGGCGGTGTGGGCGCCCACCGTCCTGGTCGTCGGTCTGGACGGGCAGAGCGTTTCCGGGCGGTCGGCGGTTCGTAGGAGAGGACGGGGCGGACGGCCGTCGCCCCCTCGTACCGGGCCGGGTATCGGCGGGTGCGAGGGGGCGGCGGTAGGAGGCCAGGCGTCCTTGGAGACTCTCTCCACGACACCCTCCTGTTCTCGGTCAGTGGGCAACCGCATGTGGCGGAGGCAATTGCGCTGCTGAATACCCGAGTCGTTCAGTGTTCATGCGGTGACCGGAAGGTGATTACTGTTGCAAAGATCACTTGGTCAACCAGTTGAGGAACTGGCTCCAACGACCCGTCTTCTCTCCTGCCTTGCCGGGCTCCTGACGGTTCGTCGCGTTCGCGGCGGGCACCGGGCGGGCCGCCTCGACCGGGGTGAACCGGGTGGGCAGCGCGACCAGGCCGCGGTTGAACGGGCCCGGGCGCCAGCTCAGGCTGCTCTCCGGGACGGCCAGTTCGATGTCCGGCAGCTTGTTGAACAGGTTCTCGATCGCGGTCATGGCGATCTGCCGCGCCGGGTCCTTGGAGGGGCAGGCGTGCGGTCCGGCGCTCCAGGCCAGGTGCGCCCGGCTGCCGACCTTCCGCTCGCCGGCCAGGATCGGGCTGCGGTTGGCGGCCGCGAAGGAGACCAGCATCAGGTCGCCGGCCTTCAGCTGCTCGCCCGCGAACTCGGTGTCCACCGCCGGGTAGTGCGGGGCGAGGTTCGCCATCGGCGGGTTCTCCCACAGCGTGTCGTCGATCGCCTCGTAGATCAGGCCGCCCTGGTGGGCGTACGCGTCGTGGGTGAGCAGCCGGTGCAGGGTGGACCCGATGAAGTTGCCCTCCGGGTCGGTCCCCGACAGCAGCAGGGCGAGCTGGTGGACCATCTCCTCGTCGGTGAGCCGCGAGGAGTGCTCCATCATCCAGGAGGCGACGTCGTCGCCCGGACGGCTGCGCTTGAGCGTGACCAGCTCGCCGACGGCGCCGTACAGCACCTCGGCGGCCTGTTCGGCGTTGATGCCGTCGAACATGTTGGAGATGCCGAACAGCACCCGGTCGCCGATGTCGGCGGGGCAGCCGAACAGCTCGTTGAAGACGAACAGCGGCAGCTGCCGGGCGTAGCTGCCGACCAGGTCGACCGAGCCGCGGTAGCCGAACTGGGCGATGAGGAAGTCCGAGACCTGCTGGGTGACCCGGGCCAGGCGGCGGGTGTCGATCCGGGCCATGGTGTCGGTGATCGCCTGGCGCAGCCGCAGGTGCTCGGCGCCGTCGGCGAACATGGCGTTGGGCCGGTGCATGAGCAGCGGCACCACCGGGCTGTCCAGCGGGACGGCGCCCTCGTTGAACTCGCGCCAGCGCCGCCCGTCCTTGCGGAAGGTGGCGGAGTCCTGCAGCAGCTGCAGGGCGGCCGAGTACTCGGTCACCAGGGTGGCGTTGACCCCGGGGGCGAGCTCGACCGGAGCGGTGGCGCCGTAGTGCCGCAGGTAGTCGTAGTAGGACTGCGGGTTGGCGGCGAAGTCCGGCCCGTACAGCGGCACTCGGCCGCCGTGGGCCGGGCACCCGGGCGGGGGTACCGGGGCGGAGGAGTGAGCGTCCATGACTGCGTGTTGCTCCTAGCTGGCGCGGTCCAGCAAATAGCGGACGAGAGTGGTGAGTGCGGCGGCCGACGATTGCTCGTTGCGCGCGTCGCAGGTGACGACCGGGGTTTCGTCGAGCAGGTCGAGCGCCTCCCGCAGCGCCCGTTCGGCGCGTTCCGGGTTGCCGTCGAAGTGGTTGACGGCGATGGCGTAGTCCAGGCCGTACTGCTCGATCAGGTCGATGACGGGGAAGGAGTCGGCGAGGCGTTCGGGGTCGACCAGGATCAGTGCGCCGAGGGCGCCCCGGGCCATGTCCTCCCACATCTGGACGAAGCGGGTCTGGCCCGGGGTGCCGAACAGGTACAGCACCACGCGTTCGCTGAGGGTGAGCCGGCCGAAGTCCAGGGCGACCGTGGTGGTGGTCTTGCCCCGGACGCCCTTGAGGTCGTCGACGCTCTCGGAGACCCGGGTCATGGTCTCCTCGGTGGACAGCGGCTCGATCTCGGAGATCGATCCGATGAAGGTGGTCTTGCCGACGGCGAAGTGCCCGACGACGAGGATCTTCACGGCGGTCTGGGTCGCACCGCCGGGGACGTAGTCGTCGGTGGTCAGGTCGCGGCGGTCAGCCGAACTTGCGGGTGAGCCCATTGAGCACCTCCTCCAGAAGGTCCTTGTCGGCGTTCCGGGCCCGGGGGACCGGCGGACGGGTCATCAGGTGGCCGCTCTCGGTGAGCGAGGCCAGCACGATCCGGACCACGCCCAGCGGGAGCCGGGTGTGGCCCGCCACCTCGGCGACCGACAGGTAGCCGGCCGAGCAGATGTCGAGCAGCCGCTCCTCCTCCGGCGTGAGCCGGGTGGGGCGGCGCCCCTCGGTCGGGGCGGCGGTGACCAGGGTGATCAGGGAGAGCTCCTGGTCGTCGGGCAGCTCCCGGCCCTTGGTGATGACGTAGGCGCGGACTAAGTCCACCGGCTCGAACTCGAAGTCCTCGCCGCCCGCCCTCACCGGCGGGCCCCGAGGTCCTCGCGCGGCGGGGCGGCGAGGAACTTGCCGAGCTGGCCGACGAGTTGCTGCATCCGGAAGGTGATGTCCTGCATGTCGACGTCCGGCAGCGCGGAGACGCCGAGGTAGGCGCCGTCACCGGCGGAGATCAGGAACACCCAGCCGCCGTCGAACTCGACCAGGGTCTGCTGCCAGCGCTGGGTCGGGTTGTCGCAGAAGAAGCCGAGCGAGCGGCTGAGCGACTGCACGCCGCTCATCGCGGCGGCCACCCGGTCCGCGTTGTCCTTGTCGATGTCCCTGGTGCGGGCCATCAGCAGGCCGTCGGCGGAGATCAGGACCGCGTGCAGGGCCCCCGGGATCTCCAGCGCGCTGTCGAGCATCCAAGACAGATCGTCGTTCACGAGAACTCATGCCCTTCACTGCTTGCACCGCGGGTGCTGGTCGTCTGGTTCGCGTCGTCCCGCTGGGTGGCGCGACCGGACCTGGTGCCGCGCTGGAAGGCCCCCAGGATCGCCGCGGTCTGCTCACCGGAACGGGAAGCGGCCGGGGCGGACGCCGCGGGCGCGCCGTAGGGGGCGGGTTCGGTGGCCGGGACGATCGCCATCGGCCGCTTGCGGCGGCGGATCGGCAGGCCGTCCTCGGTGGCACCGAACGACTCGACCGCCGGGGGAGGAACCGCGGCGGCGGGCAGCGCGGCCGGCTGCGCTGCCGGTCGTGCCGCGGGAACGGGTGCCTGGGCCGGGGCCTGGGCGCCCGGGTGGGCGGAGCCGGTGGCGGCGGACGGCTGGGGACGCCGCTCGGGCATGCCGGTCAGCAGCTCGTGCGGCAGCAGCAGCACGGAGCGGACGCCGCCGTACGGGGAGGAGGAGTCCACCGAGACCTCGAAGCCGAAGCGCTCGGAGAGCACGCCGATCACCGCGAGGCCGAACTGCGGGGGGTTGCCGAGGCCGGCCACGCCGGTGACCCGCTCGGTGGTCAACAGCCGTTCGGCGCGGGCCCGTTCCTCGTCGTTCATGCCGACGCCGGCGTCGTCCACCACGATCACCACGCCCTTGGGCACGGTGCGGATGTTGATCTCCACCACGGTGTCGGGGCTGGAGTACGAGGTCGCGTTGTCGAGCAGCTCGGCCAGCGCCAGGGCGACCGGTTCCACCGCCCGGCTGGAGATGCCGAAGTCCACCTGGGAGAGGATCTCCACCCGGCGGTAGTGCCGGATGCGGCCCTGGGCGGAACGCACCACGTCGTACACCGAGGCGACGTCGCGGTGGCGGCCGAGCCAGCCGCCGCACAGGACGGCGATGGACTGGGCGCGGCGGCCGAACTGGGAGTTGGTGTGGTCGACCTCCAGCAGGTCCTGCAGGATGACCGACTCGCCGTACTTGCCCTGCAAGCGGGAGAGGACCAACTGCTGTTCTGCGGCGAGGCCCTGGAGCGTCCGCATGGCGGACTTCAATACCGTTCTGGTTGCTTCGTCCGCTTGTTCCTGAGCGGAGGCGACCGACTGCGTATAGTGGTGCTCCAGGTCGGTGTAGTGCTCCCGGAGCCCGTCGATCTCCTGTCGGAGCGCCGCGGACGCCTTGCGCTGGCGGACCACGACGAGGACCGCGGCGGCCAGGACGAGGAAGAGAACCCAGAGCAACGGGTTCGCTGTGTATTTCGTCATAAGACTCTCTTCAGGCGACTGGCGGCCGACTGCTGAATCCCCGGCATCGCAGGGTGAACCCGCCGCTCCCCCAAGCGGGATGATCGTATCATCGGGCGAACAGGTGAACGATCGTCCACATGAATGTGAAGATCCGTCTCATGCCGGGTGGACAGGGGTAGTTGGAACCCCAGGTCAGTGCCCTGATTCCGCGTCAACCCGGCCCCCGGACGAGCCGCTCCGGGCCGCGCATCGCCTCCCACCGGGCCGTTTATCACAGGGCGCCGGGGTCGGGTGGGAGCGACGCGGAGGTTCGGGGGATTTTCTGACGCAACCTCAAGGAGCCGGTCGGCGGACTGCTATCCGGCCCCCTGCGGCCGGGACGCCACGGGGCGCAACCCTCCGTTAAGGCGCGGTCATCCGGTTCACCCCGCCCCCGCACGGCGCACACCGGTTCTGCACCGAACCCGCCGCCTGTGTGCACCGCGCGCGCGTCGGCCCCCGGGCACCCGGCCGGGCACCCGGGGGCCGACGCGCGCTCAGCCGACCAGGCCGGCCAACTCCGCCACCACCGCGCCGAGCGCCACCTCGCGGACGGCGCCGTCCGCCCGGGCGGTCAGCTCCACCACCCCGGCGGCCAGCGAACGCGCGCCGACCGTCAGCCGCCAGGGCACGCCGATCAGTTCGGCGTCGGCGAACTTCACCCCGGGCCGCTCCGCCCGGTCGTCCAGCAGCACCCGCACGCCCGCCGAGCCCAGCTCCCCGTACAGCCGCTCGGCGGCCCCGGCGACCGTGCCGTCCCGGTCCGGCAGCACCGTCAGCACCAGGTCGAACGGGGCGACCGCGGCGGGCCAGCGGATGCCCCGCCCGTCGTGGTGCGCCTCCACCAGGGCGGCCAGCACCCGCTCCACGCCGATGCCGTAACTGCCCATCAGCGGCACCACCCGCTCGCCGCCGGGCCCGGAGACCGCCACGTCCAGCGCCTCGGTGTAGCGGCGGCCGAGCTGGAAGATGTGCCCGACCTCGATGGTGCGCAGCACCTCCAGGGCCGCCCCGCACTCCGCGCAGGGCTCGCCCGCCGCGACCTCCCGCAGGTCCGCCCAGCGGTCGACCGCGACGTCCCGCCCGACCGACACCCCGCGCAGGTGGACGCCGTCCCGGTTGGCCCCGCAGGTCAGACCGGTGCGGCCGCGCAGCGCTCCGTCCGCGACCACCGGCAGGCCGTGCCCGCCCAGCGGGCCCAGGCTGCCGGGGGAGGCGCCGAGCGCCGCGGTGATCTCCTCGGCGGTCGCGGGCCGGACGGCCGAGGCGCCCAGCGCGTCCAGCAGCTTCTGCTCGACCAGGGCGTGGTCGCCGCGCAGCAGCACCAGCGTCAGCGCCCCGTCGACCACCTGCACCAGGGTCTTCAACTGCCGCTCGGGCGCGACGCCGTGCCGCTCAGTCAGCTCCTCGATGCTGCGCGCCGAGGGCGTCGCGAACTCCTCGGGCGCCTCCTCGCCGGACGGGTCGGCGACGGCGGGCAGCGCGGACAGCGCCTTCTCGGTGTTGGCCGCGTACCCGCAGCCCGGGCAGCGCACCACCAGGTCCTCGCCGGCCTCCGAGGGGCTCATGAACTCCACCGAGGCGCTGCCGCCCATGGTGCCGCTGGAGGCCCGCACCCCGAACGCGGGCAGCCCGAGCCGCTCGAAGATCCGCAGGTACGCCTGCCGGTGCGCCTCGAAGGAGCGCTCCAGCCCGGCCTCGTCGAGGTCGAAGCTGTACGAGTCCTTCATGGTGAACTCGCGCACCCGCAGCAGCCCCGAGCGGGGCCGCGCCTCGTCCCGGAACTTGGTCTGGAACTGGTACCAGACCTGCGGCAGTTGCCGGTACGAGCGCAACTCCTCGGCGAGGTGGGCGAACACCTCCTCGTGGGTCATCCCGAGGGCCTGCTCGGCGCCCTTGCGGTCGGTCAGGCGGAACATCTCCTCGCCCATCGACTCCCAGCGCCCGGTGCGCCGCCACAGCTCGGCCGGGTGCAGCGCGGGCAGCAGGAACTCCTGCGCCCCGATCCGCTCCATCTCCTCGCGGACCACCGCGACGATCCGGGCCCGGACCCGGACCGCCAGCGGGAGCAGCGAGTAGTGGCCGGCGGACAACTGCCGGACGTACCCGGCGCGGACCAGCAGCCGGTGGCTCGCGGCGTCGGCGTCGGCCGGGTCCTCCCGCAGGGTGGGTACGTACAACTGCGACCAGCGCATGGGACACCGTCCTCTCGGCCCGCGGAAAAGGAGTTCGGAGTCTACGCGCGGAGCGGAGCGGCCCGCTCCGAATAAATCCGCGTCGTCGCAGGTGGCGGGCGGTGGCCGGGCGCGGGGCCGGGCAGGGCCGGGCCGTTGGGATTCTCCGGGACCCTCAGGGCTTCTTCGGGACGAAGCAGACCGTGAAGCTCTTCCGCTTCCTGGTCTCCGAGTACCAGCCGGGGTGCTCCGGCATCGAGCTGCAGGCGGTGGTGTCGCTGCTCTGCACCACCTTGACCACCCTGTAGGTGGCCTTGGCGTCGGTGCACGGCACCACGGTGAAGCTGGGCCGGACCGAGCTGCCGCCGGACTTGTACATGCAGTCGCCGACCTTGGCGGTGCTCGCGCCGTTGTTCGGCACGAACAGCCAGAAGACGAGCATCGCGATCGCGCCCAGCCCGGCCGTGACCAGCGACAGGACCTGCTTGGGCCGCCAGCGGGACACGGTGCGCGCCCCGTAGCCGCCGGGGGGCGCGTACACCACCGGCTGGCCGGGCGCGCCCTGCGGCGGCGGGTACTGGCCCTGCGGCGGGGCGTACTGCCCGGGCGGCGGCGCGTACTGCGCCTGCGGCGGTGGGTAGCCGCCGGCCTGCGGCGGGGGGTACTGGCCCGGCGGCGGGTACGGGCCGGGCGGCGGGGCGTACTGCCCGGGCGGCGCGTACTGCGCCTGCGGCGGCGGGTACTGGCCCGGCGGCGGGTAGTGGCCAGGCTGGGGAGTGCTCACGGAGTGCTTCCTTCACGGCGCGAAAGGCGTACGGCCGACGAAGCGTAGCCACGCGTTCGGGAAGGAATGCGGCGACAACGGGGAAAGTATTGCCCGCTCTTTACCTGGATATCGCCCGGAACCCGGCATCTACCCATGAATTGCCCGCGCATTGCGAAGCGGCCCGGAGTGGTTATTGCCGCTCGGGGTCGGTACGAACCCCCGGTCGCTCGAAGGTTTCTGAGGACCGTTCCGGCCCGGCCAGCAGGAAGGGCCGCAGCCCGCGCTCCAGCAGCGCGTCGCACCAGGCGGCGCGGGCGTCGGCCAGCCGCTGCTCGTGCCGCGGGGGGTCGGCCGGTCCGGCGCGCCGCCAGGCGGCGGTCAGCAGCAGGCCGATCAGCCCGGTCAGCGCGCCGAGCACCGCGATCGCGACGGCGGTCCAGGCGGCGGTGCGCAGCGGGGCGGCCAGCCCGGCGTGCGGGCGGGACAGGCCGAGGACGGCGCCGAGCAGGAAGAACCCGGCGGCGGCGCTGCCGCTGACGATCGGTACCACCAGGGCCAGCGCGCCGAGCCAGCCGGTCAGCCGCTCGCCCGGGTCGCGGCCCGGGGCGGCCGGTTCGGGCGCGCTGTCCCGCAGCCGGCGGTAGGCCAGGTACTCGGGTCGGGCGGCGGCCAGGATCCGGGCGGAGTGCCGCCGGGCCAGGGTCCGCAGCCGGGCGGCCCGCAGCGGGTCGTCGGCCAGGGCCAGTGCGGCGCGCACCGCCGGGTCGGTCAGGGCCCGGCCGAGGGCGTGCTCGAAGTCGGCCCGGTCCTGCCGGGTGGGGCCGTCGTCGGGGCGCGGGTCCATCGCCGTCGTCCGCTCCGTCCGCCGGTCGGGCTCAGCCGTAGGTGAGGTCGGAGCAGGCGTCCTCGTCGGCGGAGCGGGCCTGGCTGACGCTGGTGGGCAGCGGGCCGGTGGGCACCGGCGGGGCGGCGGTGGTGCCGCCGCCGGCGTAGTCGGCGCCGAGGGTGAGGTCGATCCCGGCCCGGCCCGCGGCCTGCAGCTGGGCGCCGGGGAAGAGCGCGGCGACCTTCTCGGCCTGCGCCTTCTCGCCGGGGCCGTACTCGACCAGGGTGCTGCGGTGGGTGCGGGTGGCGGCGTTGGCCCGGCCGGTGACGGTGAACCCGGAGCCCTCCAGGGTCTCGGCGGCCCGGGCGGTCAGTCCGGCGGTCCCGGTGCCGTTGTAGACGGCGACCTTGATCCCGGCGCCGTCGGTCCGCGCGGGTGCGGAGGGCGCCGAGGGTGAGGGGGAGGGGGTGACGGAGGGGTCGGCGGCCGGGGTGGCGGAGGCGTCCTGCCCGTCCAGGGTGCGGTCGGCCCTGAGGGCGGCCCACAGCTGGTCGACGTCGGGGTGCACCAGGGCGACCCGTTCGCCCTGGTAGCGCCAGGGCACGGTGAGGAACTTGATGTCGTGCAGGTCGACGTCCTTGAGCGACGTGGCGAAGTCGAGCAGTTTCGAGGCCGAGCCGAGGCCCTGGTCCACGGTGAGCGACTTGGTGGCGGCGTCGGCCAGCGGCAGCAGCGTGGTGGGGTCCATGCCCTCCGACTTGACCTGCTTGATCAGTGAGGAGAGGAAGGCCTGCTGGCGCTTGGTGCGGCCGATGTCGGAGCCGTCGCCGAGGCCGTGCCGGATCCGGACGTAGTCGAGCGCGGCCTGTCCGGAGATGGTCTGGTGGCCGGCCGTGAACAGTTGCTTGCCGCGGTGGCCGAGGTTGGGGTTCAGGTCGCCCTCGTAGACGGCCTCGGGCAGGCAGACGTCGACGCCGCCGACCGCCTCGGTCATGTCGGCGAAGCCCTGGAAGTTGACCACCATGGTGTGGTCGACCCGCAGTCCGGTGAGCTTCTCCACGGTGTTCTGGGTGCAGGCCGGGTTGCCCTTGTCGGTGTCGCCGACCGAGAAGGCGCTGTTGAACATGGCGCTGGGCTGGTCCTTGGTCCAGGTCTTGTCCGGCAGCATGCAGGGCGGCACCTCGACCAGCGAGTCGCGCGGGATGGACACCCCGACGGCGTGCCGGTGGTCGGCGTAGACGTGCAGCAGGATCGCGGTGTCCGAGCGGGCCCCGCCGTCGTCGCCGCCGCCGAGGTCCTTGTTGGTGCCGTCCCGGGCGTCGGAGCCGATCAGCAGCAGGTTGACGGGGGTGCGGCCCTGGGCGTCGGCGCTGGCGGCGGCCGGCCGGTCCTTGCTGACGCCGTCGTCGCCGAAGGTGCTGAGGTTGCCGTTCAGCCGCCAGTAGACCAGGCCGCCGGCCAGGACGGCCAGCGAGAGCGTGCCCGCGGTGGACCACAGCACGATCCTGCGCGCCCGGTGGCCGCGGCTCCGTGCGCCGCCGTGACCGCCCTTCGCCCTGCGTGCGGACATGACGCCCCCTCACCCGTTGCCGTCGCCCGAACTTCTACAGAGCTGTAGAAGTCGAGCGAAGCATACAAACCCCGCCCGGTGAAGTCACACCCGTCAGCGGCCGACGCCCCCCGGGTACCCGCACGGCGCGCCGCCACCCGCTCGGCGCAACCCCGATCGTGCCGGTCGCCCGGGGTTCTCACACTCGGTGACGGGGGCGCCATCCACAGGAAGAGGGCATCATGCACACCGGTCTCCGTCGGATCGCCGTCGCCGCCACCGCGGCCGCGCTCGCCGTGGGCCTGGCCGCCTGCGGCAGTGCCAAGCAGTCGTCCGGCTCCTCGGGCTCCTCCGGCAGTGCGAACCAGGCGGTGAAGATCGGCCTGCTGCTGCCGGAGTCCAAGACCACCCGCTACGAGCAGTTCGACCGCCCGCTGATCGAGGCGAAGATCAAGTCGCTGGTGCCGGACGCGCAGATCGACTACTACAACGCCAACCAGGACGCGACCCAGCAGCAGACCCAGGTGGACACCGCGCTGACCAAGGGCGACCAGGTGCTGATCCTGGACGCGGTGGACTCCAAGGCGATCCAGTCCTCGGTGCAGAAGGCGCACGACGCGGGCGTCAAGGTGATCGCCTACGACCGGCTCGCCCAGGGCCCGGTGGACGCGTACGTCTCCTTCGACAACCACAAGGTCGGCGAACTGCAGGGCGAGGCCCTGGTCACGGCGGTCGGCGACAAGGCGGGCAGCGGCCAGATCATCATGATCAACGGCTCGCCGACCGACCCGAACGCGGCCGACTTCAAGGCCGGCGCGCACAGCGCGATCGACGGCAAGCTGAAGATCGGCAAGGAGTACGACACCCCGCAGTGGGACCCGAACACCGCCAACCAGGAGGCCGCCGCCGCGATCACCGCGATCGGCGCCCCGAACGTGGTGGGCGTCTACTCCGCCAACGACGGCATGGCGGCCGGCATCGCCACCGCCCTCAAGGCCGCCAACCTGAGCGTCCCGCTGACCGGTCAGGACGCCCAACTCGACGCCGTGCAGCGGATCCTGGCCGGGACGCAGACCATGTCGATCTACAAGCCGTACAAGCCGGAGGCGGACGCGGCCGGCGAGATGGCGGTGCAGTTCGCCCAGGGCAAGAGCCTGGGCGCCTCGCTGAAGCCGACCACCTCGACCAACGGCAGCGGCGCCACGGTCGACTCGCTGCTGATCGCCCCGACCGTGCTCACCAAGGACAACGTCAAGTCCACCGTGATCGCCGACGGCCTGTACACCGCCCAGCAGATCTGCACCCCGGACTACGCCTCGGCCTGCCAGGCCGCCGGGATCCAGTAACCGCCTTCTACACCGGAGAGGAGGTGGTCGCGGTGACGGGCGAGACCGTGCTGGCACTGCGGGGGATCTCGAAAAGGTTCGGCGCCGTCCAGGCGCTCACCGACATCGAGCTGGAGGTCCGGGCCGGCGAGGTGGTCGCGCTGGTCGGCGACAACGGCGCCGGGAAGTCGACCCTGGTGAAGACCGTCGCCGGGGTCAACCAGCCGGACGAGGGCGTGATCGAGTGGGAGGGCCGGCCGGTGGCCGTCCACCGGCCGCAGGACGCCCAGCACCTGGGCATCGCCACCGTCTACCAGGACCTCGCGCTCTGCGACAACCTGGACGTGGTCGGCAACCTGTTCCTCGGCCGGGAGCTCAAGCAGTTCGGGCTGGTCCTGGACGAGGTCGCGATGGAGCAGCGCTCCCGGCAACTGCTGGACAGCCTCTCGATCCGGATCCCCAGCGTGCGGATCCCGATCGCCTCGCTCTCCGGCGGCCAGCGCCAGGTGGTGGCGATCGCCCGGGCCCTGATCGGCTCGCCCAAGGTGGTCATCCTGGACGAACCGACCGCCGCGCTCGGCGTCGAGCAGACCGCGCAGGTCCTCGACCTGGTCGAGCGGCTGCGCGACCAGCGCCTCGGGGTGATCCTGATCAGCCACAACATGGCCGACGTGATGGCGGTCGCCGACACCGTCGCGGTGCTGCGGCTGGGACGCAACAACGGGGTCTTCGACAAGCGCTCCACCAACCAGGAGCAGATCATCTCGGCCATCACCGGTGCCACGGACAACGCCGTGACCCGCCGGCGGGCCCGCGGCGAGGGAGGCGAGCGATGAGCGGGGACACCCCGGGGCCGGAGCACCGGCCGCTGCCGGAGGACTCGATGCCGACCGGCGGGGTCAACGCGCCCGTCCCGGTCGCGGCGGAGGCCACCCCGGCCGTCGACCCGCGGCTGATCGTCCGGCAGGAGGGCCTCAAGGGCTACCTGATCGAGTTCAAGCGGCGGCTGACCAGTGGCGAGCTGGGCTCGGCCCCGGTGGTGGTCGCGCTGATCGTCATCTGGGCCGTGTTCGGCTCGCTGAACAGCAGCTTCCTGTCCGCGCAGAACCTCTCCAACCTGTCCCAGCAGATCGTCGGCACCGGCATGATCGCGCTGGGCGTGGTGTTCGTGCTGCTGCTCGGCGAGATCGACCTGTCGGTCGGCTCGGTCAGCGGCCTGTGCGCGGCGATCTTCGCGGTCATGAACGTCACCCACGGCGTCAACCAGTGGGTGGCGCTGCTGTCCGCGATCGCCGGCGGCGCGCTGGTCGGCCTGATCCAGGGCCTGTTCTTCGCCAAGGTCGGCGTCCCGGCGTTCGTCGTCACGCTGGCCGGCAACCTCGGCTGGAACGGCCTGATGCTCCAGATCCTCGGCGCCAGCGGCACCGTCAACCTGTCCGGCAAGGACATCGTCTCCCGGCTGTACTCCACCATCTACGGGCAGCAGATCGCCGCGTACGGGATGGCGGCGGCCGGGGTGGTGCTGTTCCTCGGCTCCTCGCTGCTGGACGGCCGGCGGCGGCGGGCGGCCGGGGTGCCGTACCGGACGCTCACCGACGTCCTGGTGCGCACCGCGGCGCTGGCGGTGGTCGGGTTCCTGGTCGCCTACACGCTCAACCAGTACAAGGGGCTGCCGCTGGCGCTGCTGGTGTTCGTGGTCTTCGTGGTGGTGCTGGAGTTCGTGCTGCGCCGCACCCCGTACGGGCGGAAGGTGTTCGCGCTGGGCGGGAACATCGAGGGCGCCCGGCGGGCCGGCATCAACGTCTCGCTGGTGCGGATCACGGTGTTCATGATCTGTTCCACCATGGCGGCGATCGGCGGCCTGTTCCTGGCCGCGCAGATCCAGTCGGCCTCGCAGACCTCCGGCGGCGGCAACCTGCTGATGAACGCGATCGCGGCGGCCGTCATCGGCGGCACCAGCCTGTTCGGCGGGCGGGGGTCGACCTGGTCGGCGCTGCTGGGTGCGCTGGTGATCGGCTCGATCCAGTCCGGGATGAACATCCAGGGCCTGAGCAACGCGATCCAGTTCATGATCACCGGAGCGGTGCTGCTGGCCGCCGTGGTGATCGACTCGCTGGCGCGGCGGACCCAGAAGTCGGCCGGGCGGGCGTAGCGCCCGGGAACGGCGGATCCCCCGGCGGCCGGCGGGGGATCAGTGCGTGCGGAGCAGTCCGAGGTGGACCACGGTGACCTGGGCCAGGTCGAGGTCGGCGTCGCGGCGGTGGCGGCGGGCCTCGGCCGACTCGGCGCGCTCGATCGCCTCGCGGCGGGCGTCCTCCTCGGCGTCGGCGTCCACGATGAACAGGTGGCGGCCGGAGCGGATCTCGTTGGCGTGCGGAATCTCGACGCACCAGCGATGACGGCTCTGGATGGCGTTCATCGGCCTTCCTCTCCCGGCGCGTCCCTGCGACCGGCACATGAGGTGCTACTGCTGCCCTAGACGATAGGTATAGGCCAATTCGTCCGTCAAGAGGACGAGCAGACCGATAAATAATCCGTTCAACGGTGAAAATGGGCGGCGAGTCCGCTACCGTTCCGTGCATGACAGCCCCCGCCACCCCGGCCCCCTCGGCCCGCCGCCTGCGCACCCGGGCCACCCTGCTCGCCGTCCTCGGCGAACACGGCACGCTCAGCCGGGCCGAGATCAGCCGGCTCACCGGGCTCTCCCGCTCCGCCGTCAGCAGCGCCGTCACCGACCTGCTCGACGAGGGCCTGGTCAGCGAGACCACGGCCCCCGCGCCCTCGGCCGCCGGACGCGGCCGCCGCGCCGCCGCCGTCACCCTGCGCCGCGCCCACGCCCTGGTGCTCGCCTTCGACTTCGGCCACACCCACGTCACCGCCGCCGTCGCCGACAGCGCCGGCACCGTCCTCGGCGAGGCCACCGCCCACCTCGACGTCGACAACCACCCCCGCGAGGTCCTCGCCGCCGCCCGCACCCTCGCCGGAGCGGCCCTCGACGCCGCCGGGCACCACCTCGACGAGATCACCGCCATCGCCGCCGGCATCCCCGGCGCCCTCGACACCCGCACCAACGTGGTCCGCGCCCCCTCCACCCTCTCCCAGTGGATCGGCATGGACCCCGCCGCCGAACTCGGCCGGGTCTTCGACCGCCCGGTCACCGTCGGCAACGACGCCGAGATGGGCGCCCGCGGCGAACGCGCCTACGGCACCGGCCGCACCGTCAACGACCTGGTCTACGTCAAGGCGTCCACCGGCATCGGCGCCGGACTCCTGCTCGACGGACGCATCTACCGCGGCGCCAGCGGCATCTCCGGCGAGATCGGCCACATCCAGCTGCCCGACACCGGCACCTGGTGCCGCTGCGGCAACCGCGGCTGCCTGGAGTCCGTCGCCTCCATCGTCGAGGTCCGCCGCCGGCTGGTCCACGTGCTGTCCCCCGGCGCCCGCCCCGGCGAAGCCGTCGACCTCCCGCCGCTCGACCGGCTCGCCGACGTCCCCGCCGCCGCCCGGGTCATCGGCGAAGCCGGCCGCACCATCGGCCGGGTCCTCGCCGACCTGGTCAACTGCCTCAACCCCGCCGCCATCATCATCGGCGGCGAACTCGGCCAGGCCGGCGCCCCGCTCGTCCACGGCATCCGCGAATCCGTCGACCGCTACGCCCAGCCCGCCGTCGCCGAGGCCGTCGACATCCGCGCCAGCCGCCTCGGCCTGCGCTCCGAGCTCTACGGCGCGATCGACGCGGCCGTGGCGATCGCCGTCGGACGCTGACCCGCTGCGCGGGGGCAGGCGGAGAGGGAGAGGCCCCGGGGCGGGCCCGCCGCGCCGCCGGAGGGCAAGTTCCGTCCGCTGCGCGGGGCACGCGGAGGGGGGCGGGGGGAGGGCCCAGGGTCGCCGTGCACCGGGCCCGCCACCGCCGGAGGGCAAGTTCCGTCCGCTGCGCGGGGCGCCGGGGTGCCGGCCGGGTGTGCGCCTCGCACCGCTGCGCGGGGCACGCGGAGGGGGGCGGGGGGAGGGCCCAGGGTCGCCGTGCACCGGGCCCGCCACCGCCGGACGGCAAGTTCCGTCCGCTGCGCGGGGCGCCGGGGTGCCGGCCGGGTGTGCGCCTCGCACCGCTGCGTACCGGGCCCGCCGCCGGGCGGCTATGCGTCGGGGCCGGTGCGGGCGAGGCGGCGGGCCCGCTCGGTGAGGTGGCGGCGTTCGGGCAGGGACGGGGCGAGGGCGGCGCCGCGGCGGAAGGCGGCGGTGGCGGCGGGGGCGTCGCCGGTGCGCAGCAGCAGCTCGCCGCGGACCGCGTGGTAGCGGTGGTTGCGGTCCAACTCGCCCGCCAGGGCGTCGAGTTCCTTCAGCGCGGCGGCCGGGCCGCGGACTTCGGCGAGGGCCACCACCCGGTTCAGCGCGGGCACCGGGCCCGGGGCGACCCGCAGCAGCAGGTCGTACAGGGCGAGGATCTGCGGCCAGTCGGTGGCCGCCACGTCCGGTGCCTCGTCGTGCAGGGCCGCGATCGCCGCCTGCAACTGGTAGGGCCCCACCCGCCCGGCGGGGAGGGCGCGTTCGACCAGGGCGGTGCCCTCGGCGATCGCCGCCGCGTCCCAGCGGCCGCGGTCCTGCTCCGCCAGCGGGACGAGTCCGCCGTCGGGGCCGGTGCGGGCGGGGCGGCGGGCGTCGGTGAGGAGCATCAGCGCGAGCAGCCCCATCACCTCGGCGTCCCGGGGGAGCAACCGGTGCAGCAGCCTGGTCAGCCGGATCGCCTCGTCGGACAGCGCCGGGGCGGTCAGGCCGTCGCCCGCGGTGGCCGTGTAGCCCTCGTTGAAGACCAGGTAGAGCACCTGCAGGACCTCGCGCAGCCGCCCGTCCGCCTCCGCGGGGCCGGGCAGCGCGAACGGCAGGCCGGAGCCGCGGATGGTCTGCTTGGCCCGGCTGATCCGCTGCGCCATCGTCGCCTCCGGGACGAGGAACGCGGCCGCGATCTGCGCGGTGCTCAGGCCGCCGACCGCGCGCAGGGTCAGCGCGATCCGGCTCGGCGCGGTCAGCGCGGGGTGGCAGCAGAGGAAGAGCAGGGCCAGCGAGTCGTCCCGGTCGGCGTCCGGGTCGGCGTCGGCGGGGCGGCCGAGCAGTTCGGACTGCGGGGTGGCCAGGAACAGCCGCTCCTCGCGCTCGCGCCGGGCCCGGTCGCTGCGGACCAGGTCGACCAGCCGGCGGGAGGCCACCGTCACCAGCCAGCCGCGCGGGTTGTCCGGCCGCCCGTCCCGGGGCCACTGCTCGGCGGCCGCGAGCAGCGCCTCCTGCACCGCGTCCTCGCAGGCGTCGAACGCCCCGGCGTGCCGGCGCAGCAGCGCCGCCAGGACCTGCGGCGCGAGGGTGCGCAGCAGGTCCTGGTCGGCGGGGGCGGGGAGGCTCACTTGGCCTCGTGCAGGATCGGCCACAGCTCGACCGGCTCGCGGTCGGCCCAGGGCATGTCGGCGGCGATCTCCAGGGCGCGCTGCTCGCTGTCGACGTCGAGCAGGTAGAAGCTGGCCATGTACTCCTTGGTCTCCAGGTAGGGGCCGTCGCTGACCACCGGCAGCCCGTCCTCGCGCCCCACCATCCGGCAGGCCGCGGCGTCGCCGAGGCCGTAGGCGCCGATCAGTTCGCCGCTCTCCTGGTAGCGCTTGTTGAAGGCGTCCTGCTGGGCGATCGCCTCGGTCCAGCCCTCGGCCGGCAGCGAGTCCCACTTCTCCTGGTTGCCGTAGGTCATCAGCAGGTACTTCACGGGGACCACGTCCTCTGTTCGTCTCGTCGTGCGGTTCGTGCTTGCGTCCAGTGGTCGGAGCCGGGGAGGCGGTCTCTACATGCTGCCGGATCTTTTTCGCGGAAATCTTCCGGTGGCGCGTCCTCGCAGGTCAGACGGCGGGCGGGGTCCAGACGTACGGGGTGGTGGTGGTCACGGCGTGCATGCCGAGGCGGCGCAGGACGGGGGCGCTGTCGGGGGAGGCGTCGACCTGGAGGTACCGGATGCCGTGGTCGAGGGCCCAGCGGGCGCGGTGGGCGACCAGCGAGCGGTAGATGCCGCGGCCGCGCCAGGCGGCCAGGGTGGAGCCGCCCCAGAGGCCGCCGAAGCCGGTGCCGGGGGTGCTGGTGAGCCAGGCGGCGCAGACCACCTCGGGGCGCGGGGCGTCGGTCTCGGCGACCAGGACGAGGAAGTTCTCGGCGTCGGCCGCGCGGGAGGCGAGGTCGTCGGCGAGCCAGGACCAGTCCTCGCCCCAGACCTCGCTCTGCAGCGCGGCGATCCGCCGGGTGTCGGCGGGGTCGGTGACCCGGCGGACGGTGACGCCCGCGGGGGCGGGGGTGGGGACGGCGAGTTCGGCGGCGAGGCCGACCAGGACGGTCTCGGGCTCCTCGCCGACGAAGCCGGCCGCGGTGAGCCGCTCGGGCAGGTCGGCGGGCAGGTCGTGGCCGCGGGTCTTCCACTCGACGGCCTCGCCCCGGGCGGCGAAGAAGTCGCGCTGGCGGGCGATGAGTTCGTCGAGTTCCCGGCCGCGCAGGCCGAGGTCGGGGCGGGGGGAGGTGACGAAGCCGCGGAAGCCGCCGTACTTGCGCAGCAGCGGACCGTCGCTCCCGTGGGTCTCGCCCTCGCCGCGGGCGCCGAGCCCGCGCATGTGCTCGTCGTAGGCCGCGAGCAGGGCCGTGGTCGGGTCGGTCATCAGGTGAGCGTAACGATCGGTGCAAGCGGGTTTCCGGGGCTGGCGTTGACGCCGGGGTGAAGGTCTACCGTCGGGGCATGCGGATCGGCGAGCTGGCTCAGCGGGCGGGGACCACCACCAGGGCGCTGCGGTACTACGAGTCGCGGGGGCTGCTGCCCGCGCGGCGCGGCGGCAACGGGTACCGGGCGTACGACGAGGAGGACCTGCGGCTGCTGCGGCAGATCCGGGTGCTGCAGGACTTCGGGTTCGGGCTGGAGGACACCAGGCCGTTCGTGGAGTGCCTGCGGGCGGGTCATCCGGAGGGTGACTCGTGCCCGGCCTCGCTGGAGGTGTACCGGGCGAAGCTGGCCGAACTGGACGCCATGGTGGCCAGGTTGAGCGAGGTCCGGGAGGAGGTGGCGGGGCAGCTGGCCCGGGCCGAGGCGGCGCGCGACGCGCTGGCCGGGGCCGGGGGCGGCGAGCCGCGCTGCGAGCTGGTCCGCGCCGAGGAGTGACGGCGGGCGTCGGCGGGTGTCGGCGCGCGTCACCGGGTGACGACGGGCGACGACGATCGCCGACGAGAGTGAGGAGGAGCCGATGAGCGGTGTGCGGACGGTGACGGACCGGGACTTCGCGACCGAGGTGCTGGCGGCCGAGGGCCCGGTGCTGGTGGAGTTCACCGCCGAGTGGTGCCCGCCGTGCAAGCAGCTGGCGCCGGTGCTGGCGGAGCTGGCGCGGGAGCAGGAGGGCCGGCTGGCGGTGGTGGCGCTGGACGTGGACGCGAACCCGGAGACCCGGATCGCGTACGGGGTGCTGTCGATGCCGACCCTGATGGTGTTCAAGGGCGGCGAGCCGGTGCGGTCGATGGTGGGGGCGCGGGCGAAGAGCCGGCTGCTGCGGGACATCGACGACCTGCTGTAGCCGGGTGAGGTGTGCCACAGGGCGGGGCAGGGGATGGATGCGAACCATTCTCGCGTTGTAAAGTGCAACTAAATATTAGTTGTACTTGCCAACCATGGAGTTGTGATGTCCTCGCTGTCAGCGGTGTCCCGCCCCGCCCTGCGGCACGTCCTCGTCCACCTGGTCACACCGCTGCTGATGTGCCTCGGCATGGGGATCGCCTACCTCTCCGCCTTCCACGCCCCCGCCCCGCACCGGCTGCCGGTCGCCGTGGTCGGCCAGGGCCCGCAGGCCCAGGCGCTGGCCCAGGGCCTCCAGGACAAGGCCGGCGACAAGCTGGAGGTCACCACCGCCGGCGACGCCGACGCCGCCCGCGCCCGGCTGCTCGACCGCGAGCTGGCCGCCGCGTACGTGCCGGACGCCGACGCGCCGACCCTGCTGGTGGCCACCGCGAACTCGGAGACCTCGGCGAGCGCCGCCGAGAAGGTCTTCACCCAGGTCGCCGCCCAGCAGGGCAAGCCGCTCGCCGTCCAGGAGCTGACCCCGATGGCGGCCGGCGACCCGACCGGGCAGGGCCTGTTCTTCCTGCTGGTGGCGCTGAGCATCGGCTCCTACGGCTCGGTCGCGGTGCTCGGCGCGGCCGGTGCGGCGCTGGCGATGCGGGCGCGGGCGCTGCTCGGCCTCGCCGTGGCGCTGGTGGTCAGCCTGTTCGGCGCGGCGCTGGCCGGGCCGGTCTTCCACCTGGTCGACCACGGCCTGTTCGGCGTCTGGGCGATGAGCTGGCTGTACTCGGCGGGCATCATCGCGATCGGCACCGCCCTGCACACCTTCCTCGGCCGGTGGACCACGCTGACCATGATGGCGCTGTTCGTGATGCTCAACTTCACCAGCTCCGGCGGCATCTTCCAGCCCGAGCTGCAGAACGGCTTCTACGGCGCCCTGCACTCGTTCTGGAACGGCGCGGGCTTCCTGGAGGGCGCCCGCGACCACGTCTACTTCGGCGGCCGGGCCGGGCTCGGCGGCCACGTCGCCGCCCTGTTCGGCTGGCTCGCGCCCGGCGCGGCGCTGCTCGTCCTGGCCGCCCGCACCGAGCGGCGGCGGGCCCGGGCGCTGGCCGCCGAGCAGCCCGCCGAGGAGGAGATGGAGGAGGCGGTCGGCGTCTGACCGCGGCTACCCCTACCGTGGTCCGCAACACCGCGCACGACGAAGGAGCCACCGCCATGCCCGACCGCGACGCCGCGCTGGAGACCATCCAGCGGGAGCTCACCGCGTTCGCCCGCCGGGCCCGCCACAAGGCAGCCCAGCTGCACCCCGAACTCTCGCTGGTCACGTACAGCATGCTCGACCTGGTCAAGGAGCGCGGGTCCTGCCGGGGCGCCGACCTGGCGGCGCACTTCATGCTCGACAAGTCCACCGTCAGCCGGCAGGTCGGCGCGCTGGAACGGCTCGGGCTGCTGGGCCGCAAGGCCGACCCGGACGACCAGCGCGGGCAGCTGCTGCACCTGACCGACGCCGGGGAGCAGCTCCTCGCGGACGCCTACGAGCAGCGGCGGCGGGCCTTCACCGACCGCTTCACCTCCTGGGGGGACGAGGACCTGGGCCGGTTCGCCGCCTACCTGGTCCGCTACGGCGAGTCCGAGTAGGCGGCCCGGGCGGGAGCCGGGAGGATGGCGGCCATGCCCACGATGACCGAGCCCGAGTGGCGCGCCTTCCTCTCCCACGGCACCCGCACCGGCAAGCTCGCCACCACCCGCGCCGACGGCCGCCCGCACCTGGCCCCGGTCTGGTTCCTGCTCGACGGCGACGACCTGGTGTTCAACACCGGCCGGGACACCGTCAAGGGCCGCACCCTGCGCCGCGACGGCCGGGCCGCGCTGTGCGTGGACGACGACCGGCCGCCGTTCGCCTTCGTGCTGGTCGAGGGCGTCGCCGCGGTCAGCGAGGAGCTGGACGAGGTCCGGCACTGGGCGGGCCGGATCGCCGCCCGCTACATGGGCGAGGACCGGGCCGCGGAGTACGCCGCCCGCAACGGCGTCCCGGGCGAACTGCTGGTGCGGCTGCGGATCGGCAAGGTGCTCGCCCAGGGCGGCGTCGCCGACTGAGCGACCGGGCTTGACCCTCACGCCGCGTCAGGCCCCAGGCTGCTCGCAACAGCGGCGGGAAGGAGGGAACGCGATGGACGGGGGCTACCCGGTCGGACGGCTGGCGGCGATCGCCGGGGTCACGGTGCGCACCCTGCACCACTACGACCGGATCGGCCTGCTGTCGCCGAGCGGCCGCACCGCGGCCGGCTACCGGTGCTACGGCGAGGCCGAACTGGACCGGCTGCAGCAGGTCCTGTTCTACCGCGAACTCGGCTTCCCGCTGGAGGAGATCGCGGCGATCCTGGACGACCGGACGGTCGGCCCGAGCGAGCACCTGCGCCGGCAGCGCGAGCTGATCGGCGACCGGATCCGCAAGCTGGAGGAACTCGCCGCGGCGGTCGAACGAGCGATGGAGGCGAGGACCTTGGGGATCGAGCTGACCCCGGAGGAGAAGTTCGAGGTGTTCGGCGAGGACTACCGGGGGGACTGGGAGGGCGAGGCCGAGCAGCGCTGGGGCGAGACCGCCGCCTGGGAGCAGTCCCGGCGGCGGACCGCCCGCTACACCAAGGCGGACTGGGAACGGATCAAGGCCGAGGCCGACGGCCTCAACGACGCCCTGGTCGCGGTGTTCACCGCCGGGGCGGCCCCCGACGACGAGCGGGCGACGGCGGTCGCCGAGCAGCACCGGCAGCACATCGGGCTGAACTTCTACGACTGCGGCCCGGCGATGCACCGCTGCCTCGGCGACATGTACGTCGCCGACCCGCGGTTCACCGAGACGTACGAGAAGCTCGCCCCGGGCCTGGCGCGGTGGCTGCGGGACGCGGTCCACGCCAACGCCGACCGGCTGGAGCGCGAGCGGCAGGGCTGACGGCGGGCCGGGCCGTCCGGTGTCAGGCCGCCCGGCCGAAGGTGCGCCGGTAGGCGGTCGGGGAGGTGCGCATGGTGCGGCCGAAGTGGTGGCGGAAGGTCGCCGCCGACTCGAAGCCCACCGCCGCGGCGATCTCCTCCACGCTGCCCTCCGGCGACTCCAGCAGCGGCAGGCTGGCCGCGATCCGCTGGACCGCCACCCAGCGCATCGGGCTGACCCCGTTGCGGGCGGTGAAGTGCCGCAGGTACGAGCGGTCGGACATGCCGGCCGCCCGGGCCAGCAGCGGCACGGTCAGCGGCCGGGCGAGGTGGTCCAGCGCCCAGCGCATCGAGCGGGCCACCCCGTCCTCCGGCTCCTCCACCGGCCGCACCGCGGCCTGGATGAACTGGGCCTGCCCGCCGTCCCGGTGCGGCGGCACCACGAAGCGGCGGGCCACCGTGTTGGCGACCTTGGCGCCGTGGTCCTGCCGGACCAGGTGCAGGCACAGGTCGATGCCGGCGGCGCTGCCCGCGCTGGTCAGCACCTGCCCGTTGTCGACGTACAGCACGTCCGGGTCGACCCGGACGGCCGGGTAGCGGCGGTGCAGTTCCGGCGCGTACCGCCAGTGCGTGGTGGCGGGCAGGCCGTCCAGCAGGCCGGCGGCGGCCAGCGCGAAGGCGCCGGAGCAGATCGACACCACCCGGGCGCCGCGGGCGTGCGCGGTGCGCAGCGCGGCGGTGACGGCGGGCGGCACGTCGCCGTACGGGTCGGGCACCCCGACCACCACGACGGTGTCGGCGGCGGCCAGTTCCTCCAGGCCGTGCCGGGGCGTCAGGGAGAACCCGCCGACCGCCTCCAGCGGGTGGCCGGGGCGCTCGGCGCACACCCGGACGTCGTACCAGGGGGCGGCGAGCAGCCCGGCGAGTTCGGGCCGGGCGAGGGCGAACACCTCGACCACCACCCCGAGTTCGAACGGGGCCATGCCCGCGAAGGCGTACACCGCGACGGTGTGCACCGGCGCCGGGCGCCTTCCGATGGTGATGGGCACGGGCTCGGCCATGTGGTGCTCCCCGGGCGGCCGCGGGCGGTTTCGCGCCGAGTGTAGTCGTCCGGGCGGCCGCGGCGCCGCGACCGGTCGCCGGGGTGGACGGGTGCGCGCGGACGGGTGCGGAGGCTGATCGGACGGGGACGGACCGGAGCGGGCCGGGGCGGAAAACCTTTGGAATCCGGGGGCAACCTCCCGGGAGGATGAGGAGTCATCACCCGGGGGGTCGGTGCGGCCACTCCCCGTGTCCTTTTCCCACCACGTTCGGAGAGCGTCCGATGCCCACGTCGATCCATGCCCGTTATGAGAAGAACATCCTGATCTGTTCGGCCCGTTCGGGCTGGGGCCGGCGCCACTGAGCGCGACCGGCCCCGGCCCGGAGCCCCGGGTCAGGAGGACAGCGAGGCCATCCAGGACTCGACCTCGTCGGCCTGCCGGGGCAGGCCCGCGGAGAGGTTCTCGTTGCCGTCGGCGGTGACCAGGATGTCGTCCTCGATCCGCACGCCCAGGCCGCGGTACTCCTCGGGGACGGTCAGGTCGTCGGCCTGGAAGTACAGGCCGGGCTCGACGGTCAGCACCATGCCGGGCTCCAGCGGCGCGTCCACGTACTGCTCGCGGCGGGCGTGCGCGCAGTCGTGCACGTCGAGGCCGAGCATGTGGCCGGTGCCGTGCAGGGTCCAGCGGCGCTGCAGGCCCAGCTCCAGGACCTTCTCCAGGTCGTACACCGCGGAGTCGATCAGGCCCCACTCCAGCAGGCGGGCGGCGAGCACCCGCTGCGCGGCGTCGTGGAAGTCGCGGAACTTCGCGCCCGGCCCGACCGCGGCGATGCCGGCCTCCTGGGCCTCGTACACCGCTTCGTAGACCTTGCGCTGCAGCGGGGAGAAGGTGCCGTTGATCGGCAGGGTGCGGGTGACGTCGGCGGTGTAGAGGGTGTGGGTCTCCACGCCCGCGTCCAGCAGCAGCAGTTCGCCGGGGCGCACGTCGCCGTCGTTGCGGACCCAGTGCAGGGTGGTGGCGTGCGGGCCGGCCGCGGCGATCGAGCCGTAGCCGACGTCGTTGCCCTCGACCCGGGCGCGGCGCCAGAAGGTGCCCTCGATCCAGCGCTCGGAGGTGGCCACGGCCCGGTCCAGCTCGCGCACCACGTCGGTGAAGCCGTTCACGGTGGCGTCGCAGGCGGCGCGCAGCTCACCGATCTCCCAGGCGTCCTTGACCAGCCGCAGCTCGGACAGGAAGACCTTCAGCTCGTCGTCCTTCTCCTCGTCGAGCCGCTCGGCGAGGGCGGCCTCCAGGCCGGCGTCGTAGCCGCGGACGATCCGGGTCGGGACGTCGACCGCGGCCAGCTCCTCGGCGGCCTTGCGCACGTCGCGCACCGGCAGGCCGTACAGCTGCTCGGACTCGGCCAGCGAGTGGCGGCGGCCGACCCACAGCTCGCCCTGGCCGCTCAGCCAGAACTCGCCGTTCTCCCGGTCGGAGCGCGGCAGCAGGTACAGCGCGAACGCGTGCCCGCCGTCGACCGGCTCGCCGACCAGGACGGCGTCCTCGGTCCGGTTGCCGGTCAGGTGGACGTACTCGCTGGCGGCCCGGAAGGCGTACTCGGTGTCGTTGGCGCGGGTGCGCAGGTTGCCCGCGGGGACGACCAGGCGCTCGCCGGGGAACGCGGCGGACAGCTTCGCGCGGCGCGCGGCCGCGTACGGGGCCTGGACGTCGGGCCGCAGGTCGCGCAGCTCGGTGTCGGCCCAGCCGGTGCGCATGGACGCGGCCAGCTCGTCGGAGACGCCGTCGTACAGCCCGTTCTTGCGGCTCTTGACCGGCTGCTCCTCCTCGCCCTCGGCGGAACCCTCGGGGTTCTCGGACACCGCCGGGCTGCGGTCCTCGGTCACTACGTCGCCTCCTCGCGCGCGCTGCCGCCCGCCCGTCCCCGGGTCGCGGGGCGTGCGGGCGGATGTCGCCCCCATGGTACGTAGCGCCCGTTCGAGCGGAAGAGGGGCGTCCGGTATCCGGTCGGGCCCGTCCGACCGACCCGGCCCGACCGACCCGCGCGGGATGACCGGCCCGCGCGGGATGACCGGCCCGCGCGGAGCGGGCGGCCTACTCGAAGCGGACGGCCAGCAGCACCAGGTCGTCCACGCCGGGCTCGCCGCCGCCGGCCCGCTCCAGCAGGTGGGCGCAGAGCCGGTCCGGGTCGAGCCGGACGTCGCGCGGGGCGTCGGCGGCGGCCCGGCGCAGCGCGCTCTGCCCGGCGTGCAGGTTCGGGGCGAAGCGGCGGGCCAGGCCCTCGGTGTACAGCACCAGCACGTCGCCGCGCTCCGCGGTGAGCTCCACCCCGGGCGCCTCCCAGCAGCTCAGCATGCCCAGCGGCGCGGACAGCGAGGTCTCCACGAAGTTGGCGCCGTAGCGGGTGAGCAGCACCGGCGGGCAGTTGGCCGCCCCGGCCAGCGCGATCCGGCGCTCGGCCGGGTCGACGCAGGCGTAGACGGCGGTGGCGGAGCGGGTCGGCTCGGTGGTCTTCAGCAGCAGTTCGAGGTCGCCGAGCACCGAGACCGGGTCCTCGCCCTCCAGCACCGCGTAGGCGCGCAGCGCGGCCCGCACCCGGCCCATCGCGGCGGCGGCGCCCACGCCCGCGCCGGGCCCGGCGCTCGGGCCGCCGCCGAGCACGCTGCCCACGGTCAGGCCCAGGGTGTCGTCGGGCAGCGCGATCGCGTCGTACCAGTCGCTCCCGGCGGCCCGCTCCAGCGCGGCGGGCACGCAGCGGACGGCGACCTTCAGCCCGGTGCGGGCGGGCAGGTGGTCGGGCAGCAGCGAGCGGCGCAGCGCCTCGGCGGCGCGCACCGCCCGGTCCGCCTCCAGCTGGCGGGCCAGCAGCGGGGCGGCGAACTCGCAGTAGCGGCGCACCAGGTGCTCGCGGCGCTCGTCGGGGCTGCCGGGCTCGTCGTAGAACCAGGCGGCGGCGCCGAGCGGCGGCCCGTCGGCGGAGGTCAGCGGCAGCGCGTAGCAGGCGCCGAGGCCGAGCTGCCCGGCGACCTCGCGGAAGCGCGGGCCGACCGCCGGGTCGGCGGCCAGGTCGGCGATCAGCAGCCGGCCCTCCGGCCCGGGGCGGCCGAGCAGCCCGGCGAACGGGCCGTGCTCGACCGGGACGGTCTCCAGCGCGCCGAGCATCGCCCGGTCCAGGCCGAGCCCGACCGGGCGGGCCGGCTGGCGGTCGGGGCCGGGCGGCAGCGTCACCACCAGGCCGCGGCGGGCGCCGAGCAGGGCCGCGCCGGAGTCCAGCACCGCCTCCAGGGTGCCGGTCAGGCCGTCGGCCCGGGCCAGCAGCTCCAGGTGCTCCTGCAGGCTGGTGAAATCGGACAGCCATCCGGCCAAACGGTCCTGCAGGTCGGCGGCGGGCGCCCCGCCCAGCACCGACAGCAGCTCGGGCAGCGGGTCGGGCAGCGGCTCCGGCGGCCCCTCCGGCGGCACCGGAGCGCCCGCCGGGGCGGGTGTCAGCGCCGTGGCCGCGGGCGCCGTGGACGTCAACGGGTGGACGTCGGTCATGTCGCAACTCCCCACAATCCGGAACCTGTCACGCAAGACCACCGAGACCGACCGAAACGATGTCTTTACTCACTACTCGGCATGTTTCCCCCACTTGTACACAGGCCGATCGGGGCATGTCCAGGAGTGCGGCGGCCGAACGTGCCAGGGATCGTACGTGCGGGCCGCCGGGCCGCCACCCGGGGCGGAACGCACTCACTCGTACGGTGGAACCGGGGGCCGGGCGGCCGCGTCCATCCGGACGTATGGGGGATTCTCGTTCCAGCAGCGGGTAGCCGAGACGCACACGCACCGCCCGCGCCCCCGACCACGCCGTCCAACCGGTCAGACGATCGCACCGGCCGTGCCGTGCGCCCCGATGCGAACGCGGAAAGGAACGAGCTGCCATGCGCCCACCCCGCCGAGAGCTGCTGTCCGAGCGCGCCGGCCGGTGGTGGCCGGGCCGCCGGAGCCGCGTGCTGGCGCTGGCCGCCGCGCTGGAGGCCGCCGGGTGCGGCTGGCCGGTGGTGCCGGGCGCGCGGGCGCTGCGCGGGGCGCCGGGGCCGTGCTCGTGCGGCGACCGGGCCTGCGCGATGCCCGGCGGGCACCCGCACGACCCGCCGCTGGAGGCGGCCACCACCGATCCGCGGATGGTGCGCTGGTGGTGGGAGCGGCGCGCGCCGGGCGCCCCGGTGCTGGTGGCGACCGGGCGGGCGCTGGGCGCGGTGAGCCTGCCGCGCCCGGCCGGGCCGTGGCTGCTGCGGCACCTGGACGAGATCGGCGTCCCGTACGGGCCGGTGCTCGGCACGCCGGGCCGGTTCGTGCTGCTGACCGCGCCGTACACGCTGGCCGAGCTGGGCGGGCAGCTGGCCGAGCGGCCGTGGGTGCCGGGGGTGCTGCGCTACCACGGGCCGGGCGGCTACCTGGTGCTGCCGCCGTCCCGGACGGGGGCCGGCCCGGTGCACTGGGTGCGCCGGCCGGGGCCGGGGCGGCCGTGGCTGCCGGAGGTCGGGACGCTGCTGGGCGGGCTGATCACGGCCAGCGCGGTCGCGCTGCCGCAGCGCTGACCCGGCGCCCGTCCGGCCTGTTTTGATGATGCTCAGTCAGATAGGCTGCGCGGAGCGGCCCGGAACGAGAAATGTCCGACCGCTGGCGACGGGGGATGCACCAGCGGTCGGACGTTCCAAACAGTAACAAAGATCCGGCTCCGCGCCAATTTGTCCACGCCGAAAGGGCTTTGGGAATCCTCACGGCCTCCCGGGGGACGGCGTGAAACGTGACGCGGGTCACTCCCGGCTAGTTCAGGGTGACCTGACGGCTGACCAGGTTGGCCCGGGCCCGGCGCTCCTCGGCGGTCAGCGGCGCGGGCGCGGCCAGCACCTCGGCCAGCTTCGCGGCGAACTCCACGGCCGGCTTCTCCACCTCGGCGGCGGTCATCTCCACCGGCAGGTCCCACACCGGGACGGTCAGGCCGTGCGCCCGGAACGAGCCCACCAGCTTGGTGCCCTCGCCCAGCGAGCTGTCACCGGCCGCCGACAGCCGGGCCAGCGCGTCCAGCAGCTGCTCCTCGGGGACGGTCATCACCCAGCGCAGGTGGTTCTTGTCCGGGGTGCCGCACCAGTACGCGGAGTCCACCCCGGCCAGCTTCTCGGTCGGGATCGCCGAGGCGTTGGCCCGCTCCAGCGAGGCCGCCACCTCCCCGGTCGCCGACTCGGCGTCCTCCAGCCAGAACTCGAAGCCGGTGTGCACCTCGGGCTCGAACGCGGCCGAGGTGTCCAGCAGTTCCTGCAGGCGGCGGCCGCCCGGGTTGGTCCGGCGGGCCGGCACCGGGGTGCCCGGCTCGGTGGCCAGCGCCAGCTCCAGCGCGTCCGCCAGGTCACGGCTCAGGTCGCCCGAGGAGGACTGGGTCTGCAGGCCCAGCAGGATCGACCCGTCCGGGCGGCGCAGCGCCGGCCAGGCCAGCGGCAGCACCGTCGCCAGCGTCACCGACGGGACGTCGCCGACGGCCCCGTCCGCCACCCCGGCGGCCAGCGCCAGCGGCACCGTGGCGGCCGGGACCAGCTCGCGCAGGGCCACCCAGTCGGCCTCGCCCGGCAGGCCCTCGAACGGGCGGTGCACCAACTCCTGCACCGCGTGCGCCGCCTGACGGCCGTGGCACGCCTTGTACCGGCGGCCCGAACCGCACGGGCACGCCTCGCGCGCCCCGACGACCGGGACCTCGCCCTCGACGGCGGTGGACTGGCTGGGCTGCTTCTTCGCGGCCTTCTTGGCCATGGTGCGGCTCTCCCGGAGACGTCGGACGTTGCACCGGGCAGCCTACTTCGCCCGCGCGGCCCGGCCCGGGCCCCGCTCAGGCGCTGCGCCGCCGCCGGCCGCCCGCGACCTGCCCGGACGCCGGGAGCTGCGCCCACACCGTCACCTGACCGGGTGCGTGCCGCACGCCCCACTCCCGGGCCAGCTTGCCCACGATGCTCAGGCCCCGGCCGCCGTGCGCCGACACCGACGGACTGGCCGGAACCGGCCGGGTCACCGCCCCGCCGTCCGTCACCTCCAGGGTCAGCAGGCCGTCCCCGCGCATCTGCCAACTCACCAGCACCGTCCCGCCGTCCGGCTCCGCGTCGGCCGCGCCGCCCTCGGCTTCCAGCGGTCTCGCGTGCCGACAGGAATTGCTGAGCAGTTCGGAGAGGATCAACACCGCGTCGTCAATCACCGCTTCCGGTATCGACCGGTCGCCGAGATCGCTGCGCAGCCTGCGCCGCGCGGTCGAAACACTGGCCGGCCCGTGCGGAACCGCCATGGCCGATGAGGTCGACCCGGCCTGAACTGGCACAGCTCGCGCCACCATCAACGCCACCCCCGGACCTCCTTCAGCTTCTGCCGAGGGATGGATGCCCGCAGGTAATGCGTCGGAAACGGACGTTCGACGATCCGATGGCGGCATTAACGACATCCGCACGGACCGCGGGCAAAAGGTGAGGTCCGCCTCACGTTCGGCGGCGGTGATCTGCGGGAAACACCGTCCGGAAATACCCCGTTCGGTATTTCTGTCACGCGATTGGACCTCGGGTGCCACCCCGGGGGCCGTCTCGGGTGCCACCGGCGGACAGAGCGCCCGTCGGCCGGTCGGTCGCGCGCTCAGCGGCCGAGTCGGGCCAGCACCTCCGCCGGGCGGTTGGTGATCAGCGCCTCCACCCCGAGCTCCAGGCAGAGTTCGACGTCCTCCGGCCGGTCCACCGTCCACACGTGCACCCGGTGCCCGGCCCGGCGCAGCGCCGCCACCATGCCCGGGTCGCGCCGCACCAGCTCGATGCCCGGACCGGCGATCGACGCCCCGCCCGGCAGCGACCTGGTCCGGCCCAGCACCGGCAGCCGGCGCTCCCACAGGTACACCCGGGGCACCGCCGGGGCGGCCCGCCGGACCCGGTGCAGGGCCAGCTCCGAGAAGCTCATCACCCGCACCGCCGACTCCTCCGGGGCGGCCGGCAGCAGCCCGAACCGGCCCAGCACCCGCAGCAGTTCGGACTCCACCCGGCCCGCGTACCGCACCGGGTGCTTGGTCTCCACCGCCAGCTCCACCCGGCGCCCGGCGTCCGCGACCAGCTCCAGCAGCCGCTCGAAGGTGAGCACCGGGCTGCGCCGCGGCTCCCCCGGGTGCTTCCACGAACCGAAGTCCAGCGCCGAGAGCTGGGCCAGCGTCATCGCCGACACCGTGCCCCGCCCGTCCGAGGTCCGCTCCACCGTGCGGTCGTGCACGCACACCAACCGCCCGTCGGCGGTGAGCCGGACGTCGCACTCCAGCCCGTCCGCGCCCTCCTCCAGCGCCCGCCGGTACGCCTCCTCGGTGTGCTCCGGGAGCGCCGCCGAGGAACCCCGGTGGGCGATCACCTTGACCGCCGAGCGGTCGGTGCGGTCCGTGCGGTCCGTCCGGGCGGCGGGCGAACCGGCCGAGCTGTGCTGGGTGTCCACGCCGACCACCGTACGCGGCGCCCGGTGGCCGCCGTCCCC
Organism: Kitasatospora saccharophila; assembly: GCF_039529925.1. Taxonomy (NCBI): domain Bacteria; kingdom Bacillati; phylum Actinomycetota; class Actinomycetes; order Kitasatosporales; family Streptomycetaceae; genus Kitasatospora; species Kitasatospora saccharophila. The sequence continues at coordinate 157,266 of NZ_BAAANS010000001.1, read as the reverse complement.
CGGCGCGGTGGCGGGCGGGTGAACAGCCGCTCCCCCCGGCGGCCTCCCGCGGCCCCTCAGGAACGCCCTGCGGGCTCCGCGGTCCCCGGGCGCTCCAGCGCGGTCACCGCGAGGGTGGCCAGCGCCGCCACCAGGAACGAGAACAGCGAGGCCGAGGACCACGCCTGCGGGGTGAAGTGCACCGCCCGCTGGACGCCCTCCCAGAACCCGGTCCACCAGCCGCCGATGTCGGACGGGGCGAGCAGCTGGTACACCGCGAAGCCCACCGCCCACGGCAGCAGCATCGACCAGCGCGCCGGGGCGTCCTGCCCCAGGTTCCAGCCGCGCCGGCCCGCGCCCAGGAAGTAGTCCGCCGCCAGCACCGCGAACAGCGGCACGAACACCGAGCCGATCAGGCCCAGGAACCCGTAGTACGAGTCGGTGAACTCCTTGATCTGCAGCGCCAGCACCGTCACCAGCACGCCGATCGCGCCGGTCAGCACCCGGCGGTCCACCCGCGGCCACAGGTTGTGGATCGACATCGCCGTCGAGTACACGTTCGCGAACGACTGGTCGGTCTCCCGCAGCACCAGCACCAGCAGGAACGCCCAGCCCGCCGCCACGCCGGTGAACGACTCGAAGATCCGGCTCTCGTCGCCGCCCGACTGCAGCAGCGCGACGATGCCCAGCACGTAGCACCACACCTGGGCCACCGTGTAGCCGGAGAAGGTCGCCCAGAACGCCTTCGCGGAACTGCGCGCGTGCCGGGTGTAGTCCGCGGCCAGCGGCACGAAGGACACCGACACCGCGATCACCGCGTCCGTCGCGTGCAGGAAGCCGTGCCAGTTGCCCGCGCCCGGGTCCGGGAAGCCCCGCCGGGCGAACTGCACCGTGAAGTACACCATCGCCACGCCCACGGCGACCGCCACGTACTTGCGCAGCACCGCGATCGCGCCCAGCGGCCAGATCGTCAGCACCGTGGTCAGCACGCCCGCCAGCAGCACGAACAGCCAGCGCCAGCCCGCGGTGCCGGACACGGTCTGCGCGCCCCAGGCCACCACGGTCAGCTCGTACACGCCCCAGCCGACGCACTGCACGATGTTCAGCACCGTCGGCAGGTACGACAGCCGGGTGCCGAACAGGCCGCGCAGCACCGCCATCGCCGGGGCGCCGGTCCGGGCGCCCACCAGGGCCGCCACCGCCAGCATCGCGGTGCCGATCGCGGTGCCCGCGACCACCGCCGTCACGGCGGCCGCGAAGCCCAGCTCCCCGCCCGGCTCGCCGAGCACCGTCGCGGCGCTGGTGAAGCCGATCAGGCTCACCCCGAGGTTGGCCCAGAGCGCGAACAGCGCCCGGAAGTCCAGGGTGCGCGGCGGGGCGGTGTCGAGGGTCAGCGGGGCCTCGGGACGCGCCCCGGGCGCGCCATCGGAAATTTGGGCAGACGGAACAGCCGTCATGGCCGATACTCCCTACGCCGGCATTACCCGGACAGGTTCCGGCGGTCAGCGCCCCCTCGGCCGTGGTGGCGTCACCGCCATGCCCTACGGTCGAACCGGCGCACTCTCAGCCTGGCTGGTCCAAGCTCCCGCGACGTTCTTCGGTTTACAGGAGCGACAGGCTAGCCTCCGGCCGGGGGAACGCCAAGACCGGGGGGCGGGGCGTCCGCATCGCGGGACTGCCGGCGCGCACGTCCTGGTGTGCATGTCAGGGCGGCCTAAGGCTTCTCATGATTTCTTCAGGGCCCCGCTTACGGTGTCCGAATCCGGCATAGGAAAAACTGTGCCCCGAGGTTGTGAAGCGTGATCCCGGCGCCGCGGTTCGCGGCCGAAGGTTCTGTTCAGCGATGGAGGTCGTCCGTGAGCACCGAGCACACGAGTGGTACCACCCAGCCGGAGAAGGCCACCGGGCCCACCGGCACCGAGGCGGTGGCCGCCGGCTCCGGTACGCCCGCCGCGCCCGCCGCCCCGGCCTACCTGGACGCGCCGCCGCCGGTGCTGCCCCAGGTCCCGGCTCCGGCCCCGGAGGCGCCCGCGGCCGACCAGACCATCCAGCTCGGCAAGGTGCCCGCCGCCCCCGCGACCGCCCCCGCCGCCCCGGTCCCGGCTCCGCTGGACACCCCGCCGCCGTTCCAGAACCCGTACGGCTCGGTCTCCGAGCCGGCCGGCCCGTTCGCCCGCCCGGACGAGGCCGCCGCCCCGGTCGCCGCCGCGCCCGCCCCGGCCGTGACCGAGACCGCGCTGCCGACCCTGCCCGCGCCCGTCCTCCAGGAGGGCCCGGCCGCCCCCGGCGACCCGAACGCCCCCCAGCACCCGCAGCACCCGTTCGGCGCCGGCCAGCCGGTCGGCGGCTGGGGCCACCCCACCGGCGGCGACCCCGCGGGCGGCGCCGGCAGCGGCGGCCCCGGCAGCCCCTGGGGCGCCCCGCAGCCCGGCGACGGCGGCCCCGGCAAGCGCAAGCGCGGCGGACTGGTCGCCCTGGTCGCGGCCGTCGCCCTGGTCGCCGGCCTGGTCGGCGGCGCGATCGGCGCCTCCGTCACCGACCACGACAAGAACGGCGGCAGCAGCAGCGCCGGCCACAGCAGCACCACCGTCTCGGTCGGCGACACCCACCAGAACCTCGACCGGGCCCCCGACTCGGTCGCCGGGATCGCCGCCAAGGCGCTGCCCTCCACCGTCACCATCAAGGCCGAGGGCTCCAGCGAGTCCGGCACCGGCACCGGTTTCGTCTTCGACACCGAGGGCCACATCCTGACCAACAACCACGTGGTCGCCCCCGCCGCCAACGGCGGCAAGCTCACCGTCAAGTTCTCCGACGGCTCCTCCTACGGCGCCTCGGTCGTCGGCCGCGCCCAGGGCTACGACGTCGCGGTCGTCCGCCTCGACAACCCGCCGACCGACAAGCTCACCCCGCTGCCGCTCGGCGACTCCGACAAGGTCGCCATCGGCGACGCCACCATCGCCATCGGCGCCCCCTACGGCCTGGAGGGCACCGTCACCACCGGCATCGTCTCCGCCAAGGACCGCCCGGTGGCCTCCGGCGACGAGACCGGCGCGCAGGCCTCCTACATGAACGCCCTGCAGACCGACGCCTCGATCAACCCGGGCAACTCCGGCGGCCCGCTGCTCGACGCCTCCGGCTCGGTGATCGGCATCAACTCCGCCATCCAGTCCAACACCAGCGGCAACGGCCGGGCCGGCTCCATCGGCCTCGGCTTCGCCATCCCGATCAACCAGGCCAAGTGGGTCGCCCAGACCCTGATCAAGGACGGCACCCCCGTCTACGCGATCCTCGGCGTCCTGCGCAACGACAACTACACCGGCGACGGCGCCCAGATCTCCACCACCGCCGTCCAGGGCACCCCCGCCGTCACCCCCGGCGGCCCCGCCGACCAGGCCGGCCTCAAGGCCGGCGACGTCATCACCAAGCTCGGCGGCATCGCCATCGACAGCGGCCCGACCCTGGTCAGCGAGATCTGGACGCACAAGCCCGGCGAGAAGGTCGAGGTCGAGTACAAGCGCGACGGCAAGGCCGCCAAGACCACCGTCACCCTCGGCGAACGCAAGGGCGACAACTGACCCCGCCCACCCCGCCCCGGAAACGGTGTGCACCCGGGCCGCTCCGACCCGTTAGGCTGACCCCCACCGAGGAGGGTTGCCCGAGCGGCCTAAGGGACCAGTCTTGAAAACTGTCGTGGCTTCGCGCCACCGTGGGTTCAAATCCCACACCCTCCGCGTGGGAACGGCCCCCGACCAGCAGCGATGCGGTCGGGGGCCGTCGCCGTTCCGGGGCGGGGCCGGCGGGCCGGGTGGGCCGGGTGGGTCAGGTGGGGAGGTGCTGGTGGGCCCGGGCGAGGGTGAGGGCGGCGAGGGTCATGGCGTCGTCGAGGCGGCCGGCGGTGATCCAGTGGGGGAGGTCGGGGAGGGGGAGCCAGTGGGACTCGGTGACCTCCTCGGGGGTGAGGGGGGTGCCGGGGGCGGTGGTGACGGCGGCGTGGACGACGGCGACGGGGTCGGCGAGCAGGCCGGAGTCGGGGGTGATGGTGCCGAGGAGGGTGAACTCGGCGTCGGGGACGCCGAGTTCTTCGTGCAGTTCGGTGCGCGCGGTGACCAGCGGGTCGGCGCCGTGCGAGAAGCCGCGCGGCAGGCCCCACTGGAGGCGGCCGACGGGGTAGCGGTAGGTGCGCACCAGCCCGACGGTCCCGTCCCGGACCGGCAGGACCACCACGCCGAGCCCCTCGCCGCGGTGCCGGATCCGCAGGTAGCGTCCGTCGGCGCCGTTCGGGAAGGTCACCTCGTCGTCGTAGACGTCGACGAAGCGGTTGCGGTAGGCGAGCACCTCGCGGGTGCGCCGGATGGCGTTCCCGTCCGCGCCGTCGTCGCTGTCCGTCATGGCGGTCAGCCTCTCACGTCGACGACCCGTCCCAGGGCGCACGCGGTCCGGCGGGTGGTGCGGCGTCCGGTGGCGGCCTGCTTGGTCCGGCCGTAGACCAGGCTGCCGACCGCGCCGGCGGCGGTCGCCGAGTAGCTGAGCAGGCCGGGCAGGTGCCACGCCTCGGTGGCGAGGGTGGGTCCGACGGCGCCCGCGGCGGTCAGGACCATCTCGACCAGGGAGCCGCCGCGGCCGGAGACGGTGACTCCGCTGCCGACGAGGGCGGCGACCCGGGCCAGGTGGGCGTCGAGCGCGGCGCGGGCGGCCCGCGGGTCCTCGGCGGCCCGCAGCGCGTCGACGCCCTGCCAGAACGGGGACTTGGCGCGGGGTTCGGCCCGGGCCTGCAGCAGGGCGGCGACCGCGTCGGTGGCGTTCGCGCGCAGGGCGGCCAGCCGGGTGCGGGCCCGGTCGTCGGTGAGCGCGGCGGCGGCGTCGACCTCGATCCTGAACAGCGGGGGCGTCCCGTCCGGGGCGGGTGCCGGGGGCAGCCAGGCGGCGGGGCGGGCCCGGGAGCGGTACTGGGCGAGGGCGAGTTCCTGGGCGACGGCGCGACCGGCCAGCCGGTGCTCGTCGGCGGCGAGGTCGGTGGAGAGGGTGGCGTCGGCGACGCCGATCGAGTCGACCACGATGACGTTGTAGAGGGTGTCGACGAACTCGACGAGCAGGGCGAGCGTCTCGGGGTCGTCGATGATCTGCGCGGGGCTGCGCCCGTCGGGGTCGCCGGGCCAGGGGAGCGGGAGGCGCAGCCGGCTGCGGTTGTCGAAGTGCTCAGGGTGGTCGGTGCCGAGGCGGCGGATCGCGGTGGCCAGGGTGGCGTGGACGTCCCGCTGGTGCTCGGGCAGTTGCGCGGCGGAGCGGCCCATCGGCGAGGACGGGTCGGCCGCGCCGACCACCAGTTCGCCCAGCCGGTACGTCCGGGCGGCGGGCCTGGCGGCGACCGGCGGCCAGTCGAACTCGTCGGCGATCAGCCGCAGCCCGGCGGCCCGTTCGTCGTCGAGCCACGGCGCCCGGCGCAGCCGCTCGAAGTCGGCGGCGTGCTCGCGGAGTTCGCCGGGGTCGAGGCCGTACGCGGCGGGGTCGTTGAGTTCGGGCAGCAGGCGGCTGAGGAACGGCTGCGCGGGGTCGGCGGTCCGGGCCCGGGCCAGGATCAGGTCCACGGCCTCCCGGTACGACCGGGCGCCGTGCAGGTGGACCCGGAACGGGTGGTGGTCGACGGCGGCGCCGGTCCTGGCCCGCAGGACGTCGGTGGCGACGCGCAGGAACGCGTACGAGTCGAAGGCGTACGACTGCGGCACGACGACGGTGCGGCCGAGCGCCAGCGTCATCAGCACCTCGGTGAACACCTGCAGGTGCGCCTCCTCGGCGTACTCGCCGTCCGGCTCCCCGGGCTCGGGCCGCAGGGTGCGGCAGGAGTCGAGCGACTCCAAGTACTGGTACCGGGCGGTGCCGTGCTGCGCCATGCGTGTCCCCCCTGGATGCCGGCCTGCGGGACGGGACGCTACCCGGAGCGGCGGAGGGTGGCCAGCCTCCGCCGGGGCCAGCTTCCGCCGGGGCCGGGCTCCACCGGAGCCGGACGGGCCGGGGTCAGAACAGGGTGGGCGGGGCCTCCGGACCGGGGAGGCCGGGGAGGGCGTCCTGCCAGAGGGTGGCTTCGCTGAGGGGGAGTTGGCGCATGCTGCCGGTGCACAGGGCGAGCGAGCGGCGGTCGCGCTTGTGGTCGTGGACGACGCCGTAGCCGGTGCGGCGGGTGGGCATGAGGGCGACCGGGCGGTCGCAGTCGGGGCACTGGATCCGTGGTGCGCGCATGGGCCCAGGGTGCCCGATCGGACCGACACCGCGGGAGGGGGCGGCGGGAGGGGCGGCGGGAGGTTGTCCGGACGGCGGAGGGGGAGGAGAGTGCCGGACGAGACGAGTGGAGGTTGTCGTGGGTGGGTTGGTCGAACGGCTGCGCGCGGGGCTGCCGGACGGGGCGGTCGCGGTCGATCCGGACGTGACGGCCGCGTACGCGCGGGACATGGCCGGGTTCTGCGCGGCGGGCGAGCCCGCGGTGCTGGTGTTCCCGGAGACGGTCGAGCAGGTGCAGTTCGTGCTGCGGACGGCGACCGAGCTGCGGGTGCCGGTGGTTCCGCAGGGCGCCCGGACGGGCCTGTCGGGCGGGGCGAACGCGGTGGACGGCTGCGTCCTGCTGTCGCTGACCCGGATGAACCGGATCCTGCGCCTCGACCCGGTCGACCGGATCGCCGTGGTGCAGCCGGGCGTGGTCAACGCCGAACTGTCCCGCGCCGCCGAGGCCCTGGGGCTGGCCTACCCGCCGGACCCGTCGAGCTGGGAGTCCTGCACCATCGGCGGCAACATCGGCACCGGCGCCGGCGGCCTGTGCTGCGTGAAGTACGGCGTGACGGCCGAGTACGTGCTCGGCCTGGACGTGGTGCTGGCCGACGGGCGGCTGCTGCGGACGGGGCGGCGCACCGCGAAGGGCGTGGCCGGGTACGACCTGACCCGGCTGCTGGTCGGTTCGGAGGGCACGCTGGGCGTGGTCGTCGAGGCGGTGCTGGCGCTGCGGCCCGCACCGGGGCCGCAGTTGGTGCTGGCGGCGGAGTTCGACTCGGTGGACGCCGCGGGGGCGGCGGTGTGCGAGGTGATGGCGGCGGGGCACACGCCCTCGCTGATGGAGCTGATGGACGCCACCACCGTCCGGGCGGTGAACGAGATGGCCCGGATGGGGCTGCCGGAGTCGACCCGGGCGCTGCTGCTGGTCGCCTTCGACGGCCCGGACCAGCGGGAGCGGCTGGCCGCGGTCGGCGAGCTGTGCACCGCGGCCGGGGCCACCGGGGTGGTGCCCGCCGAGGACCGGGCGGAGTCCGAACTGCTGCTGCAGGCACGGAGGTTGTCGCTGCCAGCACTGGAACGGCTGGGCACCACGATGATCGACGACGTGGCGGTGCCGCGCAGCGCGCTGGCCGCGATGCTGAGCGGCGTCGCGGAGATCGCCGACCGGCACCGGCTGACCATCGGCGTGGTCTCGCACGCGGGCGACGGCAACACCCACCCGGTGGTGATCTTCGACGCCAAGGACGAGGAGCAGACCGCCCGGGCCCGCAGTTCCTTCGACGAGATCATGGCGCTCGGCCTGGAGTTGGGCGGGACGGTGACCGGCGAGCACGGCATCGGCCTGCTGAAGCGCGAGTGGCTGGCCCGGGAGCTCGGCCCGGTCGGGCTGGAGCTGCAGCGGCAGATCAAGGCGGCGTTCGACCCGCTGGGCATCCTCAACCCCGGGAAGGTGCTCTGACGGGGGCCGGCGGGGCGGCGGCCGCACCGCCCCGGACCGGCGGAGGTATTTCCCGACCATCACAAGATGATGGTCGGGAAATTCGCGCGCAATTTACCTGATCATCATGATCCGGCATCCGCATGATAGGAGAAATCCGGCCGGGTGGCTTGAAATATCGACTTGGCGCGGTCATTCGACCCGAAAGGGGCGTGGGCCGACCGTTCGTGCGCCCCGGGGCTCGCGCGACTCGCCGGAAACCGGTGGCCGCGCCCCCGCCCGGACGGGGCACCGGGCGCCGCCGTTCGGGCCAAGTCGCAGCTGGTGAGCGGTGTGTCTGCCGACGAACCGATCGTCCCGGGATTATGCGCCCTTGCCCCCGCGTCACGCTAATGGGGGAAAAGACTCAGCGGTGCTGGTGCTTTGTCGATTTGTTGCGGAAGTCTGTTCCTCGGCGTCGCAGCCCCCGGAGCCCCGTCTGGCCACGGACTCCGGAAACGACTTTCCATCTCGCAATGACCGGTAAGTACCAACGGAGGGAATCCCATGGCGCGCTTCCGCACCACACGTCTGGCCGCGCTGGTCGCGTCCGTCCCGCTCGCCGCCGGCCTGCTGGTGGCCGGAGCGGGTGCCGCGGCGGCCGACAACGGTGCGGCTGCCGACCACGGCTCGAACAGCGGCGCGGTCTCGGACTTCGGCAGCGGCAACATCTTCGGGTCGGTCGACGGCAACTACAACTCCACCCAGCAGACGGCCACCGGCGCCGGTGCGTCGAACCAGAACAACACCCTCGGGGTGAAGGGCAACTCGGGCGTCGTCTACGCGGACCAGTCCAACAAGAACTTCAACTTCGTCTTCGCGCCGGTCTACTCGTACTGACCTCCCGGCGGGAGGTGCGGACGGACCGGCGGGGGCGCCGGACCGGACGGAGCACGGACCGCCGGAGCGCCCGGGAACGGAAAGGGTCACCGCCTCGAGGCACACGACGAACGACGATCAGCACCCCTCGGGGGCGCGGTGCCGCTACGGCGGCCGCCGCGCCCCCGAGGCGCTTCCCGGTCCGTAGCGGAGCCGGAGCGGAGCAGGAGCGGAACCGGAACCGGAACGGAGCCGGAGCGGAGTCCGGCCCCCGCCGGGGCTCAGCGGCGCGCGGTGAGCGTCGCCCCCACGCTGGCGACGACCACGCAGCAGATGCCGAGCACCTGCGGCAGGCCCAGCACCTGGCCGAGCACCAGCAACCCGACCAGGGCGCTGACCGCCGGGTCCAGGCTGACGACCACGCTGAACACCCGCTGCGTCATCCGGCGCAGCGCGGTCATCTCCAGCGCGTACGGCAGCACCGGGAAGAGCAGGGCGACGCCCGCGACGGCGAGCAGCAGCAGGACGGGGGAGGAGGAGCCGGACAGGCCGTGCACCGCCGCGGCGGCGCCGAACGGGGCGAGCACGACGGTGCCGATGGTGAACGAGACCGCCAGGCCCTCGAAGCCCTGGAAGGCCGCGCCGACCTTGTCGGTGAACAGGATGTAGCCCGCGTAGCAGGCGGCCGCGCCGAACGCGCAGGCCAGGCCGACCGGGTCGAGGCCGCCGGAGCCGCCACCGCCGAGCAGGGTGAGCAGGGCGACCCCGGCGGCGGCCAGCACCGCCCACAGCACGTGCCCGGCGCGGCGGGCGAAGACCAGGGCGACGGCCAGCGGGCCGAGGAACTCGATGGTGGCGGCGGTGCCCATCGGCAGCCGGTCGACGGCCGCCGCGAACAGCAGCGTCATCCCGGCGGAGGCGACGCCCAGCAGCCCGGCCAGCGCCAGGTCGCGGGGGCTGCGGCCGCGCAGCCGGGGCCGGGTGACGGCGAGCAGCACGACGGCGGCGAAGGAGATCCGCAGGAAGGTCGCGCCCGCCACGCCCAGCACGCCGAACAGCGGCTTGGACGCCGCCACGCCGAGCTGCACCGCCAGCATCGACACCAGGCACAGCACCGGTGCCGGAACGCTCCCCAGTCGTCGCCGCATGCCGCGTTCGGCCGGGCGGGTTCGACCGGATCCGGTATCGACCTTCGAAATGGAGGGGGCGATCGGGATTTCGCTTGTTCTTTCAACGGTGAGGGGTGCGCCTGACATGGGATCGAGTCTGGCGTAAGGAGCACAAATGGTCAAAGCCGGTTACCGGCAGGGTGCGGCACGGAGCCGCCCGGGTGACCCGGCGGCACCGGCGGCGTGTCCTGCCGGACGACCCGGCGCCGCGTCGGTAGTCCTGGAGGGATGCGCTACCTCGGCCCGGCGGCCCTGACGGCCGCGTCCCTCGTCCTGCTGCTCGCCACCGACCAGGACGCCGTCGGAATGCTGGCGGCCGGCCCGTCGGCCACCCCCGCCCGGGCCGAAGCCCGCCCCGCGCCCCCGGCCGCAGCACGGCAGCAGGGGCAGGGGCAGCAGCAGCTCACCCCCGAGCTCACCGCCCAGCGGCTGCCCGCCGTGGCCCACCAGGCCGCCCCGCTGACGGCCGCCGGGACGGCCGCCGGGACGGCCGCCCGGACGGCCCCCGGAGCCGCGACCGGGGTCGTGACCGGAGCCGCGACCGGGACGGCGACCGAGACCGCCGCCGAGCCGCCACCCGTCCGACTGAGCCGTACGGTGCTGTCCGATCCGCTGCGTTCGCGCCGCTCCCCGCTGCCCGTGGAGGTGTTCACCGGCGCCGGGTTCGACGCCTGCACGGCGCCCCCGCTGGAGACCATGCGCGCCTGGTGGGGCACCTCCCCGTACGGGGCGGTCGGGATCTACACCAGCGGACGGCAGCGGGCCTGCACCCAGCCCCGGCTGACCGCGGCCTGGGTGCGGGAGGTCCGGGCGATGGGCTGGCGGGTGGTGCCGACCCACGTCGGTCGGCAGGCCCCGTGCATGACGGCGGCCGGGAAGGCGCAGCGGATCGACCCGGCGAAGGCGGTGCAGCAGGGCAAGGAGGAGGCCGCCGAGGCGGTGCGCGCGGTGAAGGACCTCGGCCTGCGCACCGGCACCCCCGTCTACCTGGACGTCGAGGCGTACCCGCGCGGCGACTCGGCGTGCAGCCAGGCGGTGATGGACTTCACCGTCGGCTGGACGCAGGCGCTGCACCGGGCGGGCTACCGCTCCGGCTTCTACTCCTCCACCGACGCGGGCGTGGCCGACCTGGCCGCCGCCGCCCGGGCCGGCAGCGCGCCGCTGCCGGACGCGGTCTGGTACGCCCGCTGGGACGACCGGGCCACCACCACCGACGGCGCGGGCCGGCTCGGCGACGACCTGTGGGCCGACCACGCCCGGATCCACCAGCACCACGGCAACGCCCAGGAGACGTACGGCGGCGCCGCGCTGACCATCGACCGCGACCAGCTGGACGGTCCGGTCGCCCGCTGAGCGACCGGCGCGGCCACGGCCCGAGGTCGGCGGGGTCGCCGGGGGAGCGGACGGACGGGTGGTCCTCCGCCGTTCGAAGCGGTCGGCCCGGTGGGGCCGCCGACCGGGGTTCCGCCACGCCCCGGACTCGGGCGTGCACGTCCCGCGACCTGGGCGGGAGCCGTCGGTCTCATCTCGGTTGCGACTACTGACAGCGGGGGAGGAGCGGGGAAACAATCGAAAGCATCGGTTGCTACCTGCCGGTAGCAACGTGCCGGCCGGTCAAGGAGGACCCGTGTACAGCACGATGCAGGACGTTCCGCTCACAGTCGCCCGAATTCTGCAGCACGGGTCCACCATCCACGGCCGGTCGACCGTCACCACCTGGACCGAGGACGGCCCGGTGGTGCGCACCTTCGCCGAGGTCGGGGCCCGCGCCGCCCAGCTCGCGCACGCGCTGCACGAGCAGCTCGGGGTGGTCGACGGCGAGCCGGTCGGCACCCTGATGTGGAACAACACCGAGCACCAGGAGGCGTACCTGGCGATACCGTCGATGGGCGCCGTCCTGCACACCCTGAACCTGCGGCTGCCCGCCCACCAGCTGGTCTACATCGTCCAGCACGCCGCGGACCGGGTGGTGATCGTCAACGGCTCGGTGCTGCCGCTGCTGGCCGCCGTGCTGCCGCAGCTGGCCGGCACGGTCGAGCACGTGGTGGTGTCCGGCGGGTACGACCCGGCGCTGCTGGCCGGGTTCGGCGGCACGGTGCACGACTACGAGGACCTGCTCGCGGGCCGGCCGACCGACTACCCGTGGCAGACCGACATCGACGAGAAGCAGGCCGCCGCGCTCTGCTACACCTCCGGCACCACCGGCGACCCCAAGGGCGTGGTCTACAGCCACCGCTCGATCTACCTGCACTCGATGCAGATCATCGCCGCCTCCAGCTTCGGCCTGACCGCCCGCGACACCGTGCTGCCGGTCGTGCCGATGTTCCACGTGAACGCCTGGGGCATTCCGCACGCGGCGTTCATGACCGGCGCGAGCCTGCTGATGCCGGACCGCTTCCTGCAGCCCGAGCCGCTCGCCACGATGATCGACCGGGTCAAGCCGACCTTCGGCGCCGCCGTCCCGACCATCTGGACCGGCCTGCTGGACGAGCTGGACGCGGGCGACTACGACACCTCGACCCTGGAGACCGTCGTCATCGGCGGCTCGGCCTGTCCGCCCGCGCTGATGAAGGCGTTCGAGGAGCGGCACGGCATCCGGGTCATCCACGCCTGGGGCATGACCGAGACCTCCCCGCTGGGCACCGTCGCCCACCCGCCGGCCGGCGTCACCGGCGAGGAGGAGTGGGCCTACCGGGTCACCCAGGGCGTCTTCCCGTCCTCCGTGCAGGCCCGGCTGATCGGCCCCGGCGGCGAGGCGGTGCCGCACGACGGCGTCGCCGAGGGCGAGCTGGAGGTGCGCGGCCCGTGGATCGCCGGGGCGTACTTCGGCGGCGCGGGCCACGAGGCCGACGCGCCCGAGGACAAGTTCAGCCCGGACGGCTGGCTGCGCACCGGCGACGTCGGCACCATCACCGCCGACGGCTACCTGACGCTCACCGACCGCGCCAAGGACGTGATCAAGTCCGGCGGCGAGTGGATCAGCTCGGTCGCCCTGGAGAACCACCTGATGGCCCACCCCGAGGTCGCCGAGGCCGCCGTGGTGGCCGTCCCGGACGAGAAGTGGGGCGAGCGCCCGCTGGCCACCGTGGTGCTGCGCCCCGGCGCCACGGCCGGACTCCCCGAGCTGCGGGCCTTCCTGGCCGAGCGGGTCGCCTCCTGGCAGCTGCCGGAGCGCTGGTCGGTGATCGAGTCGGTGCCGAAGACCTCGGTCGGCAAGTTCGACAAGAAGGTGATCCGCGCGGACTACGCGGCCGACCGCCTCGCCGTGACGCTGCTCGGCAAGGGCGAGCAGCGTGGCCAGGGCGAGCAGGGCGAGCAGGGCGGCCGGGCCGAGCAGGGCTGAGCCGGGACTCCTGACGGCCTTCCCCGGGAGGTTCCCGGAAGCCGGTTCGGAATACCCCAGGGGGGTATAAAGTTCCCTGCGACCGGGAGAACCCGCCGGACCGGACGAGGAGGGCCGTCATGGAGCACAGCGCGCACCCCGGGCACGAGCACCCCGGGCACGAGCACGCCGGACACCCCGGGCACGAGCAGCACACGGGCCACGGAGGCCACGCGCACCACGGCCCCGGCGCCGGCGGCAGCAGCTGGCGCACCGCCGCGCAGGCGACGCTGCACTGCCTCACCGGCTGCGCCATCGGCGAGGTGCTCGGCCAGGTGATCGGCGTCGGCCTCGGCCTGCACAACGGCGCGACCGTGGTGCTGTCGATCGCGCTCGCCTTCGTGTTCGGCTATGCGCTGACCATGCGCGGCGTGCTGCGGGCCGGCCTGTCCTTCCGGGCCGCGCTGAAGGTCGCGCTGGCCGCCGACACCGTGTCGATCGTGGTCATGGAGCTGATCGACAACGGCGTCATGGTGGCCGTGCCGGGAGCGATGGACGCGGGCCTGGGCCAACTCCTGTTCTGGGCGTCGCTGGCCGGTTCCCTGGTGCTGGCCTTCCTGGTCACCGTCCCGGTCAACCGCTGGCTGATCGGCCGGGGCCGGGGCCACGCGGTGGTCCACGCCTACCACTGACCCCGTCGCCGCCGGGCGCTGAGGCCACCGGTGGCCTCAGCGCCCGGCGGCGACGGTGTTGCCGGTGACCGACCCGTCGGTGCCGTCCACCGTCACCAGGTGGCGCACGCCGTCCGCGCCGAGCACCTCCACCGACCAGGAGCTCCCGCCGCCCTCGCGGCCGACCACCGCGAGGGCGGCGGCCTTGCCGTCCGGAACGGCCGCGAGGGCCTTGGCCAGGGCCTGGTCGGCGGGGACGGCGGGCAGCGCGGCGGGCGCGAGCTTCCCGCTGTCCCCGGGGCCGGCGTCCTGTCCGACGGAGACGCCGGGCGGCAGCGCCCCGTCGCCGGGGACGACCTTGACCGAGCCGTCCTCACCGCGGATCACCAGCTTGCCGACCCCGTCCGGCAGTTCGGGGACGCCCGGGGCGCGGACCGGGCCCCACCCCGCGTGGGCGCGGTCGAAGACGGGCACCGACCGGTCGTGGTGGCGCTCCAGCGCGGCACCCGCGCCGACGGCCACCGCGCCCAGCACCACCACCACGGCGGCGCCCAGCAGCCAGCGGGCCCCGCGCCGCCGGGGCAGCAGTCGCCGCGGGCGCGGGGACGCGGGCGCGGCCGTCCCGGGCTCCGGCGGCGCGAGCTTGGTCAGGTCGGTCGGTTCGGAACCGGAGGCGGAAGCGGCGGCGGGCGCGGAAGCGGCGGCGGGAGCCGGAGCGGTAACGGACTCGGACGCGGGCTCGGACGCGGACCCGGCCCCGGGCTCGGGCGACTGCGGTGCGGACATCTGGGTGGACCCCCTCGTGGGAAAGCGGCCGGGGAACGGTCCCGTCCGGCCGGGCGCCCAGCATGCAGCCGCCCGCCTGAAGCCAGGCTGAAGCCGCCCCACCGCTCGGGCCGGACGCCTGCGACGCTGTCTGCCATGCGCGTACTGGTGGTGGAGGACGAACGGCGGCTCGCCGCCACGCTGCAGCGCGGGCTGCGGGCCGAGGGCTTCGCCGTCGACCTCGCCCACGACGGCGAGGAGGGGCTGTGGCTGGCCACCGAGCACGACTACGACGTGATCGTGCTCGACATCATGCTGCCCCGGCTGAACGGCTACCGGGTCTGCTCCCGGCTGCGCGCGGCCGGTGACGAGACGCCGATCCTGATGCTCACCGCCAAGGACGGCGAACTCGACGAGGCCGAGGCGCTGGACACCGGCGCCGACGACTTCCTCTCCAAGCCGTTCTCGTACGTGGTGCTGGTCGCCCGGCTGCGCGCGCTGGTCCGCCGCACCGGGCGCCGACTGCCGCAGACCCTGGAGTTCGGTGACCTGTCGATCGACCCGGCCCGCCGGACCTGCACCCGGGCGGGTACCGAAGTACGGCTGACCACACGGGAGTTCGCGGTGCTGGAGTGTCTGGCCCGGGCGTCCGGCGGGGTGGTGTCCAAGCGGGAGATCCTGGAGAGCGTCTGGGACTCCGCCTTCGACGGCGACCCCAACATCGTCGAGGTGCACATCAGCGCCCTGCGCCGGAAGATCGACGCCCCGTTCGGCCGCAGCGCGGTCGGGACGGTCCGCGGGGCCGGCTACCGGCTGGCGGTGGACGGTGGCTGACCACGACGAGGAGCGGGTTCACCCGCGCCGCCGCCCGCCCCGCGCCGCGCGCCGCCCGCACCGCGCCCTGCGCCGCCTGCTGCCGCGCTCGGTGCGGGCCCGGGCCACCTTCGCCGCCACCGCCGTGGTGGCCCTCGCCCTGAGCGGCACCGCGGTGGCCCTGCTCGGCGTGCTGCAGGCCAACCTGTCCCGGGACGTCCAGCAGTCCGCCGTCCGGCAGGCCGACAAGGTGGCCGCGCTGGCCGAGCGCGAGCACCTGCCGCCGGTCATCGCGGGCCCCGGCGGCACGATCGTCCGGGTGGTCGACTCCGACGGGAAGCTGGTCTCCACCACCCCCGACCTGGCGGTTTCCTACGGCGTCGTCCTCCCCCGGCCGCAGGCCCCGGAACCGCCCCAACCGCCGGGCGGTCCGCTCTCGTACCGGCAGACCTTCGAACCGGACGGCCGGGCGTACGTCGGCGCGTTGGTGCGGGACCCGGAGCAGCGGGTGGTCTCGGTGACCGTCAACGGCCCGGACGGGGAGCTCACCATCTACTCGGCCGCGCCCACCGGCACGGTGGACGCGGCCGGGCGCACCGCCGCCGCCGCGCTCGCCGTCGCCCTGCCGCTGCTGGTGGCGCTGGTGGCCCTGGTGACCTGGCGGGTGACCGGTCGGGCGCTGCGCCCGGTGGAGGCGATCCGCTCCGAGGTCGCCGAGATCACCGGCCACGACCTGCACCGCCGGGTGCCCGTGCCGCGCACCGCCGACGAGGTCTCCCGGCTGGCCGTCACCGTCAACGCCACCCTGGACCGGCTGGAGGACGCCGGGCAGCGCCAGCGCCGCTTCATCGCCGACGCCTCGCACGAACTGCGCAGCCCGATCGCCGTGCTGCGCACCCAGTTGGAGGTCGCGCTGGCCCACCCCGACCCGGAGTCGTGGCCCGAACTGCTCGCCGACGCCCTGCAGGACACCGTCCGCCTGCAGGACCTCGCCGCCGATCTCCTGCTGCTCGCCCGGCTGGACGCCGCCGACCCGGTCGCCACCGAACTCCTGGACCTGGACGTGCTGTTCGCCGACGTGCTGGACGCCCGCCCGGCCGACCGGGTCCCGGTCCGGGCCGAACTCGCCGACGGGGTCCGGGTGCTGGGCAACCGCACCTGGCTGACCCGGCTGCTCACCAACCTGGTGGACAACGCCCAGCGCTACGCGGAGGGCCGGGTGGAGGTCCGCCTCGCCGTCGAGGACGGCGCGGCGGTGCTGGAGGTGCGCGACGACGGCCCGGGCATCCCGGAGCCGGACCGGGAGCGGGTGTTCGAGCGCTTCACCCGGCTCGACGACGCCCGCAGCCGCGAACTCGGCGGCGCCGGGCTGGGGTTGGCCATCGCCCGGGACCTGGTCGAGCACCACGGCGGCACCCTGTGCGCCGCCGGGCAGCCGGACGGCGCCGAACTCCCCTGCGGCGCCCGCCTGGTGGCCCGCCTCCCACTGGCCGGGCCACTCTCACGGGCGAGTTGACGGAAGGTCAGAACGAGGCGCCGCTGCCCGCCGCCACGACCTGGCCCAACGCGCCGATCCGGGCCAGGAGTTCGACGATCCGGCCCTGCACGTCCTCGGTGGTGGAGCGCTCGGCGAGGAACAGCACGTTCTCGCCGGTGCGCAGTCCGGCCCGGGCCTGCGGATCCAGGTCGGCCGAGGTGTAGACGACCAGCGGGGTGCGGTGCAGGCGGTCGTTGGCGCGCAGCCAGTCGAGCAGCCCGAGGTCGCGGCGCTCGATCCGCTGCAGGTCCAGCACCACCAGGTTCGGCTGGATGCTGCTGGCCCGGGCCACCGCCTCGTTCTCGTCGGCGGCGTGCTCGACGTGCATGCCGCGCCGCTCCAGGCTGGCCACCAGCGCCGCCGCGACCTCCGGGTCGGACTCCACCAGCAGCACCCGGGCCGCGTGGTTCTCGCCGTCCCGGGGCGCGAGCGCCCGCAGCAGCACCGCCGGGTCGGCGCCGTACGCGGCGTCCCGGGTGGCCTGGCCGAGGCCGGCCGCCAGCAGCACCGGCACCCGTCCGGCCAGCGCGGCGGTGCGCAGCGACTGCAGCGCGGTGCGGGTGATCGGCCCGGTCAGCGGGTCGACGAACAGCGCGGCGGGGGTCTGCGGCACCTGCGCGTCGACCTCCTCGCGGGAGGCGACGACGACCGGGCTGAAGCCGCGGGCCTCCAGCGCGCCCCGGGTGGACGGGTCGGGCTCGGGCCACACCAGCAGCGGGCGCGGGCCGTCCGGCGCCTGCCCGCGGGCCGGGGCGAGTTCGGCGACCGGCCGGGGCGGGGTGCGCCCCTCGACCGGGGCGCCGCCGGGCAGCGCGAGGGCCGCCCCGGGGCCGCCCTCGCCCGGCGCGCCCTGCGGGGCCTGCCCGTTCAGGCGCTGCCCGTTCAGCAGCGTCGGGTCGACCGCGGACGGGGTGCTCCCGCCCGCGGGCAGTGCGTTCGCGGCGGGCGCCTGGCCGGGGGTCGGAGCGCCGGGGGTCGGAGCGCCGGGCACCGGGGTGCCGGGGAACGCGGCCGGGAAGGCGGCCTGGAAGCCGCCCAGCGGGCGCGGTGGCAGCAGTTCGCCCAGTCCGCTGCCGACCGGCTGCGGGCGGTCCTCCCCGGCGGCGGGGTCGGCGGCGGGCAGCGCCGGCGCGGCGGGCCGGGCGACCTCCAGCGCGGCGGACTGCGCCGCCCCGGCGGGCGGTTCGGTGGGCGGTGCGGGGTCGGCGGCGGGGACGGGCGGCAGGACCGCCGTGACCTCCTCGGCGCTCTCCGCCAGGTCGGCGGGCAGCGCGAGCCGCCGCCGGCGCCCGGTGGGCTGGGCGGTCGGGGTGACCGGCTCCGGCGTCGAGACCGCCAGCGAGTTCTCCAGGCCGGGGTAGACCGGCGTCCCGGGGTCGGGCACGCCGGGGATGTGCAGCGCCCCGGAGCTGTCGCCGGACGCGCCCTGCGCGGCGGCCCGGCGGGCCCGCCGGCCGGAGCGGGGGCCGCCCTCGGCGCCCTCGGCCTGGTCGGCGGCGGCACCGGCGGCGGCGACGCCGCCGCCGGAGGTGTCGACCGGGCCCGGGCCGAGCGCGATCGGCCCGCGCGGGGCCTGCTCGGGCCGCGGCGCCTCCGGGGCGTCGGCGGTCCGGGCCCGGCGCCGGCCGGAGCCCTGGGTGTCGTCGGCGCGCGCCTCGGCGGCCTGCCCCGCCGGGTCCGCCGCCGGGGCGTCGTCGGCGGGCCGCGGTTCGACCGGGGCGGCCTGTCCCGGCAGGTCCGGGATCATCGCGGTGTCGGAGTCCTTCGGGACGTGCTGCTGCTTGTCCGGCCCGCCGGACGCGTCGCCGTCGGGGTCGAGCGGCAGTTCCACCACGTAGGTGGCGCCGGCCCCGGCGGGCAGGTCGTGGCGCTGCAGCACGCCGCCGTGCCGCTCGACCGCGGCGCGGGCGATCGGCAGGTGGACGCTGCTGGAGCTGCGGGCGGGGCCGCGCACCTCGACCCGGGCCACGTCGCCGCGCCGGGCGGCGGCCAGCACCACCATCGGGGGCTGCTCGCCGGCCGGCGCGGGCCCGGCGAACGGCACCCCGGCGGGGGCGGCCTCGCCCTCGGCCCGGGCGGGCTCGGGGACGGGCGTGACGCCGCTGACGTCGGCGACCAGGTGGGCGAGCGCCCGGGCGAGCCGCTCGCGGTCGGCGAGCACCTTCACGGCGGCGGCGTGCACCGAGTAGCGGACCCGGCCGGGCCCGACCAGTTCCCCGGCGCGGTCGACGGCGAGCTGCACGACCTCGTCCAGGCCGATCCGCTCGCGTTCCAGGGACGCCTTGCCGCGGTCGGCGGCGTCCTCGAAGCGCTGGTGCTCCAGCACGCCGTCGATCAGCTTCCCGAACCGGCGGCACTCGTCGGCGAGCCGGCGCAGCGTCCAGTTGGCCTCGGGCCACAGCTGGCCGGCCGGGTCGGCGGCGAGCGCGTCGATCCGGCCGTGCAGGGCGGTGAGCGCCCCGCCGAGTTCGGACTCCAGGACGGCGGTGAGGTGCTCGTTGCGGGCGGCGAGGGCGAGTTCGTGGGTGCGGTCGGTGAAGGTCATCACCGCGCCGACCAGCTGTTCGCCGTCCCGGACCGGGGCGGTGGTCAGGTCGACGGTGACCGGGCGGCCGTCCTTGCGCCACAGCACGGTGTTGCGGATCCGGTGCTTGCGGCCGGAGTGCAGGGTGTCCACCAGTGCGGAGCTCTCGGCGGCCAGCGGGCTGCCGTCGGGCTGCGAGTGCTGGATCAGCGGGTGCAGCTCGCGGCCGCCGAGTTCGCTGGCCCGGAAGTCCAGGATGTGCGCGGCGGCCGGGTTGACCAGCACCACGCGGCCCTCCAGGTCGACGCCGAGGACACCCTCGGCGGCGGCCCGCAGGATCATCTCGGTCTGCTTGTGCTGGCGGCGGAGTTCGGACTCCACGCCGAGCCGGTCCGACATGTCGCGGACCAGGAGCAGCAGCAGGTCCCGGTCGTTGGTGCTGAAGGACAGGAAGCCGTGCGCCTCCCCGCCGCCCTCGTCGGTGAAGTCGTTGCCGGACACCTCGACGGTGAAGGCGGTGCCGTCGGTGCGGCGGGCGGTCATTCGGACCGGTCGGTCAAGGCTCTCGGTCTCGCTCGCGGGGGGCCGCATTGAACCCGGGATCCGACTGGGGTCGAACTCCGGCAGCAGGTCCAGCACGCCCATGCCGACCAACGAGGTGCCGGGTGCCTGCAGGCTCTCCACGGCGGCCTTGTTGACGTCGACCACGGTGCCGTTGCTGTTCACCAGCAGCAGCGGTTCGGGCAGTGCATCGAGTATCGCGGCGAGGCGAGCAGCGCCTCGGGTCGGCCTGCTGCTCACGTCGACAGGTCTCCTCACGGCTTCGGGCCGCCGCTGCGACGGGCGGCTCTGGCTCTCCTCGGAGAGGGAAGTATCTCATTCTTCTTTGCGCCGTGGACGACCCGGCCAGTATCGTTGTGGTGGTTGGTGCCGGGGCCGTTGGCTGTGGCATCATCGCAGTCGCACGGAACGCAGCCGGAGTGCCGGTCGCGGTCCGGGTGTTGGAGGCGTCGCCTA
Source organism: Kitasatospora saccharophila (assembly GCF_039529925.1). Lineage (NCBI taxonomy): Bacteria > Bacillati > Actinomycetota > Actinomycetes > Kitasatosporales > Streptomycetaceae > Kitasatospora > Kitasatospora saccharophila. Next base: position 136,915 of record NZ_BAAANS010000001.1, on the reverse strand, counting down.
GTCCGGTCTATGGCGCCGCACTGCTAATGCGGTTTGGGTTTTACCGCCCATCGAGGGTTCAAATCCCTCCGCCTCCGCTCACCGGGAGCCCCGTCGGTCACTGACCGGCGGGGCTCCTGCGTTGTCCGGGGCCGGGGCGGTCGCCGGACGTTCGGCCGAATGTTCACCCGGGCTTCCCCCGGCGGTGCCCTTGACGGGGCCGGACGGGGCCGGTGGCAATCGATTTCGCCCCAGGTCGACGGTCATGTAATGTTGTCCCCGCACCGCCCAGGAGGCCAGTCCGCCGGGGCGAGCGCTCATAGCTCAACGGATAGAGCACTTGACTACGGATCAAGAGGTTGCAGGTTCGAATCCTGCTGAGCGCACCAAACTCCGCTCGCGGTTCCGCAAGGGGCCGTCCGAGCGCTCATAGCTCAACGGATAGAGCACTTGACTACGGATCAAGAGGTTGCAGGTTCGAATCCTGCTGAGCGCACCAGCCGAAGGCCCCGGGTTTCCGCCCGGGGCCTTCGTCGTTCCCGGGGAGCCTGAGCGGGTGTCGTCGGCCCTGCCGCCCCCCGTTGTGGTGGTCGGGGGGCGGCAGGGCCGGCGTCAGCCGAGTTCGGTCCGGTTGATCCAGGGCACGTCGCGTTCCTCCAGGAACCACTCCGCGGGGGTGAGCGGGCGGCTGCGGTTGAAGCTGGCCGTGACGGGGTCGTGCCGGACGTGCTCGGACTCGGCGCCCTGCTGCAGGAGTTGGGCGCGGACGGCGGGGACCAGGTCGGGCGGCCCGGCCAGGTGGACGTCGTGGCCGGAGCAGTCCCCGTACCCGGCCAGGCCCTCGCGCAGCAGCCGGGCGGCCTCGCTGCGGGAGGCGCCGCGCTCGGGCGCGGAGAGCACGGCGTGCAGCCAGGCGTGCTCCTTGACCAGGTCGTGCACGGCGTCCAGGTCGTACTGGTCCTCGTCCCCGCGGGCGGCGACGAAGACCGTGGCGGGCCGTCCGCCGTCCTGGGCGAGCCGTTCCAGCAGGGCCTTGACCGGGGCCCAGCCGGTGCCGGCGGCGACCATCAGCAGCGGCCGCTCGGAGTGCGGGTCGAGCACCGCCTCGCCGAGCGGCGGCCCGAGCCGGAGGCGCTCGCCGCGCCGGACCTCGTCGACCAGCGCGGTGGACAGCAGCCCGTCGGGGACCCGGCGGACGTGCAGTTCCAGGGTGTGGTCGGGACGCGGGGCGCAGGCGACGGAGTAGGGCCGCCAGACCTGCGGGCGACGGTCGGAGCAGACCGTCAGGTACTGGCCCGCGGTGTACGGGTACGGCCGGTCGGGCCGCAGGGTGAGCACCGCGAGGTCGGGGGCGGCGCGGCGGTGGCCGACGACCTCGGCGTCCCACCAGCGCGGGGTGGACTCGGGGACGGCCGCGGCGGCGTCGATCATGGCCTGCGAGATGACGGTGTACGCCTCCAGCCAGGCCTTCTCGATCTCGGGGGTCCAGTAGTGGCCGGAGAAGTGCTTGAGCGCGGCGATCAGGCTGGCGCCGACGGCGGGGTAGTGCTCGGGCGCGGCCTGGAACTTCCGGTGGTCGCGCCCGAGTGCCGCCAGGTAGCCGGTGAGCTTCTCCGGCTCCTCCAGCCGCACCACGAGCTGGGTGAGCGCGGCGAACAGGCGGTCGCGCTGTTCGGCGAGCCTGGCCGGGAAGAGCTCTTCGACACCGGGGTTGTTGGTGAACAGGTGGGCGTAGAAGAACTTGGTCAGCTGATCGGCGCGGCGCTCGACGACGGCGAAGCTGGCGCGGATGACCGCGGGGTCGAAGGGCACCGGGGGGCTCTCAGCCCGTGGTCTCTTCGGCCATTGCCGCGCTCATGACATCCGTGATGACGCCGTAGAGCGCCGTCCACGAGGCTTCGATCTCCGGGGTCCAGGCGTCGCCCGCGAAGTGCGCGAGGGAGGCGAGCAGGCTGGCGCCGACGGCCGGGAAGTGCTCGGGGAGGGCGCCGTAGCCGACGTGCCGGCGGCCGAGGCCCTGGAGCACGTTCACCACGGTGTCGGTGTCGTCGAGCCTGTTGACCAGGGTGCCGATGGCGGCCCAGAGGCGGTCCTGCTGCTCGTTCATGTGCTCGGCGAAGAGCTTGCGCACGTCCGGGTGGTGCTCGAACAGGTGCGCGTAGAAGTAGGCGGTGACCTCGCTGCCGTGCGGCTCGACGGCGGCGAAGCTGGTCTTGATGAGAGTGGGATCGATCGTCACGCCCGCCGACTCTACTGATAAACCCATCAATCCGAACAGGGAAGCGTGACCAATGGTCAACAACTGGGCAGTAGCGTCCGATTGATGCACTTTCATGGGAGTTGACGGTGGGTCGGGCGGGTATCCCGATGCTGCTGACCGAGTGCCCACCAATCGAGTGGTGTCGGATGAAATGACCAGGTGTCGCGGTATGACCGAAACCAGATCGTGATTCCCTTTTGTCGGATCGTCATGAGCATTCGGGTGCATGGCGGTCGGACCGCGATTCCGGCGGCCGACGACACCGAGAGGAGAGCCGGATGTGCCGACAGTCCCCCCACCGGGCCCCGGCCCCCGACGTCCGCCCGGCCGACGGTGAACGGCCGCGGCCCGGGATCGGCCGCCGCACCGCCGTCCTGATCGCCACCGGCCTGCTCACCGGCGCCCTCGCCCCGCCGACCGCCGCCCAGCAGACCCCGGACGCCTGGTCCGCCGAGCGGCGCGCCGTGCTGCCCTCCGGCCTCGCCGTCCAGTTCGACTACGCGGCCGTCCCCGGCGTGAGCGTCGACACCGCCCCCGGCAAGCTCGCCGACCTCCCCGGCGGCAGCGGCAGCCCCTACACCGACGGCATCCGCCCCGGCGACCCCGCCGAGACCTTCCTGGCCGCCGAGCGCCGCCCCCGCGCCGACGGCTCCTGGCACACCCTCGGCACCCTCCAGCTCTCCTTCTCCCGCCCGGTCCGCAATCCCCGACTGCACGTCAGCGGCCTCGCGGGCACCGCCACTTCGAAGGACGGCAGCACCACCACCGGCACCCGGCTGACCGTCACCGGCGGCAGCCCCGCCGCCCCCGCCCTGGTCGGCCGCACCGGCTGGCACGGCTGGACGGTCGGCTCCGGCGAGCTCGCCCCCGGCCCCGACGGCGGCTCCGCCGGCCCGGCCGACGGCTCCGGCACCCTCGAACTGGCCGGCACCGTCTCCACCGTGTCGCTGCGCGTCGAGCAGCGCTCCACCGCCGAGAACGGCTCCACCACCCCACCCGCCCCGCCCCGCCAGGCGTACACCGTCACCCTCGACGAGGGCCTCGGCAGCGCCCCGCAGGAGTACGGGAACGTCTCCCACCTGGTGTCCGACCTCTTCCTCGGGCAGGACGCCGCCACCTCGGCGACCCGGGCCCGCACCGGCCTCGCCCAGTCCGTCGAGGAGCCGCTGCTGCCCGGCCCGCCCGCGGCCCCGCCGCCGCCGTCCCCCGACGCCGGCCCGGTCGCCCCCAGCGTGGAGGTCGACGGCGGGGAGAGCCGCCGCAGCCCCTGGGCCAGCCCGCCCCCGCCGCTGCTCCAGCCCGGCCGCGCCGAGTACCAGGGCGCCGACCCGACGCTGTCCTTCCCCGCCGAGACCGCCGTCGGCCGCTACTACCACCTGGACGTGCCGGTGAACGCCGGCGACGCCCCCGCCGTGCTGGCCGGCTGGATCGACTTCGACCACAACGGCCGCTTCGACCCGCTGGAGCGGGTCCAGGCCGAGGTGCCCGCCGGGGCGGACCGCGCCGCCCTGGAGTGGCAGGTCCCGGCCGGGGCCACCAGCGGCGACACCTGGGTCCGGCTGCGGCTGGCCCGCAACGGCTCCCAACTCGTCGCCCCCGGCGGCTTCGCCGACTCCGGGCAGGTCGTCGACCAGAAGACCGGCATCTCGATCGGCGCCGCCAAACCCCAGGTCGGTCTCCCCGTCCCCGGCAGCACCACCCGGGAGACCCGCCCCGAGTTCCGCGGCGACGGCGCGGTCCCCGGAGCGGCCGTCGCCGTCCAGGAGAACGGCACCACTCTGTGCACCGCCAAGGCCGGCAGCGACGGCTCGTGGAGCTGCCGCCCCGACCGGGCCCTGGACGAGGGGACCCACACCCTCGTCCCGGTGGAGACCACCCGCAGCGGCATGGTGCTGCGCGGCGACGAGTTCCGCCTGACCGTCAGGACCACGCCCCCCACCGCCCCCGTGCTCACCCTGCCCGCCTACACCAACGACCCCGGCCTGCTGCTCACCGGCCTCGGCGAACCCGGCTCCACCGTCACCGTCACCGCGGACGCCCCCGACCGCAGCGGCGGCGAACTCTGCTCCACCGCGGTCGCCGCCGACGGCACCTGGTCCTGCCTGCCGGTCGAGAACCTCGCCGACGGCGGCTACCGGCTCACCCCGCACGCCGACGACGGCGCGGGCAACCGCTCGGACGGCAAGACGGTCACGCTCACCGTCGACACCACCGCCCCCGACCGCCCGCAGCTCACCACCCCCGGCAGCGGCGAACTCCTGCACACCGCCCGCCCCAAGCTCTCCGGCCGCGCCGAACCCGGCACCACCGTCACCGTCACCGCCGCGACCGGCCACGGCGACGAACGCACCACCGTCTGCAGCGCCGTCACCGCCCCCGACGGCACCTGGTCCTGCACCCCCGCCCGCGACCTCGCCTCCGGCGGCCTCACCCTCCTCCCCACCGCGACCGACCCCGCGGGCAACGGCACCCCGGGCGATCCGGTGCCGGTCCGCATCGCCGCGACACCGGGCGGGGGGAGCCCGAGCCCGAGTGCTGACGCGAGCCCGAGTACGACGGTGAGTTCCGGCCCGAGTACGAGTGGTACGGCGAGCCCGAGTGCGAGTGCGAGTGCGAGTGCGAGTGCGAGTGCGAGTGCGAGCGCGAGCGCTGACGCGAGCCTGAGCCCGTCCGGGGCGGCGTCGGTTTCGGTGCCCGAGGTGCCGTCGGTGCCGCCGCCTCCGGTGGAGCCGGAGGTGACGGTGCCGGTGCCGCCGGAGCTGTTGCCGGTCGTGGTGCCGCCGACGGGCGACCAGAGCGGTGCGCCGAGTCCCGGCCCGAGCGCGAGTGCTGACGCGAGCCCGAGCCCGTCCGGGTTGGCGTCGGTTTCGGTGCCTGACGTGCCGTCGGTGCCGCCGGAGGTGCTGCCGGTCGTGGTGCCGCCGACGGGCGACCAGGGCGGTGCGCCGAGTCCCAGCCCGAGCGCGAGTGCTGACGCGAGCCTGAGCCCGTCCGGGGTGCCGTCGAGCGCTGCCCCCTCGGTGGAGCCTTCGGCGACCGTGCCGGTGCCGTCCACGGGTGGGCAGAGCGGGGTGGCCGGGAGCGCGAGTCCGAGTCCGAGCGTGTCCGCTTCGGCGTCGGCGTCCGCGTCCGCTTCGGCCTCCGGTGCGTCGGCGAGCCCCGTTCCGTCGGTCGCGCCCCCGGTGCCGCCGTCTCCGGTGGAGCCGGAGGTGACGGTGACGGTGCCGCCGGAGTTGCTGCCGGTCGTGGTGCCGCCGGCGGGTGGGCAGGGCGGTGCGGTCGTCAGCCCGGTGTCCGGGTCCACGCCCGAACCCGCGCCGTCCGCGTCGGTGAGCGCGTCGCCGTCTCCCTCCGCCGTGCCGTCCGCCGCGGACACCTCGGTCGAGCCCGCGTTGACGCTGCCGGTGCCGTCGGAGGTGCTGCCGATCGTGGTGCCGGTGGCGTCCGCCGCTCCGACGGGGGATCAGCCGGTGGACGTGCCGAGCCCGTTGGTCCCGGTCGCACCGTCGCCCGCGCCGGAGGCACCCGGGACGCCGGAGCCGCCGTCGGCGGTCGAGCCGGTGGACGGGCGGGCCGCGCCGGAGCCGGCCCCGCCCGGGGTGCCGGCGCGGCAGGTGGTGCCCGGGACGGCCGCGCCGACCCGGTCGGCGCCCGCGACCACGCGCCCGCCGGTCGCGACGCCGCCGGTCGGCACGCCGTCGCCGGTGGTGCCGACGGCGACCCGGAAGGCTTCGGCCGCCGCGACGGTGCCGTCCGCCGCTCCGTCACCCGTCGCGGGGGCGTCCGCTCCGGCCCCGGCGAACGGTGCTGCGGCGGAAGGTGCGGCGGCGGACGACGCCGCGGCGGAGCCCGCCGCCGAGCCCGGGGCGCGGGTTCCGGCGGAGGCGGCCGCGCAGTCGCGGACGCCGGCCGCTCCGCCGCCGGACGCGGTGGCGGCGGCGCACCGGGCGGCGGCCACCGGGTGGCGCGGGCTGGCCTGCGGGGCGCTGCTGATCGCGGCGGCGGTCGGGCTGCTGACCCGCCGGGTGTTCGGCCGGGGGAGTGGCACCCGGCGCCGTTGACGGACCGTTCGATCGGTCCCCGTTCCCGGTCGGCCCGCTCGTTCCCGCAGTTCAGGGCGGGCGGGCCGACTCGCATCCGCATAGCGGACAAATCGACACACCGCCTGGTAAATGTCGCATTTGATGACTTATCAACCTAGCCTGAGTCTGGCACTGCCCGTCAGATCCGGGCCGCCCGTTGCGCGACACTCTGACCCTTAGGACACGTGCATGGACGTCACCCGCGACTCCTCGCCGCGACCCAACTCCCGACCCCCCGCCGCACCCGAGCCCCCGGTCGGTGCGACCCAACTCACCAAGGCGGTCGCCAAGGCGGTGACCAAGCCGCTGATCACGGCCGCCCCGGCCGAGGACGCCCTCGACCGGGGCCCGGCCACCCAGCCGATCCCGGTGGTGGGCGCGGCCGCCGAGGCCGTCGCCCTGCTGCCGGTCGGCGCGGACGAGCCGTCCGCGTTCCCGCCCGGGCCGCGCGGCACCGTCGAACCCGACAGCACGCAAACCGCCGCCCCCGCGCCCGCCGCCCCCGGGCTGCGCCGGCTCAGCGCGGCCACCGCGCAGCGGCAGGCGGCGCACCCGACGGTCGCGGACGCCGCGACCCACCGCCGACCGCCGCGCGCGGACCAGTCGTTGCGCGAGCGGCGCGCGTTCGCCCTGCCCGGCTGGCTGCCGCTGCTGGTGCTGCTGGCCGGGACGGCCGGGGCGCTGCTGGTGCTGGCCCGGGCCGGGGCGCTGCCCGACCTGCCGGGGGTGCCCGACCTGCGCGGCGCGGCGGCGAGGGCGAGCGGCCGGGCCGAGGTCGGCGACGGGACGCTCGCCGCGGTCAGCGGGATCGGGCTGGCGGTGCTGGCCGCGCTCGGCGGCCTGCTGTCCAACCCGGGCGGCGAGACCCGGGTGCTGACCCGCTGGGGCCGCTACCGGGGCACCGTCCGCCGCACCGGCCTGCTCTGGGTGAACCCGATGCTGCGCCGCCACCGGGTGGACGTCCGGCTGCGGCACTGGCGCAGCGAGCCGGTGCGGGTCACCGACCGGGCCGGGACGCCGCTGGTGGTGCGGCTGCTGATCGTGTGGCGGGTCAAGGACACCGCGCGGGTGACGCTGGGCATCGCCGATCACGAAACGTATCTGCGCGAGCAGGTGCAGGCCGTCCTCACCCGAACCGCCTCCCTGCTGCCGTGCGACTCGAACTCCGCGCCGGGGCCCGCGCTGCGCGACGGCCAGTGGTTCGCCGACGAGCTGACCCGGGCGCTGGCCGCCGAGACCGCCCCGGCCGGGGTCGAGGTGTACTCGGTGCAGCCGCTGGCCCTGGACTACGCGCCGGAGGTCGCCGAGTCGATGCGCCGCCGCCGGCTCGCGGACCTGGACGCCGGGCTGCGGACCGTCCTGGTGGACGACGCGGTGGAGGCCGCGGCCCTCGCGGTGCGGCGCCTGGAGCGCGCCACCGCGCACGAACTGGACGACAGCGCGCGCAGCGCCCTGATGGAGCAGTTGCTGGTCGCGTTCGTCGCCCCGGCCGGGGTCACCGCTTCGGTGCCCGCCCCGGCAGCCCGCCCGAACCGCAAGGAAGGGAAGCCCGCGTGACGACCGCGCTCGCCTCGATATCCACCGACCCCGCCGACCTCCCGGACTTCTCCGGGGCCCCGCTGCTGGGCTTCGCCGAATCCGACGGTGCGTCAGCCTGCCGGTGCGCCGCGTGCGCCCGGCCGGCGGCCCGCACCGGCGGGTCCGCCGCGGCCGAGCGGTCGGGCCGAATACACCGCGCCGTGCGGTCGGCCTGCCTGGCCACCACGGTGCTGGCGGGGGTGGGAGCGGTCGGCCTCGGGGTCGGCGCGACCACCGCGCAGGCGATGCCCGCGCCGTCCGGCCCCGGCTGGGACGGCAAGGTGTACTGGTTCAAGAACGAGGCCGGCCAGTGGCGCTACACCAAGTGGTACGACGTCTACCTCGCCCGCACCGGCGGTTCGGGGAGCGCGGAGCCGCAGGCCCGCCCGCAGCAGCCCGCGCAGTCCTCCGGAGGGATCCGGCAGGGGTGGGACGGCAAGGTCTACTGGTTCAAGAACGAGGCCGGCCAGTGGCGCTACACCAGCCACCACGACGTCTACGTGGACCGGACCGGCGACCGCGGCTCCTCCGGGCAGTCGGCGGGGCAGTCGGCCGGGCAGGGTGCCGCGAGCGGGGTCGAGGCGGCGGTGTCCTACGCGCTGGCGCAGGTCGGCAAGCCGTACGTGTGGGGCGGCAACGGGCCGAACGGGTTCGACTGCTCGGGCCTGGTCCAGCAGGCGTTCCGCCGGGCCGGGGTCTCCACCCCGCGGGTCGCCGACGACCAGTACCGGGCCGCCACCCCGATCGGCTCCGGGCAGCTCCAGCGCGGCGACCTGGTGTTCTGGTCCAGCAACGGCCGGGTCTCCGGCATCCACCACGTGGCCATCTACCTCGGTGACGGGACGTACGTGGAAGCCCCGCGCCCCGGCAAGGACGTCCGGGTCTCCCGCCTCAACAGCGGTTACTACCCGGACTTCTTCGGCCGCCCCTGACGGCGGCCCGGGAACGACGGGGCCCCTCCCGCAGTGCGGCGGGAGGGGCGCCGTCGTGCTGCCGGGACGGTCAGGCGGAGGCTTCGGAGAGCAGCTTGAGCTCCGCCTCGGTCAGCTCCAGCGCGGCGGCGGCCAGCAGCGGCGGCAGCTGCTCGACGGTGCGGGCGCTGGCCAGCGGGGCCGCCACCGTCGGCTGCGCGGCCAGCCAGGCCAGCGCCACCGTGGCGACCTGCACGCCGTGCGCCCCGGCGACCTGGTCCAGGGCGGCGAGCACCCGCGGGCCGCGCGGGTCGTCCAGGTACTTGGCGGCGCCCTGGGCCCGGGCCGAGTCGACGCTCGCGCCCGGACGGTACTTGCCGGTCAGGAAGCCCGCGGCGAGGGCGAAGTACGGGACGACGGACAGGCCGTGCTCGGCGACGACGTCCGCCAGCGGGCCCTCGTAGGTGTCGCGGGAGACCAGGTTGTAGTGCGGCTGCACCGCGACGTACTTGGCCAGGCCCTCGCGGGCGGCGAACTCCAGCGAGGCGGCGAGCCGCTCCGGGCCGATGTTGGACGCGGCGACCTCGCGCACCTTGCCCTCGCGGACCAGTGCGTCCAGCGCACCGACGATCTCCTCGACCGGGGTGTCCGGGTCGTCCTTGTGCGTGTAGAACAGGTCGATCCGCTCCACGCCGAGCCGGCGCAGCGACGCCTCGGCGCCCTGCCGGATGGTCTCCGGCCGCAGGTTGTCCAGGCCCGGCAGCATGCCGACCTTGGTGGCGACCACGATCTGCTCGCGGTTGCCGCGGCTGCGCAGCCAGTCGCCGATCACGGTCTCCGACTCGCCGCCGGAGTTGCCCGGCGCCCAGTTCGAGTAGACGTCCGCGGTGTCGATGAAGTTGCCGCCGGCCGCCGCGTAGGCGTCGAGCACGGCGAAGGACTGCTCGGCGTCGGCCGTCCAGCCGAACACGTTGCCGCCGAGGGACAGCGGGGAGACGGCGAGGTCGGAGGGGCCGAGGGGCACCCGGGGGGCGTCACTGTTGGTCATGAACGGAGACAACCCGTTCGGGTCGGGCTTGATTCCGCCGGGCCGTGCGTCCACGCCCGGCCCGTCCGGGGTGAGGGGTCCGTGCAGACCCGTTCCGGGACGGGGACCGGGGTGTCGGGGGGCGGCCCGGGGCGGCTAGAGTCCCGTTCCATGGCTGACAACGACTACGACCCCGCCGGATCGACCCAGATGTTCCGGGCGTTCGTCGACGAGGCCCCGGCCGCGCAGGCCCCGGGCACCGTCACCACCTACGGCAGCAGCAGCTCCTCGTCGAGCCGCACCCCGGTGATCGTCATCGGCGCGATCGTGGCCCTGGTGGTCATCGCCGGCGTGATCTGGCTGGCCGTCAAGTAGCACTCCGCGCGCCCGCACGGGGCCGACCGGACGTCCGGGCGGTCCCGCCGTCGGGCGCGCCTACACTGTCCGGGTCCGCCGCACCGCCGCCAGGAGGCACCCGTGACCGCGCCGCCCACCGAGACCGCCAGGAGCCTCGGCCTGGCCGCCGCCGTCAACGCCCGTGACCTGGGCGGCTACCGCACCGCGGACGGCCGCACCGTGCGCGGCGGCGCGCTGCTGCGCACCGAGGCGCTCAGCCGGCTCGGCGAGGGCGACCGGGCGCTGCTCGGCGCGATCGGGCTGCGCCACGTGGTGGACCTGCGCAGCCTCGACGAGGTGCGCCACCTGGGCGCCGACCTCGTCCCCGGGCTGCCCCCGGCGCTGCTGCCGGCGGACGCGGCGCAGCCGCTCACCGTCCCGGCGCTCGACGGCCTCGGGCCGACCCTGCACCACCTGCCGGTGTTCTCCGAGGACTTCGACCTGTACGTGGAGCTGCGCCGGGTGCTGGGCGGCGGCGCCGACCCGGTGGCGATGCACGCGGTCCTCGGCGACGGGCGGGGCACCGCGATGATGGTCTCGATGTACCGCTGGTTCGTCACCGACCCGGTCGCCCGCTCCCGCTTCGCCGCCGTCCTGCGGCTGGCCGCCGAGGCGGACGGCGCGCCGCTGCTCTTCCACTGCACGGCCGGCAAGGACCGCACCGGTTGGACGGCGGCCCTGCTGCTCACCGCCCTCGGCGTGGACCGGGAGAGCGTCCTGGCGGACTACCTGCTCACCAACGAGCGGGCGGCCGCCCTGATCGCCCGGGTGGACCCGCTGATACGGCCGCTGGCCCGGGCGGAGGCGGTCTACCTGGAGGCCGCGTTCGAGGAGCTGGCCCTCGGCTGGTCGGGCTTCGAGCACTTCTGGCAGGACGGACTGGGGCTGACCGAGGAGCACCTGCTGCGGCTGCGGCGGGCCTGCACGGTCTGACCAGGCCCGCCGGCCCCGCTCACTCCGCCGTGAGGCCCTCGCGGAGGTGGGCGAGCGTCTTGGTGAGCAGCCGGGAGACGTGCATCTGGGAGATGCCGATCTCCTCGCCGATCTGGGACTGCGTCAGGTTCCCGAAGAAGCGCAGCATGATGATCCGGCGCTCGCGGGGCGGGAGCTTGGCGAGCAGCGGCTTGAGCGACTCGCGGTACTCGACGCCTTCGAGGGCGAGGTCCTCGTAGCCGAGGCGGTCGGCGAGCGGGCCGTCGCCGCCGTCGTCCTCCGCGGGGGTGGAGTCGAGCGAGCTGGCGGTGTACGCGTTGCCGACGGCGAGGCCCTCGACCACGTCGTCCTCGGAGACGCCGAGGTAGGCGGCGAGTTCGGGGACGGTGGGGGAGCGGTCGAGCCGCTGGGAGAGCTCGTCGCCGGCCTTGGTGAGGGCCAGGCGGAGCTCCTGGAGGCGGCGCGGGACGCGCACGGACCAGCTGGTGTCCCGGAAGAAGCGCTTGATCTCGCCGACCACGGTGGGCATGGCGAAGGTCGGGAACTCGACGCCGCGGTCCGGGTCGAAGCGGTCGATGGCCTTGATCAGGCCGATGGTGCCGACCTGGACGATGTCCTCCATCGGCTCGTTGCGGCTGCGGAAGCGCGCGGAGGCGTACCGGACCAGCGGCAGGTTGAGCTCGATCAGGGTGTCCCGCACGTAGGCGTGCTCGGCGCTGCCGGACTCCAGCCCGGCGAGCCGGCGGAACAGCGCGCGCGACAGCGTGCGGGTGTCGAGGGCCCGGTCGGGGGCCTCGACGGGACCGGCCTGGGCCGGGATCGATACGACGACGGCTTCGGCCTGGGTTTCGACTTCGATGACCGCACTGCCAGGTTCTGTGAACACGCGCCCACCCCCTCGTGACTGTCTGTCGAACGGGCGCCACCGCACAGTGGTTCCCGGCTGACGGGTCTGACTCCTCAATACCGGCCCACCGGCCCCGGCAAACCCGAACGTCTCGACTCGTCACTCGCCGGTGACGCGGGGAAACAGGAGGCGACTCACTCCTCCCAGGAGTTCCCGGTGCGCAGCCGGGACAGGATCCGGGACAGCAGCCGGGAGACGTGCATCTGGGACATGCCGAGTTCGGTGGAGATCTGCGACTGGGTGAGGTTGGCGAAGAACCGCAGCATGATGATCCGCCGCTCCCGCTCGGGGAGCTGGACCAGCAGGTGGCGGACCATGTCGCGGTGCTCGACGTCGGTGAGGGCGGAGTCCTCGTAGCCGAGCCGGTCGAGCAGGGCGAGGCCGCCCTCGTGCTCCTGGGCGGCCTCCAGGGAGGCGGCGTTGTAGGCGCGGCCGGCGTCCAGGCAGGCCCGGACGTCCTCCTCGGGGATGCGCAGGTTGGCGGCGATCTCGGGGACCTTGGGGACCCGGCCGTGGGTGACCGTCAACTCCTCCATGGCGCCGCTGACCTGGACCCAGAGCTCCTGGAGGCGGCGCGGGACGTGCATGGTGCGGACGTTGTCGCGGAAGTAGCGCTTGATCTCGCCGAGGATGGTCGGCAGCGCGTAGGTGGGGAACTGGACGCCGCGCTCGGGGTCGAAGCGGTCGATCGCGTTGATCAGGCCGATGGTGCCGACCTGGACGATGTCCTCCATCGGTTCGCTGCGGCTGCGGAACCGGGTGGCGGCGTAGCGGACCAGCGGGATGTTGACCTCGATCAGGGCGGAGCGGACCCGGACCCGCTCGGGGGCGTCCGGCGGCAGTTCGGCGAGCCGTTCGAACAGCACCCGGGTGAGGGTGCGGACGTCCACCGCGCCGCGCGCGCCGGGGCGGCGGGAGGCCAGTTCGACCGGGTCCGGCGGCTCCTCGACCCGGTCCTCGGGCGCACTGCCCTGCTGCGTCCGCACGGACACCTCACCCTCCCTTGAGAACCACCTCGCCAAATTCCGGCAAAACCGGTCATAGCATCACAAGTGGCTCTGTGGCCGGGCAAGTACCCGGCGGAGGCGTGTTGACGGACCGTCCAGCATTCGGCGGAGTGTGCATGGGCCCCCGCCCGCGGGCGGAAGGCGGGGGCCGCCGGGTCGTGCGTGTACGAGGGGTGTTGCGGGAGGGTCAGACCTCCAGGTCGGCGATCACCCAGGTGGCGAACTCGCGCCACTGCGCGGCGGCGGCCTGGTGGGCCGGGTGGCCGAGGTACGCGGCCAGTGCCTCGCGGTCCTCGACCAGGCTGTTGATCGCGAAGTCCCGGGCGATGTCCCGGTCGGTGAAGTTCCAGCCGCACTCCCACTCGCGCAGCTCGGGGACCAGCGCGCCGAGCTCCGCGAACGCCGCGGCGCCCGCGACGGCCCGCGGGTCGTCCTTGGTGACGCCTTCGTTGAGCTTGAACAGGACCAGGTGCCGGATCACGATGCCGCTCCTCGCGGGTGGGGGGAGGGCGTGCCCGTTCGGGGGAGCGCCCCCCGAAGGACGAACCCCGCCACCGTACTAGGGCTCAGCGGCGGCTCAGCGCACCAGTCCGGTCATGAACGACCCCACCGCCTTGGCGGCGTCCGAGATGCCGACGAAGCCGGACTTCACCAGGTCCGCGGAGCGCTCCGGTGAGGTGATGATCGTGTAGATGACGAAGACGACCAGGATCCACATGGCCACCTTCTTCGCCTGAGCCATCGAACGCGCCTGCCTCCCTGAGTCGGGCCGCCTTCCTCTCCCCGTGCGGCCCTGCCACCCGGCAGCTTATCCACCGGACGGCGCAACGGGTGAGGGGCGCGTTCACCCGCTGGGACGAAGGTCCCGCGCGGACGGGGCTTTCTCCGGATGTGTCCACCGGGGCGGCGCGGCAGGATGGTTGATGTACCGAGGATCTGGCAGGAATCCCCGGTACGGCGATCCGGAGGTCCCCGCTGTGGGACCGGGTGCCGCGGCTTCCCCCCGACGCGGCCCCGGTTGTGGGACCTCCGCCCGGGGCGGCAGCTCGTCCCCCCGGAGCTGCCGCCCCCACCGCGGACCGAGAGGTTCCGGCCGGGCTCCGCACTCCCCAGGGCACGGTGGTCAACCGCCCCGGAGTGCGGAGCCCCTCGCCGTTCCCGCTCCCGCCCCTTCCCCCGCCGCCAGCAGCCGGGCCGCCTCCGCGGCCGCCGCCGGCACCAGCTCGGCCCGCGCCCGGGCCGCCAGCAGGGCGGCCGTCGCGGCACCCGGGGCGCCGAACGCCAGTGCCCGCAGCGCCGCGATCCGCACCCCCTCGTCCGGGTCCTCCACCGCGCGCCAGCGCAGCAGTTCGACCGCCGCCCGGTCCGGGGAGCCGCCCAACGCCCGCAGCGCCACCCGGCGCGGCAGCGGGTCCGGGTCCGCGACCGCGCGTCCGCGCAGCAGTTCGGCCACCGTCCCGTCGCCGGCCCCGTCCGCCCCGGCCCGGGCCAGCGCGTGCAGGGCCACCGCCCGGATCGGGCCCGAGGCGTCCCGCTCCGCCCGCTCCCGCAGCAGCGCCCGCACCGCCGGGTCGTCCGGCCGGTGCGCCAGCAGCGCGCGCAGCACCGACAGCCGCACGTCCGCGTCGCGCAGCCCCGCCACCCGCTCCAGCAGCAGCGCGGCGGCCCGCTGCTCCCCGTCGTGGCAGCGCACCACCGCGGCCAGCGCCACCTCCCGCACCCGCGGGTCCGGGTCGGCGGACGCCCGCTCCAGGAACAGCGCCCGGGCCGCCGGGCCCGGGTCCTGACGGTTCGCCAGGGCGGTCAGCACCGCGGCCCGCACCAGCGGGTCCGACGCGCTCTGGGCCCGGTCGCGGACGAACGCCCCCAGCTCCGGGTCGTCCGCGAAGTGCGCGGCCAGCTCGCCGGTGGCCGCCGCCCGGCCCGGACCCTCCTGCTCCGCCCGCTCGCGCAGGAACGCCGCCACCTCCGGATCGCCCGCCCCGACCTGCCCGAGCAGCGCCAGCGCGCCCGCCCGGACGTCCGGCAGGGCGTCCTCGACCGCCAGGTCGCGCAACTGCCGGGCCACCTGCGGGTCGCCCGCCCAGCGCAGCGCCAGCACCGGCGGCACCCGCAGCCGCACCAGCGGATCGCGGTCCTCGGCGATCCGGCGGCGCAGGAACTCCGCCACCCGCGGGTCGCCCGTCCAGCCGCGGGCCAGGCCCGCCAGCGCCGACACCCGCACCTGCGGATCCGGGTCCGACTCGGCCAGCCGGTGCAGGAACGGGGCGTTGCCCGGGTCCTCGGCCGGCTGCAGGCAGATCGCCTGCAGCGCCATCCGGCGCACCCCCGGCGCCCGGTCGGTGCGCACCCGCTCGCGCAGGAACGCCGCCAGCGGCCCGTCCATCCGCCCGTTCACGGTCAGCGCGAACACCGCCAGGCCGCGCAGCTCCGGCTGCTCCTCGGCCGCCGCGATGCCCCGCAGCAGCAACTGCGCCGGGCCGTCCTCCGTCCAGCCCTTGCCGAGCGCCAGCATCTCGTTCAGCCGGTTCACGCCCCCGGCGTCCGCCACCCGGGCCGCCAGGAACGCGCCGGTCGCCCGGTCGCCCGGCCAGCCCTCGGCGAGCGCCGCCACCGCGGCCTCCAGGGTCAGCGGGTCGGCCTCCCGCTCCACCCGGGCCCGGACGAACGCGCCGGTGTCCGGATCGCCCGGCCAGCCCTCGGCGAGCGCCCCGAACGCGGCCGCCCGCTGCGCCGGGGACCAGCCGTGCTCGGCCCAGGAACGCAGCACCGCCGGGCCGTCCGGGGCGTTCAGGTGCAGCGCGCAGGCCAGCCGGGCCGCCACCGCGCCCGCCTCGATCGGCGTCGGCGACTCCCGCTCCGGCTGGTGCCCGTGCACCAGGTACCAGCGCAGGAAGCGCTCCCGGCCCACCCAGTGCGGGCCCAGCCCGGCCAGCACCGGGCGCAGCGCGTCCAGCGCCTCCGCGGTCTCGCCCGGCAGGTAGGCCGAGCCCTCCGCGGCGAACGCCTCGAACAGCGCCACCAGGGCGTCACCGCCGCCTCGGACTGCGCCGTCACCAGGCCCAGCTTGCGGACCTCGCCCAGGCAGCGCACCGCCAGCACCAGCCACTCCGGCACCGCGTCCCGCGCCCCCGGCGGGCCCGGCAGCACCGGGGCCCGGGCCAGCAGCCGGGACACCGCCGCGCCGACGAACCGCTCGTCCAGCTCCCCGGCCAGCAGGAGCAGCACCTCCCGCCAGGCCGGGTCGTGCCAGCGGGCCGCGAACACCCCCTCCAGCAACTGCTCCTCCGTCAGCGAGCGCTCCCGGTTGAAGCGGTGGGCGATGTCGGAGGCCGCCAGGTACTCCAGGAACGCCCGGTGGACGAAGCCGTACACCTCGCCGCCGAACCGGCTCAGGATGAAGTTGCGCTCCCGGAACTGCTGCAGCATCGCCCGGGCGGCCGGTGCGGCCCGGTCGGCGGGCAGCTCGTAGCGCTCGCGCAGGTAGCGCTCGAAGGAGGCCAGCAGCACCCGGCCCGGGACGTGGTTGCCGGCGATGCCGTCGCCGCCCTCCTGCATCCGGCGGGCCACCAGGCGCAGCAGCTCCAGCCGGTCCTCGGAGGCCAGGTACGGCATGCCGCCGTCCACCCGCCGGTCCTGCAGGTACTTGCTCGGGTCCCAGTGCTCGACCAGCACCGCCACCGCGTGCTCGTACACCGAGCGGCGGTCCCGGGGCAGCTCCCGGCGGCGGCCGATGATCGCCAGGATGGTCAGGATCAGCGGGTTGCCCGCCAGGTCCCGGACCGGGGCGGAGCCGGCCACGGCGGCCGTCACCCGGCGGCGCAGCCGCCGGGCCTCCGCCGGGTCGCCCGGGCAGGCGTTGGCGTACCAGCGGGCCGCGAAGGCGTCGATCTGGCCGGTGTCGAGGTCCTGCAGCGTGTAGTGGCCGAACCCGGCGGCGTCCAGCGGCTCGCGCCGGTAGCCGATCACCCGGGAGGTCACCAGCACCCGGACCTGCGGGTGGCGGGCGGCGAACGCCCCGATCCGGCGGGCGGCGCTCTCCCGGACCTGTGGGTCGAACAGCTCGTCCAGGCCGTCGAACAGCACCAGGGTGTGAGCCGGGTGCTCGGCCAGCTGACGGGCCAGCAGGTCCCCGGGCAGGCCCAGGCCCTCGGTGCGGTGCAGGTGGGCCAGGAACTCCTCGAAGGTGCGCTCGCGCCAGGCCGGGTCCGCGTACCGGCGCAGCTCCACGATCAGCGGCAGCCGGCCGGCCAGCGGCGCCAGTTCGGACGGGACGTCGGCCGCCGGGTCGAGCAGCGGCTCGGTCAGCGCCAGGCACAGGAACCTGGCCAGCGTCGACTTGCCCGAGCCGGGGTCGCCCAGCAGCACCGCCCGGTGGCCGTCCGGGCCGGACAGCAGCGGCAGCACCGGCACCGCGGGGCGCTGCCGGTACGCCTCGCGGACCCGGCGCACGGTGTCCCGCTCGACGCCCGGGGGCAGCCGTCCCGGGTCCAGCTCGCCCGGCTCGGTCAGCCGCTTCAGCAGCTCCCGGGGCAGCTCCACCGGCGGCGGGTCGGAGCGCACCAGCTGCGGCACGAACACCTCGCGCAGGTGCACCGCCGGGTGCTCGTCCTGCTCCGACAGCGGGGTCAGCACCTCCAGGTCCAGCCGCAGGTAGCGCTCGCGCAGCCGCAGCGCGTAGCGCCGCCGGGCCCCGTCCAGGTCGCCCGGCGGGGGAGGCTTCGGGCCGG
The DNA here is from genome assembly GCF_039529925.1 of Kitasatospora saccharophila. NCBI lineage: Bacteria > Bacillati > Actinomycetota > Actinomycetes > Kitasatosporales > Streptomycetaceae > Kitasatospora > Kitasatospora saccharophila. The sequence continues at coordinate 119,105 of NZ_BAAANS010000001.1, read as the reverse complement.
TGGTGATCTGCACGGTGCCGGCCCGCTGGACCAGCGTCAGGTCGCCGCCGACCCGGGCGCCCGCCGCGGACTGGGTGCCGCCGTCCGCCTCGGCGCCGAACAGCCGCCGCCAGAAGCCGGTCACGGCCGCGGCCCGTCGGACGGATGCGGGACCTCGGAGGGGGGTCGGGAGGTACGGGGAGGCCGGGGGGTGTCGGGCGGGAGGGGGTCGTCGGAGGGGCGGGTGCTGTCGGACGGGTGGGAGGTGTCGGTGGATCGGGGGGTGTCGAGCAGCCGGGGGGTGCCGGGGGGCCACGGCTCGTCGGGCGGCTGGGGGCCGCCGGCGGGGCGGCGGTCGTCGAAGCGCACCGAGCCCGCCACACCGTCCACCAGTTCCACCTCCCCGCCCGCGCGCACGCCCCGGGCCGACTGGCCGCCGCCGGGGGCCCCTCCCGGGACGGGACCGGGCTCCGGGACGGCGGCGGGGCCGGAGCCGGAACCGAGCAGCACGTCCCCCCGCACGTTCCGGACCAGGCGCACCGAGCCGCCGGCCGCCGCCCCGTCCGCCGACTGGCCGCCGGAACGGCCCCCGATCCCGCCCAGCAGGGACAGCAGCAGGCCCGCCACGCCGACGAACAGGCCCAGCACGCCCGCCCACTGGTTCGCCCGGTCCAGCCCCTCGCCCCACAGGAACACCGCGAGCCCCGCCACCGAGACCCCCGCCCCGACCCAGACCAGCACCCGCCACCGCGCACTCCCCATGCGGGCATCATCCCCTCAACTCGCCCACCGCCAACCGCAGATGGACGGGCGAAGCGTCCGGCTCCCGGAACGGGCGCTGCGCCGGGCGGGTGCTTACCCGCGGTTGTGCGCGTGTTCGCGCCGGGTTTCGCCCGCCATGAAGGTCGACTACGAATCATCGACCGGAGAGGCGGAGACGAACGTGACCGAACGACAGGCCCCCGGGGCCGGGCGCAGACTCGCCGCCGCGGCGCTCTGCGCCGCGACCGTCCTCGGGGCGGCCGCGCTGCCGCTCGCCGCGGCCGCGCCCACCGCGCCCCGGGCCGCCACCGGCACGCCGCTGGTGGACGAGACCTTCACCGGGGCGAGCGCCGACAGCGGCTTCGTCGCCACCGACGGCGCCTGCCTCACCGGCGCCGCCGAGGTCCCCTTCCTCCCGGTCGCCGAACCGCGCGCGCTGACCGGCTGCCCGGGCGGCGGCGCGGTCGGCCCCGTCCCGCCGAACGCGGCCGCGCCGCACGGCTACCTGCGGATGACCGACGCGGGCAACGACCGGGCCGCCGCCGTCCTGTACGAGCGCCCGCTGCCCGCCAACGAGGGCATCCGGGTCACCTTCGAGCAGTGGCAGTACGGCGGCGACACCACCAAGCCCTCGCCCGCCGACGGCATCGCGTTCTTCCTGGTCGACGGCGCCGCCTCGCTCACCCGCCCCGGCGCGTTCGGCGGCAGCCTCGGGTACGCGCAGAAGCTCCCGGACGACAACCCGGCCAACGCCTTCCTGCCCGGCGTCGAGGGCGGCTACCTGGGTGTCGGTCTGGACGTGCTGGGCAACTACTTCGGCGACTGGGAGCACCGCGGCGACGGCTGCGCCACCCGCTCCCCGGCCGGCACCGCCTTCCGGGCGCCCGCGCCCGGCGCCAACATGGTGACGCTGCGCGGGCCCGGCGAGGGCACCAGCGGCTACTGCTTCCTCGGTGCCACCACCGGCAACACCGGGACCACCGGCCCGTGGCCGTCCACCCTGCCCGGGCAGCTGCACGGTCCCGCCACCGCCGCCGACCTGCCGCCCGGCACCACCCCCGCGCAGGCCGAGGCCGCGCTCGAACCCAGCCGGCGGACCGTCACCGTCACCGTCACGCCCGGGCCCGACCCGCAGATCGAGGTGGACGTCGACTTCGGCGCCGGTCCGGTCCGGGTGCTCAGCCAGCCGGCGCCCCAACCGGTGCCCGCCACCTACAAGTTCGGCTTCGCCTCGTCCACCGGCGCGTTCACCGACGTGCACCTGCTGCGGCACGTCACCGCGCGCAGCGCCGCCCCGCTGCCCCGGCTCAACCTGGTCAAGCAGATCGACCGGGCCCACCCGCTGCCCGACCCGGTCACCGCCGGCACCGTCGTCCCGTACCAGTTCGTGGTCACCAACGGCGGCGACACCGAGATCCGCGACCTCGCCGTCACCGACCCGACGGTCGGCCCGGTCAGCTGCCCGAGCACCGTCCTGGCCGTCGACGCCACCGTCACCTGCACCGCCCCGTACACCGTCACCGAGGCCGACGTGCGGCGCGGCTACCTCACCAACGTGGCCGTCGCGCACGGGGATTCGGACGGCGGGCCGGTCGAGTCGCCGGAGGCCCGGCAGGAGCTGCCGCTGAACGACGACTACGGGCTGCTGCTGGAGAAGCAGGTGGACGACGCCCGGGTCTACCGGCCCGGCCAGCGGGCCACCTACACGTACACCGTCACCAACACCACCGGCCGGGAGGTCACCGACCTCGCCGTCACCGACGACCGGCTCACCGGCGTGCGGTGCGCCGCGACCACCCTGACCCCGCGCGACACCCCCGGCGCGGTCACCACCTGCACCGCCTCGTACACCGTCACCGCGGCCGACGCCGAGGCCGGGAGCGTCCGCAACACCGCGACCGCGACCGGCCGCACCACCGAGCGGACCGTCAGCTCGCCGCCCGACGAGGAGGTGATCGCGGTCGAGCCCGAGCTGGGCGGGACGGAGAGCCCCGGCCCGAGCGCGAGCGCCTCGCCGTCCGGGGAGCCCACCGGATCGCCGTCGCCGTCGTCGCCCGAGCCGTCCGGTTCGCCGGAGCCGCCGCCGGTGCCGTCCGCGTCCGCGTCCGCGTCCGCGTCCGTGCCGGGGCCGGGGCCGGGCGGGGCGCTGCCGGGGACGGGGAGCGCGCCGGTGCTGCCGCTGCTGGCCGCCGCCGGGCTGGTGCTCGCAGGGGTGGTGACGCTGCGGCTGGCCCGCCGCCGCTGACCCGAGGACCGACTGAGGGCCCCGACCGCGCCGGGCGGTCGGGGCCCTCCGGGGTTCCTCAGGCGGCGACCGGCGGGGTCCAGGCCGCCCAGGCGCGGGCGGCGTGGGCCTCCTGCATCGCGGTGAGCCGGTGGACCACCAGGATCGCGAGCACCGCCGCGGCCAGCGTCATCAGGCTGGCGGCGATCAGCAGGAGCAGGGCCTGGCGGTACGAGTCGGTGTAGTGCAGCGCGGCCTCGGAGCCGAGGCTCTGGGCGCCGATGAAGTAGACCAGCCTGCTCAGCAGGATCGTGGCCCACCAGGAGTGCACCGGCCAGGCGGAGACGGGCCTCGGGATCCCGTGCTCGCCAGCCGGGGCGCTGGCCTTCCAGACGTCGGTGGTGATCTGCCACGGGAACCAGAGCTGGACCAGCGGCACGAACCAGCCGCCGACCGCCCACCCGCGCGCGTGCTGGTGCCCGTGCGGGTAGATCACCTCGGCGTTCACCCGCGCCCGGTACAGCCACATCAGGAACAGCACCGCGGTGGCCAGTGACAGCACCAGCCCGGCGTTGGTCGTGGTGCCCGCCCCGAAGAGGTCCACCAGCAGCGAGACGTCGTCGCCAGGCTCCACCGTGTACAGGTACAGCAGCACGGCCACCGATCCGACGGCCATCACCCCGTTCAGGGCGAGCAGCACCGTGGAGGCGGTGGCCAGCCCGCGCGGGGACCGGTAGACGGCTGGGGAAGGCATGCTGAACTCCTGGTTCCGGTTGCGGAGGAGCTCGCACACTAGTGCCCGACGCTGACTCAAGGCCAGGTAAAATCCCAGCTCAGCGGTGGTTTGTCCGCTTCGGGGAGGAAAGTCGGGAACGCCGAAGGGCCCGACCGGAGACCGGTCGGGCCCTTCGAGTGGCGGTAGCGGTGGGATTCGAACCCACGGTGGAGTTGCCCCCACACACGCTTTCGAGGCGTGCTCCTTTGGCCGCTCGGACACGCTACCGAGGGGAACTCTACCGGATCGGGGGGACGGGGCGAAATCCGTTCCGGGGCGGCTCAGCGCTGGGTGTCGAAGAAGGCCAGCAGCTGGGCGGTGCACTCGTCGGCGAGGACGCCGCCGACCACCTCGGGGCGGTGGTTGAGCCGGTTGTCGCGGACCACGTCGAAGAGCGAGCCGGCCGCGCCGGCCTTCGGGTCGTAGGCGCCGAAGACGACCCGGGCGAGCCGGGAGAGCACGATCGCGCCCGCGCACATGGTGCAGGGCTCCAGGGTGACGACCAGGGTGCAGCCGCTCAGCCGCCACTCCCCGACGGCCCGCGCGGCCTGCCGGACGGCCACCACCTCGGCGTGGCCGGTCGGGTCGCCCACCGCCTCGCGGACGTTGTGGCCCCGGCCGAGCACCGTGCCGTCCGGGCCCAGGACGAACGCCCCGACCGGGACGTCACCGGTGGCGGTGGCCAGTGCGGCCTCCTCGATCGCGAGGCGCATCCGGCCCGTCCACCGGTCGCGGACCGGATCGGGGCGTTCGGGGGCGGGCAGCGGGACGATCCGCGGCCGTTCGCCCGGGGTGTCTGCGGGAAGGGGGACGGGGGGCTGCATGGACCCAGTGTCGGGCACCGGGCCCGCCGCTACCGAACGGCCTCCAGGACCTCGCCGCAGCCCAGCGCCTCGGCGATCTCGCCCAGCGCGTCGCCGGGCGCCGCGCCCTCCCCGGCCAGTTCCAGCAGGTCGGCGGCGGTCATCCCGAACTCGGTCAGCAGCTCGTTGTCGCCGATCGGCCCGACCGGGCTCGCGCCCCGCCCGCCGGCCGGCTCCTCGTCGTCCGCTCCCACGGCCTCGTCGTCCGGGTCGGCCCCGTCCTCGTCGTCGAGCCCGGCCACGAGCCCGTCGAGGTCGTCGAAGTCGGCCTCCCCGTCCTGTTCGATCAACTCGTCGGTGAGCACCGCGCCGTACGAACTGCGCGCCGCGGCCGCCGCGTCGGAGACGAAGATCCGCGGGTCGTCCTCACCGTCGATGCGCAGGACGGCGAACCACGCGTCCTCCTGCTCGATGAAGACCAGCACGGTGTCCTCGTCCTCGGCCGCCTCGCGGGCCAGGTCGGTCAGGTCGGCCAGGGTCTCTACGTCGTCGAGTTCGGTTTCGCTCACGTCCCACCCGGCACCGGTGCGAGCAAGCACTGCAGCGAAGTACGCCACCAGGGACACTCCCAAGATTGGTCTCGGCTGTCGGCGATCTCGGGCGGGTGCGGTCCGGCCGCCCCCGCGCCAGAAGGAGGTCCGCCGTTCGGACCGTCCCACCGCATCGTGACAGAAAGGCCGCCGCTGCGGGGGGTGTTCGGCAGCGCGTCTTCGCAGGTCGTGTCGGAAAGGTCGGCTTCCGGCCGCCCGGGCCGCGGATCTTGACCGCCGGACGCCTTGCGGCGGGGGCGCCGGGACGCTCCGGGGGGCGCAACTCCGGTGCGGGGCGCGGTGCCCGGGGGCGGGTCGGCGCCGTCAGGTCCGGAAGGTCCGCATCCGCAGGGCCTCGCGCATCCGGCGCTCCTTGGTCCGTCTCGGCTGCACCCGGGCCCGCAGTTCCCGGGCCTCGGCCAGTTCGCGGAGGAACACGGCCCGGCGCTTGCGCCGGGCCGCGTCGGTCTCCGCGTCGGTCTCTGCGGTCGGACGGGACTCGTCTGTCGAGCCGGACCCGCCCGCGCCGGCGGTGGTCGCCCGCGTCGGGTTGCTCTTCATAGGTCCCGACTTTCCCAGATCGGCCCCGGTGATACCACAGGAGCGGTCCGACTTCCGTGATTCCGGGCGGATCCCCGGCCGGCCCGGCGGGTCGTCCCGGTCGTCCCGGTTCGTACGGAGTCGTACACACGTGCCGGTGGCCGTTACCGTTGGTCCCATGCGTCTCCACGTCGTCGACCACCCGCTGGTCGCCCACAAGCTGTCCACCCTGCGCGACGAGCGCACGGACTCGCCGACCTTCCGTCGGCTCACCGACGAGCTGGTGACCCTGCTCGCGTACGAGGCGACCAGGGACGTCCGCACCGACACGGTCGAGATCACCACCCCCGTCGCCGTCACCCGGGGCACCCGGCTGTCCTACCCGCGCCCGCTGGTGGTCCCGATCCTGCGGGCCGGGCTGGGCATGCTGGACGGCATGACCCGGCTGCTGCCGACCGCGGAGGTCGGCTTCCTCGGCATGGTCCGCAACGAGGAGACGCTGGAGGCGTCGACCTACGCGACCCGGATGCCGGACGACCTCTCCGGGCGGCAGATCTACGTCCTCGACCCGATGCTGGCCACCGGCGGCACCCTGGTCGCGGCGATCCGGATGCTGCTGGAGCGCGGCGCCACCGACGTCACCGCGGTGGTGCTGCTCGCCGCGCCCGAGGGCGTCGAGGTGATGGAGCGCGAGCTGGCGGGCCGGCCGGTCACCGTGGTCACCGCGGCGGTCGACCAGCGGCTCAACGAGCACGGCTACATCGTGCCGGGCCTGGGCGACGCGGGCGACCGGCTGTACGGCACGGCGGGCTGAGCGGGTCCGCACGGCGGACGGCGGTACCCGCGGCGAGGTCCGGTCGGGGGCGGGGGTTCCCGCCCTGGACCGGACCTCTTTCGTGCGTGCACGGTTCGCCGCGCCCCGGGCGGGGCGCGGCGAACCGGCTCAGCAGTGGCCGGGCTCCGGGGAGGGGGAGGGCTTGGTGAGCTCGGCGAGGGCGGCGGCGGCCTGGGCGGGGTCGGCCAGGGCGTTGAAGGTGTCGCCGATGACGAAGTCGACGGTGGCGTCGGCGCGGCCGTCCTCGGTGGAGGTCGCGGCGGCGACCTGGGAGAGCAGCAGGGTGGCCGCGCCGAGGCCGCCGGGGCCGCTGAGGATCTGCGCGCTGCCCGGGACCTTGTTGGCCAGCGCGGCCGGTGCGTTGCCGACCTTGTCGACCACGAAGCCGCGCTTGCGCAGTTCGTCGGCGGTGCGGGCGGCCAGGCCGGCCTTGTCGGTGGCGTTGTAGACGTTCACCTTGACGGCGGCGGGCTGCGGCACCGCGGTGTCGCTGGGGACGGGCGCCGGGGCGCCGGAGGCGGCCGCGCCGGACGCGGGGGCACCGGCCGGGGCGGAGTTCTCCGGGGCGGCCAGCGGCGTGCCGGAGGCGCCCGAGCACGCCTGGGCGGTGGCGCCCTTGTGCTTGCCGCTGAAGACGTCGTACAGCTGGACGCCGCCGACCGAGACCAGGGTCAGGGTCAGGACGCCGCCCAGCCCGATGGCGACCTTCCGGCCGCGGCGGGAGGGACGGCCGAGTCGGGGGTAGGCGTTCCCGGTGACGCGGTACTGCTTCCCCTTCAAACCCCGGGGAGTCAACATGCTCATGGTCTGTCTCCCCCTAGATGCCAGGGTGGGGTGTCGGTGACCGCGGAACGGCCGTGGGAACGGGCCGCGTGACCGCTGTAGTCAGCAGACTAATCCGACAACGGGTGCCCAGGTACTAAACGATCATCATCCGGGGGACGACGGCACTCGAAAGGACGTACCGGCACCGCCGCCGGTTGCACCCGTCCCCGGGTGACCCGGCGTCAGTCCATCTCCAGCACGCGGGCGTGCAGGACCTGCCGCTGTTGGAGGGCGGCCCGGACGGCGCGGTGCAGGCCGTCCTCCAGGTACAGGTCGCCGCGCCACTTCACCACGTGGGCGAACAGGTCCCCGTAGAACGTGGAGTCCTCCGCGAGGAGGGTCTCCAGGTCCAACTGGCCCTTGGTGGTCACCAGCTGGTCCAACCGCACCGGACGCGGTGCGACGTCCGCCCACTGGCGGGTGCTGGTCCGGCCGTGATCCGGGTACGGCCGCCCGTTGCCGATGCGCTTGAAGATCACACGGAAAGCCTACCGTTCGGGACGCACCGGGCGCAGCAGGCGGGGGCGACCGGTGCGTTGCCCGGGGGTGGGGACGGAGCGGGAGCAATGCAGAGGAACAGTGCGTTCCGGGCGTCCGGCGGCTAGCGGAGGGCCTGGCCGATCCGGTCCATCGAGGACAGCCGCATCAGGCCGTAGTTGTAGAACTCGACCTCGGGGACGCCCAGTTCGCGCAGGGCGTCGATCTTGGCGGTGAGGTTGGCCGGGCCGTCGCAGTCGGAGGCCATCGGGCGCAGGATCACCGCCATGTCCTGCGGGCGGACGCCGTGCAGGGCGAACGCGGCCACCTTCTCGCGGACCTCCTCGGGGGTCCGGGCGTAACCGAGGGTCTCGATCTGGTGGGCGGCGCCCGCCAGCGCGGGCAGGTCGATGCCGGACAGCCAGCCGGTGCCGGGGCCGCCGCCGTCCATGAAGGTCAGCCGCATGCCGTGGTCGGCGGCGGTGGCGGCCAGCTCGGCGGCCAGCGAGGTGACGGTGCGGGCCGAGGCGTCGACGTAGGCGGCGAACGCACCGCCGGCCAGCTCGTCCAGCGCGGTGGGGGCCAGCGCCCGGGACTCGTCGGCCAGCCGGGCGCGCAGTTCGGCGCGGACGGTGTCGCGGACGTGCTCGGCGGGGACGCCCGCGGCGGTCGCGGCGGCCAGGCAGTGCGGGCAGAAACAGACCGACAGCAGGGCCTCGGTGACCGGGCCGAGCTCCTCGAAGTAGCGCTCGTGGTGGTAGCCGTGCGCCAGGCCGTGGAAGTGCAGCGACTCGGCGCGGATCGCGTCCACGCCGTAGCGGCCCAGCTCCTCGACCACGGTGCGGCAGTACTCCCGGACCTCCGGGTTGGCCGGGCACAGCTCGGTCAGGTGGCGGTCGCCGAAGGCGTTGGCGGGCGCGCAGTCGGGGTGCGCGAAGCCGAGCCGGTCGTTGTGGCAGAAGACCGTCCAGGCGTGCAGCTTCAGGCCGCGGCGGCGGGTCTCCTCGGCGGCCTCGGCGAACGGGTCGCGCGCGCCGATCGCGGTGGAGGGCAGCGGGGCGAGCCGCCGCCCGGCCCAGCGCGCCGGGTCGGGCCGGAAGTACGCGGCGCCCGGTTCGAGGTAGCGCAGCACCCGGCGCGGGTTGTGCGGGAAGACGTCCCGGGCCTCGTGGTAGACGGACGCGAGCGTGACGCCGCCGACGCCCGCCCGGTCGGTAAGGTTGCCGAAGAAGGTGTCGGCCCCTTCGTCGAGCAGGTCGGTGGCGAAGGCGAGGACGGACGTCTCCACGGGGCAACTCCGGAGAAGGAAGTACGGGGAGTGACCACGCTAACCGTGCGCTCCCGTATTGGTCTATACCTGGTTGGGTGAGGAGAACGGCGTCATGGCGGTCTACCGGGGCTTCGACCAGCGGGAACTCGACCGGGAGTACTCGCCCAGCAGCAAGGTCGCCGACTTCGACGCCGAGCTCGGCGCTTACGCGGCCGAGAGCCGCCGGGCCCTCCGGGAACTGCCCGGGCACCGGGAGCTGCGGTACGGGCCCGACGCGCCCGAGCTGATCGACTTCTTCCCCGCCGCCCGGACCGGCGCGCCGCTGCACGTGTTCGTGCACGGCGGCTTCTGGCAGGAGCTCGGCAAGGAGGACTCGGCCTTCCCCGCGCTGGACCTCGTCCCGCTCGGCACCTCGTTCGCCGCCGTCGGCTACGGACTGGCCCCGCACTGGACGCTCGAACGGATCGTCGAGCAGACCACCTCGGCCGTGCGCTGGCTGGTCGACCACGCGGCGGAACTCGGCGCCGACCCGGAGCGGATCGTGCTCAGCGGCAGCTCCGCCGGGGCGCACCTGGCCGCGTCGGCCCTGCTGGACGGGCGGCTGCGCGGGCGGATCCGCGGGGCCGCGCTGCTCAGCGGCGTCTACGACCTGGAGCCGGTCGCCCTCAGCTACGTCAACCAGCCGCTCGGCCTGGACGCCGACCGGGCCCGCCGGCTCAGCCCGCTGCACGCCGGGGCGGCCGCGCTGGCCGGGCTGCCGCCGGTGGTGCTGGCGCTGGGCGAGCACGAGACGGACGAGTTCGGACGGCAGCAGGCCCGGTTCGCGGAGGCGCTGCGGGAGGCGGGCGTCCCGGTGCACGAGCTGCTGGTGGGCGGGCGCAACCACTTCGACCTGGTCTTCGACCTGGGGAAGGTGGGCACGGTGCTGGGGGCGGCGGTCGAGGCGCTCTGGCGGAGCTGAGAGCCTGCGGCGGCTCCGGGGCGCTGTGCCGAAGACCCGGAGCGGCTCGGACGCCATCGGTGGGATCCGGCCGTCAGCAGCTCGGACCCGCCGTTCCCCGGGCCCTGGCGGGGCCCGGCGGTGGATAGGCTGGGGCGGTATACCGAGAGCCTTCGATGGGGATGGTGACCGATGACCGGGCGTATTCCGCTCCCGTACGACTTCCTGCCGCCGGTGCCGGCGTTCGAGCTGCGCAGCACCGACCTGGTGGACGGCGGGACGATGCCGGACGCGCAGGTGCACGCGCTGGGGAACACCTCGCCGCAGCTGTCCTGGTCGGGGTTCCCGGCGGGGACCAGGTCGTTCGCGGTGACCTGCTACGACCCGGACGCGCCGACGGCGGCGGGGTGGTGGCACTGGCTGCTGGTGAACCTGCCGGCCGAGGTCACCGAGCTGGCGGGCGGCGCGGGGTCGGGGGACGGGGGGCTGCCCGGCGGGGCGTTCCACGTGCGCAACGACTTCCCGGGGCACCGCTACGACGGGGCGGCGCCGCCGCCCGGACCGGCCCACCGGTACGTGTTCGTGGTGCACGCGCTGGACGTGCCGGCGCTGGAGCTCGGGCCGGACACCCCGGCGGCGCAGGTCGGGTTCAACCTGACCGCGCACGCGCTGGGGCGGGCCGTGCTGACCGTGGAGTACCGGTCGGCGCCGTGACGGCGGCCGGGCTCAGGCCAGCACCTGGCGCAGGAACGCCTCCAGGTTGGTGACCGTCCGGGCGATCTGCTCCTCCAGCGGGAGCGACTCGTCCGGGCGGCTGACCGCGGCGCCGCGGCGCAGGCCGCGGACGTACAGCGAGCAGGCCAGGTCGGCGCAGAGGTAGGTGCCGACCGAGTTGCCCTCCCGGCCCGCCGCGCCGGCCCGGGGGGCGGTGAGCAGCGAGACGCCGCTGCCCGCGTGCGCGGTGATGCAGACCGAGCAGACGTTGGTGCGGGTCAGGCTGCGCCGCACGTTCGGCGAGCGGAGCGTGATGCCGACCGGGGCGCCGTCCAGGACGGCGACCAGGTAGGCCCGGTCGGGGGCGCCGAGGTCGCGCCAGCCGAGGAAGTCCAGCTCGTCCCAGCGCTGTTCGGCCAGGCCGCGCGGGACGGGCAGGCGCTTGGCCTCGCCCTTGGAGCAGTTGACGAAGGACGCGCGGATCTCGGACTCGGTCAGGGCACGCATGCCCGTGACGCTAGCCGAGCGGGCGTGGGCGCGTCGTCCGGTTTTCCGCCGGTATCGGATCCGGTCCGCGCGTTGGGTGGAGCGCGGTTCGCGGCGCGGGCCACACTGGGGGGATGACGGAACAGCGGCGGTTGATCGTGCTGCGGCACGCCAAGGCGGACTGGCCGGACGTCCCGGACGAGCTGCGTCCGCTGGCCGAGCGCGGCCGGGCCGACGCGGCGGCGGCCGGGCGGTGGCTGGCGGAGCACGGGTTGGTGCCGGACCGGGTGCTGTGCTCCACCGCGGTGCGCACCCGGCAGACCTGGGAGCTGGCCGAGCCGGAGCTCGGCGGCGCGCCCGAACTCGTCCTGGAACCACGGGCGTACCGCGCCGAGGCGGACGAACTCGTGGATCTGCTCCGGGAGTCGCCCCCGGTGGTGCGCACCGTGATGCTGGTCGGGCACCGGCCCGAGGTGCAGGAACTGGTGCTGGGGCTGGCCCGGGAGAGCGGGAGCGAGGCGCTGGAGCGGCTCCGGGAGAAGTTCGCCACGGCCGGGATCGCGGTGCTGGACGTGCCGGGTGAATGGGGACAACTCGCGCCGCGAGGAGCCGAGTTGACCGACTACGCGGTGCCGCGCGGGTGAGCGCGGGGGCGTGATAGGCATGGGGGATGCGCTTCGATGCCGTTCCCAAGCCGCCCGCCGTGGCGGACCGCCCGCGTGACGGGCGGGGCTACCCGGTGCCCGCGATCACCCCGTGGGAGGACGGGCGGCCGCAGTTCGCGCTGACCGACCACGAGCGGTCGGCGGCCTGCGCCCGGGAGCGGCTGTGCTCGGTGTGCAACACGCTGATGCCGCTCGGGCCGGTGTGGCGGGTGGTCGGCGGCGCGGAGGCGGCGGCGATCGGCGAGGCGCTGGCGACCGGCCGGCCGTACCGGAACATGGCGCCCACCACGGAGGGCCCCGGGCACCGGGCGTGCATGCTGTACGCCTCGATGGTCTGCCCGTACCTGGCCCGGTCGAACGCCCGCCGCCGGGTGACGGCGGCGCAGGGCGACACCCCGGACGAGCTCACCGCGCACGTGGTGCGCGGGGCCGCCCGGGGCGAGGCGGGTGCGGTGGTCGGTTTCGCCGAGTACGAGTTCGCGGTCACCCCGACCAAGGTGCTGTTCCGCTTCCTGGACCCGGTCGAGTGGCTGCCGCACGACGACGCCGATCAGCAACTGCCGAACCTGGTGCAGGAGTTGGAGCGGATTGCTCAGCGGTAGGCGGGCAGGCCGACGGTGTCGGTGACCTTCTCCGGCTTCCCGCCGGTGAACGGGACGGTGTAGACGCCGTCCGGGCCGCGGAAGGCGACGGTCTTGCCGTCGTGGCTGATCGCGGGCTCGGTGTAGTCGACCGTCGCGTCCGGGGTCAGGTCGATCTGCTGGTCGGCGTTCTCGTCGCCCGGGCTGGCGAAGATGTGGCTGTGCCCCTTGGCGGAGCGGACGAACACCAGCGCGCCCTCATCGGCCAGCGCGGGCTGCGAACCCTTGCCGATGGCACCGCCGTTGGTCCGGCTGACCACGTCGTGGAAGTAGACCTGGCCGTCGTCCTTGTTGGCGTACACCGTCATGCCGGACAGGCCGTTGGAGTACGGCCACTGGTTGCCGGTCTGCGGGATGTCCGCGCCCTCGGAGTCGCCCAGGTGCAGCTCCTCGACGGTGCCGTTCGCCTTGGCCTCGGCGGACATCAGGCGCAGGCTCTTCTTGTCGTCCGCGGTGAACAGCAGGTAGGTGCCCGCGCCGTGCACCTCGTCCGGGCCGAAGACCTGCCAGGTCGGGTGGGACCAGGTGGTGCCGGACGGGGCCTTGGCGACGACGGTCTTGTGGCCGCCGTCCGGGTCGGAGGTCTCCAGGTTGCCGTTGCCGTCGACGAAGGCGGCGTGCTTGCCGTCGGGGGACCAGGCCAGGTCGCGGACCACGGTGCCGAAGTCGACGGACCTGCCGTCCATCAGCACGGTGCTGGTGCCGGTGCTGACGGTCAGCTTGGTGCCGGCGGTCCTGTTCAGCGTGCCGGCCTTGGCGGGCGCGGCGGAGGAGGTCGGGGCGGCGCTGCCGGGCGTGGCGCTGCCGGTGGCGGAGGTGCCGCCGCCCGCGTCGGTGGAGCCGTCCTCCGGGTCGCAGGCGGTGAGCAGCAGGGCCGAGCCGGTGGTGACCGCGGCCACCAGCAGGGCGGCGGCGGAACGGCGGAGACGGGCGCGTTCGTTCATGGACGGTTCCCCCTGGAACGGAATTCGGGCGGCGGGAGCGGTCCGGGCCGGTGCTCGACCGCCGCGTGCGGGACGGACACATCCTGGCAGTGGCGGACGACAGCCCGGACGGCGGGGCCGTCCGGGCTGTCGTCTCGGTGGTCCCGGTTCGCGGACCCTGAATTCGCGAACCGGGACGGGCCGGTGACGCCCCGTCGGGAACGCGGCGGCGGACGGGGCGGCAGGAGAAGCCTCGCAGCCGGATGACCTGGTGGCGTGCGGGCCGTGTCACCGCCGGGCAACAGCGCCCGGTGAGCTCAATTCCCTTGTGCAAAGCGGGAGATGACGGAACGGCGGCGGCCCGCCCGGAGGGTTCCGGGCGGGCCGACGGGGGTGGTGCCGGTGGTTCAGCCCCGGTAGGCCGGGAGGCCGACGGTGTCGGAGACCTTGGTGGGGGCGCCGCCCTTGGCGGGCACGGTGTAGATGCCGTCGGGGGCGCGGAAGGCGATGGTGCCGCCGTCGGCGGAGAAGGCCGGCTCGGTGTAGTCGGTGGTGGCGTGCGGGGTCAGGTCGCGCTCCGGGGAGCGCTGGTCGCCGGACTTGGTGAACAGGTGGCTGTGGCCGTCCACCGAGCGGACGAACACGATGTCGCCCTCGTCGTCGAGGTCGGGCTGCGAGCCCTCGGTGACCGGGCCGCCCTGCTGCCGCAGGTAGTCGTCGCGGTAGTACACCTTGCCGTCGTCCTTGTTGGCGTAGACCGCGGAGCCGATCCGGTTGCCGACGTTCGCCCACAGGTTGCCGGTGGCCGGGTTCGCCTCCACGTCCTCGCCGCTGGAGTTGCCCAGGCGGATCGGGGCCGGGGTGCCGCCGGTCGCGGGGACGCCGAGCAGCCGCAGGGTGCCGTGGTCGTCCGCGGTGAACAGCAGGTCGTTCTTGGTCCGGAGGCCGCTCTGCTGCTCGTCGGCGTTGGGCGTGAACACCTGCCAGGTCGGGTGGGACCAGGTGACGCCGGAGGGGGCGGTGGCGACCAGGACCTGGTGGCTGCCGTCCGGGTCGGAGGTCTCCAGGTTGCCGTTGCCGTCGACGAAGGCGGCGTGCTTGCCGTCGGGGGACCAGGCCAGGTCGCGGACCACGGTGCCGAAGTCGACGACCTTGCCGTCCATCACCACGTAGCGGGTGCCGTTGCTGATGGTCAGGCCGGTGCCCTTGGTGAGGTCGAGGGCGGCCTTGACCGGCGTGGCGGAGGGCTGCGGGGCCGAGGCGGACGCGGAGGGCCGCTGGGCCGGGGCCGAGGCGGTGGGCGTGGCGGCGGAGGTCGGCGCGGCGGGGGTCGACGCGGAGCCGGACGGGGCGGCGGACCCGGTGGCGGTGTGCGACGGGCCGGCGGTGCGGGACGGGGTGGCGGTGCCGGCCTTGGCGGCGTCGGCGGCGTCGGACGGGTCGCAGGCGGTCAGCAGCAGGGCGGAGCCGGCGGTGATCGCGGAGACGAAGGCGACGGCGGCGGAGCGGCGGAGGCGGGCGTGCGCGGACATGGATGGTTCCCCCCAGGAACAGCGGTCGTGGTGGTCGTCCCGGCCGGCTTCTGCGTTCCGTCCCCCGGGGCGATGACTCAAGCTTCGCGCTCCAATGACCCCGCAGGGTGCGCGAATTGTCACTGCGGGGCAACAGGCGTTCGGGCACGTCCGACGGCCGCCCGAGCGCGTCGCCGGGCGGCCGTCGGGGCCACTGGTTAGCGTGGCAGCGCACGTGCTTTCCCCCGGGGCGGCGCCCCGGGGCCCGACAGCGGAGGGAGACGCACGATGACGGCACGACCCGAAGGCACCCCCGTCTGGGCGGACGCGGCGTTCGCCGACCCGGAGGGCGCCAAGGCGTTCTACGGGGAGGTGCTGGGCTGGACGTTCGACGAGGCCGCGTCCGAGTTCGGCGGCTACACGCGGGCGCTGAAGGACGGCCGGGCGGTGGCCGCGGTCGTCCCGCCGGCGCCCGGCCAGGAGCGGCACTCGGCGTGGGTGCTCTACCTGGCCACGGCCGACGCGGCGGCGGCCGCGGAGCGGGTCCGGGCGGCCGGCGGCAGCGTGCCGCTGGAGCCGGTGAAGGTCGGCGACTCCGGCACGATGGCGATCGCCCGGGACCCGGCGGGCGTGGTGTTCGGGCTCTGGCAGGCCGACGCCCACCGGGGCTTCGAGCTGCGCGACGCGCCCGGCGGCTACGGCTGGGCCGAGGTGTTCACCCGGGACACCGCCGCCGCGAACGCCTTCTTCCCGCAGGTGTTCCCGTACCGGGTGCGCAGGATCGTCGACGACCGGGTGGACTACAGCGTCTACAGCCTGGGCGACGAGCCCGCGCTCGGCGCGATGGGCATGGGGCCGGACGTGCCCGTCCAGGTGCCGCCGTACGTCAGCGTGTACTTCGTGGTGGACGACTGCGACGCGGCGGCCGGGCGGGCCGTCCAGGCCGGCGGACAGCTGGTGTTCGGGCCGATGACCACCCCGTTCGGGCGGTCCGCGTCCTTCGTCGACCCGCAGGGCGCGGCGTTCTCGCTGATCGACCCGGGCGCCGCCGAGGGCGAACCGCCGAGCACGGTGGAGGTGGCCTGAACGATGGTCACCCCGCTCCCCGAACTCACCGGCGAACGCGCCGACCTGCTGGCCGCGCTCGACAAGCAGCGCGGCTTCCTGCGCTACACCGCCCGCGGCCTCACCGACGAGCAGGCCCAGCGGCGCACCACCGTCAGCGAACTCACCCTCGGCGGGCTGATCAAGCACGTCGCCGGGGTCGAGGAGCGCTGGCTGCGGTTCGCCGTCGGCGGCGCCGAGGCGATGCGCGCCGAGGGCGCGCCGGACGACGCCGAATCCTGGGCCGAGCAGTTCCGGATGACCGACGGCGAGACCCTGGACGTCCTGCTGGAGCGCTACCGGGCGGTCGCCGAGCACACCGACAACCTGGTCGCCACCCTCGACCTGGACAGCGAGCGGGCGCTGCCCGCCGCGCCCTGGTTCGAGCCGGACGCGGCCTGGAGCGTGCGGCGCGTCCTGCTGCACGTCATCGCGGAGACCTCGCAGCACGCCGGGCACGCCGACATCCTGCGCGAGGCGCTGGACGGACAGCGGACGATGGGCTGACGGCCGCTCAGAGCGCGGGCTCCAGGTGGGCCCAGGGCCGGGCGGACTCCAGCTGGGCGGCGAGGGCGAGCAGGGTGCCCTCGCCGCCCAGCGGCGCCACGAACTGCACGCCCAGCGGCAGGCCGTCCGGGGTGCGGTACAGCGGGACGCTGGCGGCCGGGCGGCCGGTGATGTTGGCGAGCTGGGTGAACGGGACCGGCGCCAGGTTGGTGATCACCGCCTTCTCGTACGCCTTCGTCCGGCTGAGCAGGCCCAGCAGGCCGAGCGGCAGCAGCAGCCGGGCCAGCGCCCGGACGGCCGGCGGGGTGTCCAACCGGCCGATCCGGACCGGGGGTTCGGCCAGGGTCGGGGTCAGCAGCAGGTCGTGGCGGGTGTGGAAGGCGGCGAGCTGCCGGTTGTACAGGTTCCAGCGCTGGTGGGCGGCGTAGTAGGCGGGGGCGCGCATCCGGCGGCCGGCGGCGGCCAGCACGTGGGTGTCCAGTTCGAAGCCCGCGTCGCCGGAGCCGGTCAGGCGCTTGACCTCGTCCACGGTGGCGGCGGTCTCGGTGGCCCACATGGCCAGGAAGTCCAGCGCCAGGCCGCGCTCGTCGATGCCGGTGTCGGCCTCCTCGACGTGGTGGCCGAGCCCCTCCAGCAGCGCCGCGGCGTCCGCGACGGCGGCCAGCGCCTGCGGGTGCACCGCGGTGCCCAGCGGGGAGCGGGTGCTGAAACCGATCCGCAGCGGGCCCGGGGCGCGGCGGGCCAGTTCGGCGTACGGGGTGTCCGGGCGGTGCGGCAGGTACGGGCCGGCCGGGTCGGGGGCGCCCGCCAGCACGTCCAGCATCGCGGCGGTGTCCCGGACGCTGCGCGAGAGCACGCCGTCGGTCGCCGCGCCGTGCAGGTGCTCGGCCGCCGCCGGACCGGCCGGGACCAGGCCGCGGCCCGGCTTCAGCCCGAACAGGCCGCAGCAGGCCGCCGGTATCCGGATCGACCCGCCGCCGTCGTTCGCCCCCGCCACCGGCACCACGCCCGCGGCGACCGCCGCCGCCGAACCGCCCGAGGAGCCGCCCGGCGTCCGCCCGGTGTCCCACGGGTTGCGGGCCGGGCCGGTCGCCTCCGGCTCGGTGACGCCCTTGCTGCCGAACTCCGGCGTGTTGGTCTTCCCGAACACCACCAGCCCGGCGTCCAGCCAGCGCCGCACCGACTCGCTGTGCGCCGCCGCCGGGACGTCCTGCAGGGCCCGGCAGCCGCTGCCGGTCGGTAGGCCCGCGTAGTCCTGGATCAGGTCCTTGACCAGGAACGGCACCCCGGCGAACGGTCCGGCCAGCTCCCCCGCCGCCCGGGCCCGGGCCGGTTCGTACATCGGCCGCACCACCGCGTTCAACCGTCCGCCGACCTGCTCGGCCCGCCCGATCGCGGTCTCCAGCAGCTCCCCGGCCGACACCTCCCCGCCCGCCACCAGGGCGGCCAGCCCCACCGCGTCGTACCGCCGGTACTCGCCGTACTCCACCGCAACCCTCCGAGAGATCACCCAGCCCGCGCGTGCCGGTGACCCTACCGCCGAGTAGGACCGCTGCCCAGGCCCCAGCACCAGGAGACGACATGACAGAACACGACCTCCGGAACACCGCCGCGGACGCGTCCGCGGCCCGGCACCGCGGTGGTGAGCGGTGAACGGGATCGAGCGGATCGAGACGCTGGCGGCCTTCGGCGCGGTGTGGGCGGTCCTCGCGACCGGCCACGCCCTCGCCGACCACGTCCTCGGGCAGACCGACCACCAGGCGGCCAACAAGGCCGCCCCGACCCCGGAGGAGGTCGCCGCCGGTGCGGACCCCCGCCGCGGCTGGCGGGCCTGCCTGGCGCACGTCGCCCAGTACCACCTGGTGATGGCGGCCCTGCTGGTGCTGGTGCGGCTGTTCATCCCGCTGCCGCTGTCACCGGTCGGGACGGCCGCCGGGTTCGCCTGGTCGATGACCACGCACGCCTGGCTCGACCGTCGCTGGCCGGTGCGCCGGCTGCTGCGGCGCGTCGGCTCCGCCGCCTTCGCCGAGCTGCGGGCGGCCGGGATGAACGGGATGTACCTGGCCGACCAGGCGCTGCACAAGGGGGCGCTGCTGGTCGCGGCGATCCTCGTCACCCGGCTGTGAGCGCGGTCAGCGGCACTCCAGGGACGCGGTCCGCAGGATCCAGTCCCGCCGCAGGACCTCCAGCGCGCCGCGGTGGCTGGCGAAGTTCTGGACGAACTCGGGCCGGTCGCGGGCCCGGACCAGGGTCGCCCGCCGGAGGCCCAGCCAGCGGCTCACCTGCTCGTTGCTCAGCGCCAGCTTGGTCGCGCGGAAGTCCCGGGAGGTGCCGTCGGTCACCCGCACCGCCGGGTGGACCCCGACCGCCAGGCGCTTCAGCGGGTCCTTGAACTGCCGGAGCAGCTGGTCGACGTGCTGGCGGTGGTGGAGCAGGGCGGCCACCGAGTGCTCCAGACCGGGCCGGCGCAGGAACGCGCGCAGTTCGGTGACCGGAACCCGGACCAGCTGGCAGTCGGTCAGCGTCACGGCCGTGGCGGTGCGGGGTGCGTCGAACAGCGCGGCCTCCCCGAGCAGGTCGCCCGGTCCGCGCAGGTGGCACGAGGTGCCGCCGTGCCTGACGCACTGCTCGATCCAGACCAGGCCCGTGAGGACGAGGAAGACGTGGGGGCCCGGTTCGCCCTGGTTCAGCAGCCGGTGGCGCGGTGCCCGGACGATCCGCTCGAACCCGGTCGTCACGGCGTGCCAGGTCGATTCGCCGACCAGCGCGCGCCAGGGACCGAATTCGAAGGAACGGGAGGGCGGGGGCGTCCTGTCCATGCCGGGGAGGCTACGGGGTGGCGGACGGTGCGCGGGCCGGGGTTCCCGAAGGGAGGAAGGGCCGGAACGCCGGTTGACGGGCAACGGTAACGGCGTTCGATTTGTCGTCTCCGCCACTTCTGGTCCGGCCCCGGGAACGGACGCGGCCGGCCCGCGCCGCGCATGCTCGTGGGGACGACGAGGCCGCCGACCACGAGGAGAGTGCCAGTGCCCACTCCACCGCTTGCGCCCGGACACCGAACCGTTCCGATGCCCGACACCCAGGGGATGGCGGCGTTCGACGCGAAGGGGTTCTCCGAACTGCCGTCCCTGACCCAGCCGGGGGCGAGCCGGCTGATCGCCGAACTGGTCGACGAGAGCTTCGTCGAGGCGGGACTCCAACAGGTGCTCGACGAACGGTCGTTCACGGCCCCGCGCGGTGACGGCCTCGCGATGGGCTTCCCACCGAAGTACCTCCCCGCCGTGATCGACTGGTTCATCCCGCTCCTGGACCGGGCCGCCGCCGCGTACAACGCCTGCTACCGGGACGCGCCGGTGCGGTTGCGGATGAGCCTGCACCTCGGGCCGGTCACGATCGACGGCAACCCGCCCGACGCGAACGGCACCGCCCGCAACGACCTGCACCGGCTGCTGGACAGCGAACCGCTCAAGCGGGTGCTGGACGAGTCCGACCCCGAGGTCACCCACCTGGTCTCGGTCCTCTCCGACCGGGTGTACCAGGACGTCCTGGTCGGCGGCTACAGCAAGCTGCGGCCGGGGGCGTGCACCCGGGTGGAGGCCACCGTCAGCGGGAAGGCCGCCTTCCGGCAGACGGCCTGGCTGTACGTCCCCTCGCCCTCGGACGGCGGGGCGGCGGCGCCCGCCGCGGGCGGGGCGCCGGACGGCCCGTGGCGCTTCCCGCGCCGGCCCCGGCTCAGCCAGAGCGTGGGGAACGGGACCGCCGTCGCCGGGGACGTGTACGGCGGCCTGACCATCGTCCACCGCCCGTGACCGACGGGCCCGAACCAGGCCCCGGACCCGCCCGCGCCCGCGCCGACCGCGAGCACCAGCAGGTCGGCAGCGGCCTCGCCGTCGGCGGGGACATCGGGGAGCTGAACGTCTACATCGGGCAGGTACGGGTGTTCCCCGGCCTCGGCACCCTGATGCGGAGCGGGCTGGGCGAGGCGGCCGGCCGCCTCGCCCGGGTGACCCGCGCCACCGCCGACTTCCTCGACCGACACACACCACAGCAGGGCCGTCCGACCGACGAGCCCGCAGCGGAAGGAACGGACCCGTGACGACCCTCGTCTTCACCGGACTGCTCGACAGCATCCACCACCGGGTGCTCCACCCCGACCCGGACCGGCGGCTGCGGCTGGAGGTCCCCGGCCCGGCCGGGGGCCGGCGGCTGCTCGACCCGCTCGCCGCCCGCGACCTCGCCTACCGGCCCGCTCCCGAGGAGGGCCGGGAGGTGTGGGCCGGGGCGATCCGGCGGGCCCAGCGCTCCCAGCGGCCGGAGGGGGAGTGGTCGACCTACCTGGTCTGGCTGTGCTCGCCGGTCCTGCGGCGCACCGTCTGGAAGGTCTCCGGCCGGCTCGCGGCGGACCGCAGGGACGTCGAGGCCGAGGCCGTCACCGGTCTGCTGGACGCCGTGCCGGACGCCGACCCGGACCACCCCGAGGCGTCCCGCTGGCTGGCCCGGCGGGCGGCCCGCCGGGCCTGGGACGCGGCGAAGTCGGCCTGGCCGGAGCGGCCGGACGAGGAGGCGGTGCTGATCGCCGACCGGAAGGCGTTGCGCGACGGCACTCCGGCGCCGGCCCGGCCCTGGGAACCGGACTGGGAGCTGGCGATCAGTCCGCCGGACCGGTCGGACGGACTCGCGGCGCAGCTCAGGTTCACCGTCTCGCCCACCGTGCGCGAGGGGGAGCGGCTCGGCGCGCTGGCCGAGCGGATGGGCCTGGCCGAGGTGGTGTGGCGGGCCCGCAGGCCGCGCGGCCCCGTGGTCGGCACCCTCTCGCTGCGTCCGGCGGGGGCGGCGCGATGAGCGGAACGGGGGGCGGGATGAGGTTCAGCGAGGTGTTCGACCTGCCGCTGACGATCGACGTGCGCACCGCGGCGCGGATGCTCGGGCTCTGCCCGGCCACCGTGTACCGCCGGCTCAAGGAGGACGACTTCCCCTGCCCGGTGCTGCGCCCGGGACGGCAGTACCGCATCCCCACCGCCGGCATGCTCCGGGCGATGGGCATCGACGAGGTCCCGGTCCACGCCGAGGACCTGCAACGCGGCGCCGGGTACGCGGCCGCCGAGGACGCCGATCCGGAGGACCGGACATGAACGCCCCCGTTCCCGGCCGGTCCGCCCAGGAGGGCGCGCCCGCGCTGAGCTGCTTCGTCATCGGCCCGATCGGCGACCGCCACAAGGACGACGGGAGCCCGGAGCGCCTCTCGTACGAGGAGGCGCTGGAGATCTACGAGAAGGTCGTCCTGCCGGCCTGCGGCAGCGTGGGCCTGGAGCCGACCCGGGCCGACCTGATCGCCCAGCCCGGCGAGATCACCGAACAGGTCTGCCGGCACGTCATGCACGCCGACGTGGTGATCGCGGACGTCACGGGCGGGAACCCGAACGTCATGTACGAGCTCGGCATCCGGCACCTGCTGGGACGGCCGACCGTCCAGCTCGGCGAGCACGGACGGCTGCCGTTCGACATCTCGTTGATCAGGACCATCCAGTTCAAACGCTCCAGGAGCGGACTGGTCGACGCGCGCAAGGAGCTGGAACAGGCGCTGCGCAGCGGTCTGCGGGACGGGTTCGGCCTTCCGACTCCGGCCCGGGTGCTCAGCGGCACCGCGTCGTGGGCGCCCGCGGACCACGGGCCGGGGACCGGCCCGGACGACCCGGACGACCAGGGCGATCCGGACGCCCCCGGGCTGTTCGAACGGTTCGCCGCGGTGGAGGCGGACATGGAGCTGATGGGCGAGGACATGAACGCGATGACCCGCTCGATCAACGACCTGGCCGAGGTGATGGAGCAGTTCGGCCCGCAGATCCAGAAGGCGTGGAGCCCCGGCACGCCCGCGTCCGCGAACCTCGCGGTGACCAAGCGGATGGCGGCGGCGCTGAACGCGCCGGCCGGTGAACTGCGGGTGCGGGCGGACCGGTTCGCCACCCACATGGAGCAGATCGACCAGGCGGTGGGCGCGGCGCTGGACCTGCTCCAGCGCGCGTCGGAGCTGGGCGACCTGCCGGGCGCGGACTCGTTCGTCGGCGAACTGGTGGGCATGGCGGTCTCGATCCGGGAGGGGCTGGCGGTGCTGGAGCAGTTCCGGGCGCTGCTGGCCGTGCTCGCCGGGATGAGCGCGCCGCTCCGGCAGCCGGCCAAGGAGATCGCCCGGGCGATCGACCGGGTCGGTGAGGTGATGGCCCGGGCGGAGAGCTGGGAGCGGCGGGGGACCGCGGCGGCACGGGAACGGGTCACCCGGACGGCGTAGGCGGCTTTGCCGGGGGACGGCGGGGGTGGTGAGGGTGGCGGGAGGCGTGGGTGCCGAGCGACGGAGGGTGACGGGCATGGCGTACCGGGGCAAGGGGGCCACGGGGGAGACGGCGGCGGTCAACCGGGCGGCGGTGGGGCGCTACCCGATGGAGGACCGGCGGGACTTCGCGGACGCGGACCGGGGGCTGATCGCGCCGCTGCCGGACAAGTTGTACGGGCGGGGCGGAGAGGTGATCTTCGATCCGGCGGCGTTCGACTACCTGGAGGGTCAGCAGGAGGCGCCGGACACGGTGAACCCGAGCCTGTGGCGGCAGTCGCAGGTGATCCGCAGGGGCGGGCTGTACCGGGTGGTGGACGGGATCTACCAGGTGCGCAACAACGACATCGCCAACCTGACGGTGGTGGAGGGGCCGACCGGCCTGGTGGTGATCGACGCGATGGCCTCGGTGGAGGCCGCCACCCAGGGCATGGCGATGATCCGCGAGCACGTCAGCGACAAGCCGGTGGCGGCGGTCGTCTACACCCACACCCACATCGACCACTACGGCGGGGTGAAGGGCGTGGTGACGGCCGAGGAGGTGGCGTCCGGGCGGGTGCCGATCGTCGCGCCGGGGACGGTGAAGTCCTTCGACAAGCACGCGCTGGGCGAGAACGTGATCGCGGGCAACGCGATGTCGCGGCGGGCCGCGTACGCGTTCGGGAGCCTGCTGGACCTGGACCCGTGCGGGCACGTCACCTGCGGGATCGGGATCCAGACCGTGCCGGGCGTGACGGTGTCGTACCTGTCGCCGACCGACGGGATCACCCGGACCGGGGAGAAGCGCGAACTCGGCGGCCTGGAGTTCGAGTTCCTGTACGCGCCGGACACCGAGGCGCCGGAGGAGATGCACATCTGGATCCCCGAACTGGCGGCGCTCACCTGCGCGGAGAACGCCAACCACACGCTGCACAACATCCAGACCCTGCGCGGCGCCCGCACCCGGGACGCCCGCAACTTCGCCCGCTACCTGGACGAGACGCTGCAGCGCTGGGGCGACGCCGCGCAGGTGCACTACGGGCCGCACACCTGGCCGGTGTGGGGCAACGACGCGGTGGTCGACCTGCTGGAGTCGCAGCGCGACACCTACAAGTTCATCCACGACCAGGCGCTGCGGCTGGCCAACAAGGGCGCCACGCCGCTGGAGGCCGCCGAGCAGGTCGAGCTGCCCGAGGCGCTGGGCCGGCGCTGGCACAACCGGGGCTACCACGGGACGCTGCACCACGACGTGCGGGCGGTGTTCCACAAGGAACTGGGCCTGTGGGACGGCGACCCGGTCTCGCTGCACCCGCACCCGCCGGTGGAGACCGCCCGCCGGTACGTCGAACTGATCGGCCCGGAGAAGGTGTTGGCGGAGGGCCGGAAGGCGTTCGAGGCGGGCGACTACCGGTGGGCGGTGCAGCTGCTGCACGACCTGGTGTTCGCCGACCCGGAGCACCGGGAGGCCCGCGAGCTCCAGGCGGACGCGTACGAGCAGCTCGGCTACCAGGCGGAGGGCCCGCAGTGGCGCGGCATCTACCTGACCGCCGCGAAGGAGCTGCGCGAGGGCGTGCAGCCCGCCCGGTTCGCCACCGCCAGCCAGGACACGGTGCTGGCCATGCCGGTGGACATCCTGTTCGACTTCGCCGCCGTGCACGTGGTCGGCGACCGGGCGGCCGCCGTCGACCTGGCCGTCGACTTCCGGTTCACCGACCTGGACGAGACCTGGGCGATGCGGGTGCGGCACGGCGTGCTGAACGCCCGGCCGGGGGCCTGGGGGGCGGCGGGGCTGACGGTCTCCGGGTCGAAGGCGGTGCTGGCCGGGGTGCTGCTCGGGCAGGCCGCGGCGGCGAAGGCGGCCGAGCTGGACGGGGACGGGCAACTGCTGCACCGGTACTGGGAGTTGCTGGACGAGTTCGACCCGAACTTCCCGATGGTCACGCCGTAGGGGCGGGGCGGGGGCGGGGGCGGGGCGATCGCGCGGGGCTTCCGGACGGGAGCCCCGCGCGGCTGCTCAGTCGGCGCGGCGGGCGGTGCCGGGGGCGGTGCTGCGAGCGGTGCTGCGAGCGGTGCTGCGAGCGGTGCTGCGGTCCGGGGCCGGGATCGGGTCGGGGGCCGGGGCCGGGGCCGGGTCGGGGGTCGGGTCGGCGGGGAGGACGCTCCGGTAGTAGTCGATCTTGTCGCGGAGGTGGGAGCGCTGGCGCTCCAGCAGGGCGATCCGGTCGTTGACGGCGGTGTCGTGCCGCTCCAGCAGTTCGATCCGGCCGAGCAGGCTCTCCGGGCCCTCGACGCGGGCGAGTTCGGCGTAGCGGCGCATGTCGGCGATCGGCATGCCGGTGTCGCGCAGGCAGCGCAGGATGCCCAGCCAGCCGATGTCGTCCGGGCTGAACCGGCGGTGGCCGCTGGTGGCGCGGGTGATGGAGGTGAGCAGGCCGATCCGTTCGTAGTAGCGCAGGGTGTCCAGGCTGAACCCCGAGCGTTCGGCGGCCTCGGCGGGAGTGAGCAGCTGCTGAGTCGTCACCGTTCCGATTCTGCCCGCTGGTTGGGCCCGCCGGGATCGCCTCCGCCGTCGCCGTCGTCGCCGGGGGTGGTGCAGCGGGTGAAGCGTTCGCCCCAGGCGGCCAGCAGGGCGGTGAGTTCGGGCGGGGCGAGGACCCGGAAGTCGGCCCCCAGCGAGCCGAGCGCCATCGCGGGCCACTCCAGCGAGTCCGCGTTCATCCGCACCCGGCTGCGGCCCGGGGCGACCTCCTCGACCTCGGCCCAGCTGCCGATCCGCTGCCGGACCGTCGGCGCCGGGACGTCGACCAGCGCCTCGACCCGGTACGGGTGGGACTGGCCCTGCAGGCCGGCCCGGACGAACTCGGCGGCGTCGGCGGTCGGCAGGGCGCGGGGCAGGAAGCGGGCGCCGGTCGGCGCGGGGGCGGCCAGCCGGTCGAGGCGGAAGGTGCGCCAGTCCTGCCGGGTGAGGTCGTAGGCGACCAGGTACCAGCGGCGTTCGAGCCGGACCAGGCCGTGCGGCTCGGTGTGCCGTTCGGTGGCGGTCCCGTCGGCCGACTCGTACCGGAAGCGCAGCCGTTCGGTGTCCCGGCAGGCCAGGGCCACCGCGGTCAGGGCGTCCGGGTCGATCCGGGCGGCGGTGTCGGTGCGCCAGCTCATCGGGACGGTGACGGAGCGCAGCGCCTCCACCCGGCGGCGCAGCCGGGCGGGCATCACCTGCACCACTTTGGCCAGCACCCGGACCGACGCCTCCGCGAGACCCTCGACCGCGTGGTCCGCCGCCACCTGCAGGCCGACGGCCAGTGCGACCGCCTCCTCGTCGTCGATCACCAGCGGCGGCAGCGCGGCCCCCGCCGCCAGCTGGTAGCCGCCGTCCACGCCGCGCCGGGCCTCCACCGGGTAGCCGAGCTCGCGCAGCCGGTCGACGTCCCGGCGCAGGGTGCGCGGGGAGACGCCGAGCCGGGCGGAGAGCTCCTCGCCGGGCCAGAAGCGGTGGGACTGCAGCAGGGTGATCAGCCGCAGGGTGCGGGCGCTGGTGTCGGCCATGGCTCCCATCCTTCCGCAATTGCGGACGGAAAGTGGCCGCAATGGTCCGTAACGTGGAACACGAAGCGAGCAGGACAGCGCACCGTGACCGGGGAACAGAGAGGCACGCCATGAGCATCGAGACCGCCCAGACCGTCGAGACCGTCGAGACCGCCGGGAGCGTCGAGACCGAGGAGGGCATGTACCCCGTCGCCCCCGCCGAGGGCCCGACCCCCGAGCACGCCGACCTGATCGCGCAGCTCCGGGCCGGTCGGCACTTCCTGCGGTTCACCGCCCGTGGCCTCACCGACGAGCAGGCCCGGCAGCGCACCACCGCCAGCGAGCTCACCATCGGCGGCCTGATCAAGCACGTCACCTCGGTGGAGCGGACCTGGGCGGCGTTCATCGCGGTCGGCACCTCGGCGATGCCCGACTTCAACGCGATGACCGAGGCCGACATCCAGGCCCGCGCCGACGAGTTCCGGCTGCTGCCCGGCGAGACCCTGCTCGGCGTCCTCACCGCGTACGAGGCGGTGGCCCGCGGCACCGACGAGCTGCTGGCCGGCCTGGACGACCTGGGCGTCTCGCACCCGCTGCCCGCGGCGCCCTGGTTCGCCGCCGGGGTGAGCTGGTCCGCCCGGCGCACCGCCATGCACATCATCGCCGAGACCGCCCAGCACGCCGGGCACGCCGACATCATCCGGGAGTCCCTGGACGGGCAGAAGAGCATGGGCTGACCGCCCGGTCCGTTCGCGCAGGGGTCCGTGCCGCCGGTGGCGGTGCGGGCCCCTTTTCTCGTTCTCCCCCGGATCCGTGTCACACCCCGGGGGATCCGCCACTCTCGGGATGCGGACGGAAGCGGACGGCCCGGAAAGCGGGCGGCGGAGGAGGCGGACGGCATGGACGAGGCGGACGGCACGGACGAGGCCACCGAGGTGTTCACCGGGCACCGGGAACTGCTGTTCTCGATGGTCTACAACCTGCTCGGCACGGTCGCCGACACCGAGGACGTCCTGCAGGAGACCTGGCTCGCCTGGTCCGGGCGGCACCGGTCCGCCGACGCCGGGCCGGTCCTCCACCCGCGCGCCTACCTGGTGCGCACCGCCGTGAACACCGCGCTCGCCCGGCGCGCCGAGATCAGCCGGCGGCGAGAGAGCTACTTCGGGCCCTGGCTGCCCGAACCGCTCCTCGCCCCGGCGGGGGCCCCGGCCGGGACGGCGGGCGCCGAGACGCCGGAGGACGCGGGCGAACGGGCCGAGGCGGTGTCGATCGCGCTGCTGGTGGTGCTGGAGACGCTCACCCCGCTGGAACGCGCCGTCTTCGTGCTGCACGAGGTCTTCGGGTACAGCCACCCCGAGACCGCCGCGATCCTCGGCCGCAGCCCCGCCGCCGTCCGCCAACTCGCCCACCGGGCCCGCGAACACGTCCAGGCCCGACGGCCCCGCTACCGCGCCGATCCGGCCGTCCGGCGGCAGGCCACCGAACGCTTCGCCGCCGCCGTCGGCGGCGGCGACCTCGACGCGCTGCTCCGGCTGCTCGCCCCCGACGTCACGCTCTGGGCGGACGGCGGCGGCAAGGCGACCGCCGCCGGGGCCCGACCGGTGCACGGCCGGGGGCAGGTCGCCCGGCTGCTGGTCGGCAGCGCCGGGCGGGCGCGGGGCGTGCGGGTGCGCTGGGCCACCGCCAACGGCGATCCGTCGGCGGTGCTGTTCCTCGGCGAGGCCCCGTTCGCGGTGCTGGTGCTGGACCTCGCGGCGGACGGCGAGCAGGTCACGGACATCTACTTCGTGACCAACCCCGACAAGCTGCAGGGCGTGAACTCCATTGCCGCAGAAGAGAACTGAGAGAGACGAGGCGAGAGCGATGAAGCTGACCGTGGTGGCCGCCACCGGAGGGATCGGGCGGCAGGTGCTGGAACAGGCGGTGGGGGCCGGGCACGAGGTGACGGCGGTGGTGCGCGATCCGGGCAAGCTGGGGGACGTGGCCGGGGTCCGGGTGGTGCGGGCGGACCTGGCGCGGGCCGGGGCGGCGGAGCTGCGGGAGGCGGTGGCGGGGGCGGACGCGGTGCTGTCCGGGCTCGGGGCGGTGGGGAAGGCCGGGCTCGGGGTGGCCGAGGCCGGCACCCGGGCCGTGGTGGGGGCGATGCGGGAGGCCGGGGCGCGGCGGCTGGTGGTGGTCAGCGCCGCGCCGATCGGGACGGTGGCCTCACCGGAGCGGCCGCACCCGCCGCGGCACGACCCGGGGGAGGGGCCGGTGATGCGGTACGTGCTGACACCGGCGGTGAAGCGGGTGCTGCGGGCGCACTACGCGGACCTGGCCCGGATGGAGGACGCGGTGCTGGGCAGCGGGCTGGACTGGACGGTGGTGCGCCCGCCCCGGCTCACCGACGGGCCGCTGACCTGCGACTACCGGGTGGCGTACGGGCAGAACCTGCGCGGCGGCTCGAAGGTGTCGCGGGCGGACGTCGCGCACTGCATGCTGCGTTCGGTCGGCGACCCGGACACCGCCGGGCGGATCCTCGGCATCGCGTACTGAGCGGCGGGCCCGCGGACTGACCGGCGGGCCGGCGGTGGGCCGGCGGACCGACGGCGGGCCCGCCGGGGGTGCGTCACCAGTAGGCGTTGTCGTCGAACGGCTCGAAGACCGCGTACTCGGCCGGGTCGTCGTCCGGGCCGAACCGCGGCAGGCCGGGGGCTTCGAGGGCGCCGCGCAGCCAGGCCAGCAGGACGTCGACCAGGCCGCCCTCCAGCGGCGGGCCCTGGTCGACGTTCCGGGGGTAGACGATCAGCGGCCAGCGGTCCGGGTCGGGGCCCTCGGCGAGCCAGCCCAGTTCGTCGCCGTAGGTGGAGGTGGCGAAGGGCAGGAAGCCGCCGGGCTCCGGCCAGACCGCGAGCGGGTACTGCTCGGGGAAGTCCTCGCGGAGGATCGGGTAGTCCTCGCAGGTGCCCCGCTGGTGCTCGACGAAGTCCTGCCCGCCCTTGCGCAGCGGGGTGTGGAAGCGCAGGTGCCCGCCCCACTGGCCGGAGCCGTACAGCTCCATCAACGCCCGGTACTCGGTGGGCAGTTCGGTGCCGAGGTCGGCGGCGAGGTCGGCCCAGGTGCGGCCGCTGCCGAGGTAGGGCCGGGCCGGCGGTTCGACCAGGACGCGCAGGGCGGCCAGGCCGGTGCCGGTCTCCGGGGCGAACCGGCGCTGCTCCGGGTCGAGCCGGGACGGCCGCTCGGGCGGCTGCTCGGACGACTGCTCGGGGTGTGCGGCGTTGGCCATGCCTGTTCCCTTCCTGCGCTGCCGGTGAGACTGCCGGTGAGGCTACGGCACGGCACGGACGGCGCCTACGCTGAAGGGATGTCAGCCCCTCGCCTGCGCCGGGTGGCCGTGCTGGTCCTGGACGGCGCCAAACCGCTCGACGTCGGCATCCCCGCGCAGGTGTTCTCCACCCGGGGCAGCATGCCGTACGAGGTGCGGGTGTGCGGGGCCGCGCCCGGGCTGGTCGCGGGCGGGGACGGCCTGTCGTACCACGTGGCGCACGGGCTGGAGGCGCTGGAGTGGGCGGAGTCGGTGTTCGTGCCCGGCTACCGGCACCCGGACCGGGACGACCCGCCGCCCGCCGTGGTCGAGGCGCTGCGCGCCGCGCACGCCCGCGGGGCCCGGCTGGCGGCGATCTCCACCGGGGCGTTCGCGCTGGCCGCGACCGGGCTGCTGGACGGGCGCCGGGCCACCACGCACTGGCACTACACCCGGGCGCTGGCCGCCAAGTACCCGAAGGTGCGGGTGGACGAGAACGTGCTGTTCGTCGACGAGGGCAGCGTGCTCACCTCGGCGGGCGCCGCGTCCGGCATCGACCTGTGCCTGCACGTGCTGCGCGGCGACCTCGGGGTGGCCGCGTCCAACCACACCGCGCGCCGGCTGGTCGCCGCGCCGTACCGCAGCGGCGGCCAGGCGCAGTACGTGCCGCGCAGCCTGCCCCAGCCGGTCGGCGAGCGGTTCGCCGCCACCCGGGAGTGGGCGCTGCACCGGCTGGACGGGCCGCTGACGGTGCGCGCCCTGGCCCGGCACGCGGCCGTCTCGCCGCGCACCTTCTCCCGCCGCTTCGTCGAGGACACCGGCTACACGCCGATGCAGTGGGTGCTCCGGGCCCGCGTCGACCTGGCCCGTGAGCTGCTGGAACGCTCCGAGTACAGCGTCGAGCGGATCGCCGCCGAGACCGGCCTGGGCACCGGCACGAACCTGCGCGCCCACTTCCAGCAGATCCTCGGGACCACGCCCAGCGAGTACCGCAGGACGTTCACCAGGGGGCGGTGACCGGCTGGCACGATCCTTGCGAACCGTGGCACTGACGCCACTGCCGACGGCCCTCCCGGCGAGCGAGAGTGGAAGCACCACCCCGTAGGAGAGCCGCAGAGAAGGGCACCACCCATGACCCGCATCGCCGTCAACGGATTCGGCCGCATCGGCCGCAACGTGCTGCGCGCCCTGCTGGAGCGCGACAGCAAGCTGGAGGTCGTCGCCGTCAACGACCTGACCGAGCCCACCGCGCTCGGCCGACTGCTCGCCTACGACACCACCTCGGGCCGGCTCGGCCGCCCGGTCACCGTCGAGGGCGACACCCTGGTGGTCGACGGCCGCCGGATCAAGGTCCTGGCCGAACGCAACCCGGCCGACCTGCCCTGGGCCGAGCTCGGCGTCGACATCGTGCTGGAGGCCACCGGCCGGTTCACCTCCGCCGAGGCCGCCCGCGCCCACCTCACCGCCGGTGCCAAGAAGGTGCTGGTGTCCGCCCCCTCGGACGGCGCCGACGTGACGCTGGCCTACGGCGTCAACACCGACGCGTACGACCCGGCCGCGCACACCATCGTCTCCAACGCCTCCTGCACCACCAACGCGCTCGCCCCGCTGGCCGCCGTCCTCGACGAACTCGCGGGCATCGAGCACGGGTTCATGACCACCGTGCACGCCTACACCCAGGAGCAGAACCTCCAGGACGGCCCGCACCGCGACCCGCGCCGGGCCCGCGCCGCCGCCGTCAACATCGTGCCGACCACCACCGGCGCCGCCAAGGCGATCGGCCTGGTGCTGCCGCAGCTGGACGGCAAGCTGTCCGGCGACTCGATCCGGGTGCCGGTGCCGGTCGGCTCGATCGTCGAGCTGAACACCGTCGTCGCCCGCGACGTCACCCGCGAGGAGGTGCTCGCCGCCTACCGCGAGGCCGCGGCCGGCAAGCTGGCGGGCGTGCTGGAGTACTCGGACGACCCGCTGGTCTCCTCCGACATCACCGGCAACCCGGCCTCCTCGATCTTCGACTCGGAGCTGACCCGGGTCGACGGCCGCCACGTCAAGGTGGTCGCCTGGTACGACAACGAGTGGGGCTTCTCCAACCGGGTGATCGACACCCTGGAGCTGCTCGCCGCGAGCTGACGCCGCGCTGGCGGGGCCCGGGCCGTTCACCGGTCCGGGCCCCGCCGCGTGCGTCAGAGCGCGGGCAGGTCGAACGCGGCGGCGGCGACCCGGTACTGGGCGGCGAACGACGCGCCCCGGCGGGAGGTCGGGGTGAAGGAGTACACCAGCTCGCGGGAGGCGTCCCGGGTGGCGAACACCGCGCTGGTGTAGCCCGGGCGGCTGCCGGTCTTGCCCCACAGTTCGATGCCCGGGGCCGGGGTGAAGCGCATCAGGCCGGTGCTGAAGCAGGCCCGGCCGACGGTCGGGCCGATGTCGCAGTTCTGGTTGTGGAAGTTCGGCACGTCCGGGACGGCGAACAGCTCGGCCTGCTGGGCGGGCGGCAGCAGCTCGCCGCGCAGCAGGGCGGACAGGAAGCGGTCCAGGTCGGGCGCGGTGGAGACCATGCTGCCCTCGGCCCACGGCCACGGGCTCTGCCGGGCGTCGGTGCGGACGGTCAGCGGGTGGGGAAGATTCCGGCCTTGACGCCGGTGACGAACGCCTGCCAGGCATCGGCGGGGACGGTCAGCGCGGGGCCCGCCGGGTCCTTACTGTCCCGGATCGGGACGACCCCGGCGGAGGTGAAGTTGAACGCTGCTTCGACGCACTGGCCGCCGTCGCCGTCGCTGTGGGACGACTTGATCCACTGGGCGGAGGACAGGGAGATCTTCGGGCTCATGGTTCGGCAGTCCTTCCAAGACGCGCTGGATCAGTCGGGCTGTCTCCGAGGATGACAGGGCGTCGGCTCGGACCCGATCATAACGTCGGGAGTGCTTGGCGACCGTCTGCTCGTCGTTGATGAAGTACCCCTTGCTCAGGCTCTCTGAGTACAGGTATTCCCGTCCGCCGGGCAGGCTGATCAGGGTCATCGACGTGTTCGCCGGAGTCTTCTCGCCCAGGGAGAACGGCGCTACTTGGAGGATGATGTTCGGGCGCTGCGCGACGTCCAGCAGGTGGCGCAGTTGTTCCGCCATGACGGCGGGTCCGCCGATCGTCCGGTGGATCACCGCCTCGTTGAGGACGACGATCAGCATCGGCCCGTTGGGGTCTTCGAGGTACCGGCGCTGGCGGCTGAGCCGGGCCTGCACCCGCTCCTCGATCTGGGCCGGGTCGGGCACCACCATGTTGTGGGTGAAGAGCGCGCGGGCGTAGGCAGGGGTCTGCAACAGGCCGCCCACCAGCGAGACGTGGTACTCGCGGAGCATGGTCGCCTCGGCTTCCATCTTGAAGAAGCGCTGGAACCAGTCCGGATGGTCGGACTCCTGGTGCCAGGGAACCTGCCGCCAGAAGCGCAGCAGTTGGCCGTCCGTGTTCAGCAACTGCTCGCAGGCCCGGACGAAGTCCTCCTGCGGCACGCGCTCGCCCGACTCGATTCGGCTGATCAACGACCTGTCACAGTGGGTCAGTTGGGCGAGGTCGCCCTGCGACAGCCCGGCCCGTTCGCGGGCCAGGGTCAACTCTCCGGCGAAGAACTCCGGCGAACAGAAGGCTCGCGTCCGGGTGGCTTCCCGACGGCTCACTGTGGCTCCTTCCGGTGGCATGACCGGCAACGGAATCTGATGCTCACTCAGAGTAGGTGCACAGCACGGCTCTTGGACGGTGAAGCTCAACACCGGTACGGAAGGGTCATTTCCGGTCGCCGAGCACCCCGAAGCTAATGGGCACCCACCGTGGCCCCGCGGGTCGGTTCGGGCGGGGGAATCGCTGACAACCTTTCGCCGGACCCGGACGTCTGGTCGGTGTGAGCCGAGAAACCGAGGACGACGCCTACGCCGAGTTCGTTGCGGCCGCCTGGCCCAGGCACCTGCGCACCGCGACGCTGATCGCGGGCGACCGGTACCGGGGCGAGGAACTGCTCCAGGACTGCCTGGTCAAGCTGTACGTGCGCTGGCGGCGGGCGCGGACCGACGACCCGCACGCGTACCTGCGGCGGATGCTGGTCAACAACCACATCAGCTGGTGGCGGCGTCGTCGCCGGGAACTGCTCATCGCCGAACCGCCGGACGGGCCTTCCGGCGGTGCGGCGGGGATCGAAGCCGCGGACGAGCTGTACCGCGCGCTGCGCGAACTCCCGCTCAAGCAAAGGGCGGTGATCGTGCTGCGGCACTTCGAGGACCTGACGGAGAAGGACACCGCCGCGATCCTCGGGTGCTCGGTCGGCACCGTCAAGAGCCACCACTCCCGGGCGATGGCCCGGCTGCGCACCGCCTTGGCCCGGAGCCGGGCCGAGGAACGGGCGGGGGAGTACGCGCAGGACCAGTCGAACGACCCTACGAAGAACCAGGAGAGTGTCACCCGATGAACGACACCGAGCACCAGGAGATGTCCCGCGTCCTGCGGGACCTGGTCGACAGCCAGGGTCCCGCCGGGCCCGCCCCGGTCGCCGAGCTGATGCACCGCGGCCGCCGCCGTCGCGGGCTGCGCACCGCCGCCGTCACGAGCAGTGTCGCTGCCGTTGCCGCGGTCGCGGTGTTCGGCGGGATCGCCCTCTCGGGCGGGCCGGCGGAGACCGGCACGGGGCCGGCCGCGCAGGGCACCGCGTCCGCGTCCGCCTCCGCCTCCGCGTCCGCCTCCGCGACGTCCGACGGCGCGGTCCGGCAGGGGCCGACCACCGGGGCGGAGGTCGCCGCGCTGCTCAAGAGCCGCTTCCCGAAGGGCTACCAGGCGGTCGGCGAGCCGTTCCTGGTCGACCCCCGGGGCGACGACCCGCGCCTGGCCAACCCGAACCTCCCCGAGGACGTGCGGAAGCTGCTCACCGAGCAGGACCGGAGCGGCGGCCCGATCGGCGCCGCGTACACCATCGCCAACGGGTCGAAGACCAGCACCGTGCAGATCACCATCGGCCACGGGTCGGTCGTCAAGCCGCCGACCAAGTGCACCATCCCGTACTGCAGCGTCACCAAGCAGCCGGACGGCAGCACCCTGGTGGTCACCCTCCCCTCGTACGGGCCGGAGGTCCCGCAGGTCTGGCAGGCGCTGCTCTACCGCACCGACGGCGTCACGATCACGGCCGAGTCGGGCACCGTCCCGCTGCCCGGTCAGGGCCAGCAGCTGTACGCCGGACCGCCCGCGCTGGACGGCCAGCTGCTCACCGCGCTCGCCCTCGACCCGGTCTGGACCCAGGGAGCCGCCCACTGAACCTGAACCGGACCGGTCGGTGCCCCGACCCCCACCGGCGGTGGGGCGGCCCGACGGCCGGAGCCGGGTACCGGTGGCGGCGGGGTCTCCTCGTCCAACACCCGTGCCAGCAGTAGCAGTTCACCCGTAGTACGAGTCGGCGGCGTACGCACCGACCGTTCCAGGACGTCCCGCGCTCCCGCGGGGCCGGGCAGCCGGACGGCTCCCCGCGAAGGTCCCGGTGGGAACGGCGGCGGCGGTCCGCGCCCGGGCGCCCGGGCGGCCGACTCCCGGCGCCGCAGCGCCACCCACCTCCACCGCGCCCGCCTTCACCGTGCCCGCCTGCACGGCACCCGCAGCCCACCGTTCCCGCTCCGGTCGGGTCGGCGCGGCACGTGCCGGGCGCGAGGGTCCGGCGGCTCGGAGGTTCGAGGGCGCGCACGCGGAACGGCCCTTTCGACGGCCCGTCATCCCCGCACCTCGTCCCGCGCACCGGCATCCGGTGGCGGCGAGGCGGTTTGACGTGCCGTCGAAAGGGTCCGGGGCGCCGATCGGACTACTTCGGGTCGCGGTCGTACTGGGCGCGGGACCAGCGGTGGCCGAGGACGGTGAGGCCGAGGCACCAGAGCAGGGCGATCCACCAGTTGTTGCCGATGTGGGTGCCGAGCAGCAGGCCGCGCAGGGTCTCGATGGCGGGGGTGAAGGGCTGGTACTGGGCGATCGGCTGGAACCAGCCGGGCATCGAGTGCAGCGGGACGAAGGCGCTGGAGATCATCGGCAGCAGGATCAGCGGCATCGCGGCGTTGCTGGCCGCCTCCGCGTTCGGGCTGCCCAGGCCCATGCCGACGGCGATCCAGGTGAGCGCCAGGGCGACCAGGGCGAGCAGTCCGAACGCGGCCAGCCACTCCAGGGCGGTGGCGTCGTGCGAGCGGAACCCGATCGCCACCCCGACCGCGCCGACCAGCACCACGCTGGCCACCGACTGCAGCACGCTGCCGGCCACCCGGCCGAACAGCACCGAGCCGCGGTGGATCGCCATGGTGCGGAACCGGGCGACGATGCCCTCGTTCATGTCGGTCGCCATCGAGACGGCGGTGCCGATCACGGTGGAGCCGATGGTCATCATCAGGATGCCGGGCACCAGGTAGGTGACGTAGGCGGAGCGGCCGAGGCCGCCGCTCATCGCGCCGCCGAAGACGTAGACGAAGAGCAGGAGCAGCATCACCGGGGTGAGCAGCAGGTTCAGGGTGAGCGAGGGGTAGCGGCGGGCGTGCAGCAGGTTGCGCCGCAGCATGGTGGACGAGTCGCGGACGGCGAGGGCGAGTTGGCTGCTCATCGGGCGTTCTCCTCAGCGGCGGTGGCGGTACCGGCGGTGGCGGTCCGCGCGGTGGTGGCGGTGCTCTGGGCGGGGACGGCGGGGGCGCCGGTGAGGGCGAAGAAGACGTCGTCGAGGTCGGGGGTGTGGACGGTGAGTTCCTCGGCTTCGGCGCCCGCGGCGTCCAGGCGGTCGAGGACGGAGCGCAGGGCGCGCTGGCTGCCGTCGCTGGGGACGGCGAGGGTGAGGGCGTCGTCGTCGGTGGCGGCTTCGGTGAGCGCGGTGGCGGCGGCGCGGTAGGCGGCGGGGTCGGTGAAGCGGAGCCGGACGTGGCCGCCGGGGACGAGGCGCTTGAGTTCCTCGGCGGTGCCCTCGGCGGCGATCACGCCGTCGTGCAGGACGGCGATCCGGTCGGCGAGCTGGTCGGCTTCCTCCAGGTACTGGGTGGTGAGGAAGACGGTGGTGCCGTCGGCGACGAGTTCCCGGACGATCTGCCACATGCCGTGGCGGCTGCGCGGGTCGAGGCC
Organism: Kitasatospora saccharophila; assembly: GCF_039529925.1. Classification (NCBI taxonomy): domain Bacteria; kingdom Bacillati; phylum Actinomycetota; class Actinomycetes; order Kitasatosporales; family Streptomycetaceae; genus Kitasatospora; species Kitasatospora saccharophila. Next base: position 82,318 of record NZ_BAAANS010000001.1, on the reverse strand, counting down.
GGTGGTGGGCTCGTCGAGGAAGATGATCCGGGGGCCGCCGACCAGGGTCATGGCGATGTCGAGCCGGCGCTTCATGCCGCCGGAGTAGGTGGAGGCGGGCTTGTCGGCGGCGTCGGTGAGGTCGAAGCGGGCGAGGAGTTCGGCGGCGACCCGGCGGCCCTCGGCCTTGGGCAGGTGGTGCAGGTCGGCCATCAGCAGCATGTTCTCGGTGCCGGTGATCAGTCCGTCGACGGCGGAGAACTGGCCGGTGACGCCGATCGCGGCGCGGACCCGCTGCGGTGCGGCGGCCAGGTCGTGGCCGCCGACGGTGACCCGGCCGGCGTCGGGGCGGACCAGGGTGGAGAGGATCTTGACGGCGGTGGTCTTGCCGGCCCCGTTCGGGCCGAGCAGGGCGAAGACCGTTCCGCTCGGGACGGCGAGGTCGATGCCGTCCAGCACGGTCTTGTCGCCGTAGGACTTGCGCAGCCCGTTCGCCGCGATGGCCAGGCCGGTCATGAGGTGCTCCCTTGTGGGTGTGGGGGTCGGTGCGGGGCGGTGCGGCGGTGCGGGGCCGGCGGAGGGACGGCTGGTCAGGCGGCGGTGCGGGCGGAGATGTCGCCGTTCGAGGTGGTGGCGCGGATGGTGACCGCCGGGATGTCGTCGGCGTTGCGCAGCGCGTTGTGGACGCGGCCGTGGGCGGTGCCGGCGTCCAGCGAGGCGGAGACGCCGCGGGCCACGCCGACCGAGATCGAGCCGGACAGGGTGGTCAGTTCGAGTGCGCCGCGCACCGCCTCGGTGACGGTCAGGTCGCCGCGCCGGGTGCTGAACCCGCCGGGGCCGGTGAGGCGGCCGACCTCGATGTCGCCGTCCTGCAGGGTGAGGCTGGCGGCGGACGCCTCGTCGAGCTTCACGGTGCCCCGGGCGCTCTCGAAGGTGACGTCGCCGAGCCGCCCCACGCCCCGGAGCTGGACGTCCGCGCTCTTCGCCTCGACCTTCGAGCCGGCGGGCAGCTGCACGGTGACGTCCAGCGCGCCGGACGGGCCGAGCAGGCGGCGTGCGGCGGGGCCGGTGACGATCCGCAGCACGCCGTCGGCGTAGCCGACCTCGGTCCGGGCGACGGCCTCGGCGTCGCGGTTCTTCGCCGGGTCGGCGGGCCGCAGGTCGACCACGGTGTCGGTGCGGTCGGCGGCGATGAAGCGGACCAGGCCGGCCGGGACGTCCAGGACGACGGTGACCGGGGTGGGGGTGGCGAACTTCTGCATGGTGCGCTCCCTGGGTCGGGGGCGGCGCCCTGTTGTGCGCCGCCTTGTTTCTGATGATGGAAACGCTACGTTGCGTTCAAGGATCAGGCAACGTACTTGTTGCAATCGAAGTGCATCACTACAGGTTGGGGTGGGAAAATCGTTGCAATGATTCTGCGCCTAACGCAACGTCAGCCCGATCGTTCGTTGCAATGAAATGAGGGTGAACGCTATGCTGGGCGCGGAAACAGCACGCGCCGCACATCGCAGAAGGGGGCCCCGATGCCGGGAGGCAGGCTCACCCAGCAGGAACGCCAGCAGATCGCCCTGGGACTGGCCGACGACCTCGCCTACGCGGAGATCGCCCGCCGGATCGACCGGCCGACCTCCACCGTCACCCGCGAGGTCATGCGCAACGGCGGCCCGTCCGGCTACCGGGCCGACCTGGCCCACCGCGCCACCGAACACCGCGCCCACCGCCGGAACGCCCCCGCCCGCGGCCCGCGCCCGGCCGACCGCCCGGCCGACGGGCGCGACCCCGAGGCGGTGGCCGGCTTCGAGGAGGCGATCACCACCGTCTTCATGCAGTCCGGCCTCAGCCGGATGCCCGCCCGGGTGCTGGCGGCCCTGCTGCTCACCGACTCCGGCTGCCTGAGCGCCGCCGAACTCGCCCGCCGACTGGACGTCAGTCCGGCCTCGGTCTCCAAGGCCGTCGCCTTCCTGGACGAGCAGTCGATGATCCGCCGGAAGCGCGACGAGCGGCGCCGCGAGAGCTACGCGGTGGACGACGACATCTGGTACCAGTCGGCGGTGGCCAGCGCCCACGCCAACGCCACGGTGGCCGCCACCGCCCGGCAGGGCGTCGCCGTCCTCGGCTCGGCCACCCCCGCCGGGGCGCGGCTGGAGAGCGTCGCCCGGTTCCTCGACCACCTCTCCGAGATGCTGCTGCGCGCCGCCGAGCAGGCGCGCGAGGTGCTCCTCAGTCGACCGGTCGAGGCCGACGGGGGAGCACCCGGCGAGCGGTGAACCCCCTGGGCGGGGTGCTCAGTCGCCGCCGAGCACGGCGGCCGTCCTGGTCCGGGGGTGGTCCATCCCCTCGTGGGTGCTCAGTTGCCGCCGAGCACCCCGTCCACGGAGGCGATCCGCCCCTGCGGGTCGAACGACACCCGGACGCTGTGCCCGCCCGGCAGCCCGGCGCTGATCGCGTCCGGCTCCTCGGTCACGGGCGCGCCGTGGTGGCCGAAGTAGCCGCGCACCACGGCGCGGGCGTCGCGCCCGAACAGTCCGGCGCCGGTCAGCAGCATCCGCGGCACGGTGACCGGGTCGAGCGGCGCCGGGCGCAGGGCCGGGTCCTGCGGCACGAAGTACACCCGGGTGTCCGGCCCGGCCGCCTGCCCGATGTAGCCCGGCGCGCCGAGCACGCCCATGCCGGTGAAGGCCAGTGCCTCGGCCGCGTGCCGGGGGTCCGCGAAGTCGGACAGGTCGACCCCCGGTTCCGCCAACTCCGGTACGCCGTACGCCCGTCCGAACTCGGCGATCCGGGCGGAGGCGGCCGCCACCGGCGCCTCGGCGAACCCCGGGTTGGCCCAGCCCCACAGCCACGACCCGTCCACCGGGTCGAACGTCCCGAGCAGCCCGACCCGCAGGGTCAGCTCGCCGGTCCGGTAGAGGCCCTGTTCCAGGTCGGCCGTCCACGGAGCGTCCGGCAGCACACGGCCCAGGGCCTCCAACTGCTCGGCGCCCCAGGCGGCGTGGTGTTCGGCGGTGCGGAGGAAGGGTTCGCTGAAGGTCGTGGTCACACTGGCAGCCTAGCGAGGCGGAGCGACTTGACAGAGCGTCAGTTCGGTTTAGCTTGACCGCTTTACTTCACGTACCTCGATGTTCGGTGTAATTGCCAGCTGCGATGGCAAATTAATCGGTTAAGTTCAAAGCATTGACCGGGTTGGTGCGGCATGCCAGGATCCCGCAGACAACGTTGCCAGGACCTTGTCGCCGCAGCCGCCCGTACTCCCTCCACCACCCGCCCGGCCACCCCGCCCCCTCGGAGGGGCCGCCCGCGGCGGGGTGTCGGGCCGGTCGCGTTCCCTACCCCCACCCAGAGGAGAGTCATGGAAAAGCCGCCGAGCCGCAGGGCGCTCACGGCTGTCGGCGCGGCAGTCGCCGCCGTCTTCGGTCTGCTGTTCTCCGTCTTCGGGTTCACCCCCGGCAGCGCCGAAGCCGCCACCTCCGGCATCCACGTCAGCAACGGCCGCGTCTACGAGGCGAACGGCAACCAGTTCGTCATGCGCGGCGTCAACCACGCGTACGCCTGGTACCCCAGCCAGACCACCGCGATCGCCGACATCGCGTCCAAGGGCGCCAACACCGTCCGCGTCGTCCTCAGCGACGGCCAGCGGTGGACCCGCACCAGCACCGCGCAGGTCTCCGCGCTGATCGCCCAGTGCAAGGCCGCCAAGGTCATCTGCGTGCTGGAGGTGCACGACGCCACCGGCTACGGCGAGGACGCCGCCGCCGGCACCCTGGACGCGGCCGCCCAGTTCTGGGTCGACAACAAGAGCGCGATCATCGGCCAGGAGAACCACGTCGTCGTCAACATCGCCAACGAGCCCTGGGGCAACAGTGGTTACACCGCCTGGACCGCCGCCACCAAGAGCGCGATCGCGAAGGTCCGCGCCGCCGGCATCCACAACGCGCTGATGGTCGACGGCCCCAACTGGGGCCAGGACTGGTCCGGCACCATGCGCGACAACGCCGCCTCGGTGTTCGCCTCCGACGCCGACCGCAACACGATCTTCTCGATCCACATGTACGGCGTCTACAACACCGCCGCCAAGGTCCAGGACTACCTGAACGCCTACACCTCGGCCGGACTCCCCATCGTGGTCGGCGAGTTCGGTGCCCAGCACAGCGACGGCGACCCGGACGAGGACGCCATCATGGCCACCGCCCAGGCCCGGGGCATCGGCTACCTCGGCTGGTCCTGGAGCGGCAACGGCGGCGGCGTCGAGTACCTCGACCTGGTCAACAACTTCGACAAGAACTCGCTGACCGCCTGGGGCAACCGCTTCTTCAACGGCGCCAACGGCATCGCCGCCACGGCCCGCCCCGCGACCGTCTACACCGGCGGGACGCCCACCACCTCGGCCTCCCCGTCCACCTCCACCGGCACCGGCACCGCGCCGAACGGCTCCCCGTACTGCGCCTCCGCCTCCTCGGACCCGGACGGTGACGGCTGGGGCTGGGAGAACAGCGCCTCCTGCGTGGTGCGCGGCGGCAAGGCCGACACCACTCCGACCGCCTCCGCCTCCGCTTCCGCCTCGTCCTCCCCGTCCCCGAGCGCGACCGCGTCCAAGGCGCCGAACGGCTACCCGTACTGCGCCTCCGCCTCGTCCGACCCGGACGGTGACGGCTGGGGCTGGGAGAACAGCGCCTCCTGCGTGGTGCGCGGCGGCAAGGCCGACACCGGCGCCACCGCCACCACCGCGCCGAACGGTTACCCGTACTGCGCCTCCGCCTCGTCCGACCCGGACGGTGACGGCTGGGGCTGGGAGAACAGCGCCTCCTGCGTGGTGCGCGGCGGCAAGGCCGACCACTGATGACCCCCACGGCCTGACCCCCGCCATCCCACTGCGAGGCCCGCTCTCTCGTCCACCCGGGCGGGGGAGCGGGCCTCCGCCGGTTCGACCTCGCTCAACTTCCTTGTTCGGTGGGTGGGTTGTGGTGGACTTCGCTCCAGACGGTTTCGCGGGCGGTGCCGTTGTTGCGGGAGGGCGGCGAGTAGCGGTGGCCCCAGCGGTCGCCCAGGGCGAGGGCTTTGAGGACGGCCAGGTGGTCCTCGGGGCTGGGGGAGCCGTCCTCGGGTCGGAAGATGCGTAGTTCGACGCGGTAGCCGTCGGGGATGACGGTCAGTCGGGCCTCCCCGCCACCCGCCTCGGCGAGCTGTTCGGCGATCTCCCAGGCACGTTGCCGCAACACGTCACCACTCACCAGGTCACCCCCAGCGCGGAGCGGCTCTCGGCGCCCAGCTCCGGGGTCGCGAGCCGGACGGCGGGAGGGAACTCGCTGCGCAGCAAGGCCAGTTCGAGCAGCGCTTCCGCCAGCTGCTGCGCCCAGGGCAGTCCGACGCACCCCAGCGCGAGGCCCGCCAGCTCCGGCGGGACGTCGTCGCGGTAGACCGGCGAGAGCCCGGTCGGCGGGTCGAGGCGGGCGGCATGGAAGGCGCGTTCCAGCGAGTCCGCCGCCCCCTCGGAGTCGGTGAACCCGCCGCGCAGGAACCGCTGCAGGACGTCGACGGCCACCAGCGGTTGTCCGGTGTACAGCACGTGCTTCCTCTCCTCGATGGTGCGGTGCGTTCAGGCCGCGTCGGCGGCGACGGCGCAACGCGGACACGCACAGGGCGGCCAGGTCAGCGCCGAGACCAACGGCAGGTGCAGGTCCTCGTCCGAGAAACAGGAGGAGACCTGCACCCGAACCCCGTCGGGCCCCACCCGGTAGACCCGGATCGTCAACCTGGCTGCTGAGCAAGGCTTTTCCGGCAAGGGTTGGTGTGTCGTCATGGGTCGTGCTCCGTGGTGGTGCGTGCGAGATGGGTGCGTGGAGTCGGGTCGGCAGGTTCCAGTCGGGGCCGTCCTCGGTGCCGATCCGGAAACGCTTCGTGACGCTCAGTCAGTGAACTAGTCCAGCATGTTGAGTGGCCTAGTTCTCCCGCAACGGTTTCGAGTGAACTAGTCTGCTCTGAGGGGAACTTGCCCCCCATGTGCGATGGTGAGGACTCATGCCCAGTAGGACTCCGAAGACCTGGTCCGTCATCGCGGACCACTACCGGCAGCGCATCCTGTCGGGCGAGCTCGAACCCGGCTCCAAGCTCCCCAGCAACAAGGAGATCGCCGGGCGGTGGAACGTCGCGGTCGCGACGGTGAGCCGGGCGCTCCAGCACCTCCAGGTGGAGGGCTACCTCCGGACGTCTCCCCGGGGGACCTTCGTCGCGGACGATCCCCGAGTGACGGCCAGCAGCCGCGACCGGCTGGAGCGGGTCCAGCGTGTGCGGTCGAGCCTGATGGAGGGGGAGACCAGCCGCGTGACGGCTGCGGGCCTGGTGGTTCCCCCGCTCTACGTGGCCGACCTGTTCGATCTCGAACACGGGGCGCAACTCGTCCGGCGCGAGTACGTCGCGGGCCGGGGCAAGTCGCGGACCCTCTTCGCGGTGTCGTGGTACCCGGCCCACTTCGCGGCGCTCGTACCGGACTTGCTCAACACGGCGCCCGGGCGCAACGACGGCATCACCGCGAAGGTCCTCGAAGCCACCGGGCGGACCGTCACGGCGGCGCGCGACGACATGCACGCCCGGGAGGCCGACCAGCGTGAGGCGTCGGCGTTGGCCGTTCCCGTCGGCAGTCCGATCCTCGCCCTCGTGCACCGCTGGTCGGACGAGGAGGGGCTGATCGAGTACACGGAGTCCTGTCTCCCCGCCCGGTTCACGATCGGCTACGAGTACACGCCGTAGGACTTCCCGGCCGGAACGCGGGTCGCCGTCGTGGCCCGACGATCTTGAAGTTCCCATGTTTGAAGGGGCTTTGCGGGTGTGCGGCGCGGCGGGGGAGGGGAGGGTGTCCTTTCGGACGGGGGCAGGACGCTGCGGGCCGCGCTTCGGCGGGCGCACGGATGGCAAAGGAATTCGAGTGATGCACACCGACCGGGACAACACGGACCTGAGCCGCGCCGCGTGGCGGAAGAGCAGCTTCAGCGGCTACCAGGGCAACTGCGTGGAGGTGGCCGACGGCTTCTCCGGGGTGGTTCCCGTCCGGGACTCGAAGGACCCGCAGGGGCCGGCGCTGGTCTTCGCGGCCGGGGCCTGGTCGGTGTTCGTGGCGGGGGTGCGGGCGGGGGAGTTCGGGGCCGGGTGAAGGCAAGGGTGAACGCGAGGGGCGGGGCCGGCGGCTCCCGGGGGTGATCCGGGCGGGCTGCCGGGAGCCGCCGGGAGTTCGGGCGGCCGCCGCGGAGGCTAGCGGTGGCTGCGGTGCGCCGTCCCCGGTCCGAGCCGGCGCAGGAGTTCCAGCGGGCCGGGGTCGGTCGAGTCGGGCGGGGGCGTGAACAGGCGCAGGCGCTGGTCGGCGGCCTGGGTCTGGAGCAGCTCGTAGTCGAACTCGATCGGGCCGACGGCCGGGTGCAGGACGCGGAGGCGGCTGGTGCGGCGGACGGCGACCTCGTGGCGCTGCCAGAGGGCGGTGAACTCGGGGCTGGCGGCGGTGAGCCGGTCGAGCAGGGCGCGGGTGGGCGGGTCGAAGCCGCGGCGGGTGGCGGCGGCGCGCAGTTCGGCGACGTGCAGGCGGCCGAGCGGGTCGCGTTCCTCGGCGGGGTACGCCTCCCGGACGGCGGGGTCGGTGAACCAGCGCCAGACGATGTTGCGGTCGGGTTCGGCGACCTTGCACACGCAGCCGAACAGTGCCTCGGCGAGGGCGTTCTGGGCGAGCAGGTCGCCGAGGTCGGTGAGCAGTTGGGCGGGGGTGTCGCCGAGCCGGTCGAGCAGGTAGCGCAGGGCGGGGCGGACGTGCGGCCCGGCGGTGGGGCCTTCGGGCGGGCGGTGGCCGGCCAGCAGGTGGAGGTGGTCGCGCTCGTCGGTGCTCAGCCGCAGGGCGCGGGCGAGCGCGGCGAGGAGCTGCGGCGAGGGCTGTGAGCTGCGGCCCTGTTCGAGCCGCACCACGTAGTCGGCGGAGACGCCCGCGAGTTGGGCGAGTTCCTCCCGGCGCAGGCCGGGGGTGCGGCGCCGGGGCCCGTCGGGCAGTCCGGCGTCCTGCGGGCGCAGCCGCTCGCGGGAGCGGCGGAGGAAGTCGGCGAGCCCCGTCCGGTCCATCTGCATGGCGCCCATCCTCCGCCGCCCGGGGCGGGTTCCGCAGCGTTCCGGAGGATCCGGGGCGAGGGGGAGCGGGGTGGCCCGTTCAACAGGGCGGTCGGCGGCGGGAGGACTAGCGTGACGGGAGAAGGGGTGCTTGCGCAGCCACCGGGCGGCCGGCCGTGGCCGCGGTCCGTGGCGCGGCCTCCGTGGTGACGCGTTCCCGTGGTGACGCGCCCTCGGGGCGGCGCGTTCCCGTCGCGGCGCGTTCCCGTCGCGGTGCGGAGCGCGGCCGCGACCGGCCGCCGCGGTGGCGGAAGGAGGAGTCATGGCTGTCGCCGTGGAACCGGACCGGGCGAAGCAGGAGGCGTTCGCGGGCCGGATGGTCCAGGTGCTGAACGACGCCTGCCTGGGGCTGATGGCCGGGGTCGGGCACGAGAGCGGCCTGTTCGACGTCATGGCGGGTCTGGAGCCGGCCACCGCCGGGGAGGTCGCGCGGGCCGCCGGGCTGAACGAGCGGTACGTGCGGGAGTGGCTGGGCGCGATGGTGACGGGCGGGGTGGTCGACTACGACCCCGGGCGGGAGGCGTACCGGCTGCCGCCGGAGCACGCGGCCTCGCTCACCCGGGCCGCCGGGCCGGACAACCTGGCCCGGATCGCCCAGGACCTCGGCATGCTGGCCGAGGTCGAGCAGCGGGTGGTGGAGGCGTTCCGGACGGGCGCCGGGGTGCCGTACGAGGCGTACCCGCGCTTCCAGGCGCTGCAGGCGGAGGAGTCCGGCGAGGTGTACGACCTCGCGCTGGTGGACGGGATCGTGCCGCTGGTCCCGGGCCTGCCGGAGCGGCTGCGGGCGGGCATCGACGCCGTCGACGTCGGCTGCGGGCAGGGGCACGCGGTCAACGTGCTCGCCGAGGCGTTCCCCGCCAGCCGCTTCCGGGGCCTGGACCGCTCCGCGGAGGGCATCGCCGCGGCCCGCGCCGAGGCCGCCGGACGGGGCCTGTCGAACGCCCGCTTCGAGGTCGGCGACAGCGCCGAACTGTCCGGCGCCCACGACCTGGTGACGGCCTTCGACGTGATCCACGACCTGGCCCGCCCCACCCGCACCCTGGCGGCGATCGCCGGGGCGCTGCGCCCGGAGGGCGTCTTCCTGATGGGCGACATCGCGGCCTCCAGCCGCCTGGAGGAGAACGTCGACCACCCGCTGGGCCCGGCGCTCTACACCTTCTCGGTGTTCTACTGCCTCAGCGTTTCGCTCGGCGAGGGCGGTGAGGGCCTGGGCACCGTCTGGGGCGAGCAGACCGCCCGCCGGATGCTCGCCGAGGCGGGCTTCGGCCGGGTGGACGCCCGGCGGGTCGAGGGCGACATCCTCAACGTCTACTACGTGGCCCGGCGTTGAGACGGCCGGGGCCCCGGTCGCGCGGGGTGCGCGGCCGGGGCCCGGGCGGGAGCGGGGATCAGCAGGGGAAGGTGCCGCTGTAGAGGGCGTGCCCGTACGAGGAGGTGCCGGAGCCGAAGCCGTAGATGCCGTCGTCGCTCCAGACCGCCTCGCGGAAGCCGCCCGCACAGGTGGAGGTCGGCGCGAGGGCGAAGCCCTCCAGGTTGTCGACCGGCATGACGGCCGGGTTGGTGTAGGTCACGTCCGGGACGATCGCGCCGGCGGCGTTGACCTTCAGGAAGGTGTGGGTCTCGCCGCAGGTGTTGTCGCAGGTGGCGACGATCCGCTGGGTGCCGGCGTCGTAGGTCACGTCCATCACGCCGGGCTTGCCGGTGGAGACGGTGCCGAAGGTGGTGAAGGTGCCGTCCGAGTTGAGGCCGTAGACGTGCAGGGTGCCGTCGTACTCCAGGCCGGCGAAGAACAGGCCGGAGCCGTGCAGCGGGTAGTTCGCCGGGTCGTAGGCGGCGCCGGTCAGCGGGTCGGTCCAGCCGTTGGCGGTCAGCCAGCTGTCGGGGACGTAGCCGACGCCCTCGAAGCCGAGGTTGGCGTCGTCCTTGTTGCCGGTGTTGAGCTGCGGGAACTGCGCGGTCATGTCCCACTGGTGCAGCGGGGTGAGGGTGCTGCCGGTGGCGGCCGGGTCGAACTCCATGACGGTGTCCTTCGGCACGGTGTTGTTGCCGTTGTCGCGCTCGGAGGTCACGTAGAGGTGGCCGTTGCCGCCGACGGTCAGGCCCTCGGAGTCGGGCTGGCCGGTGCCGCCCGCGAAGCGGATCTGCTTGCCGGTGGCGCTCCAGGTGGCGTCCGGGATCCACTTGCCGTTGCTCTTGACCAGCTTGTACAGCCAGTTCTTGTTCTTGGCGGCCCACAGCACGGACGGGTTGGCCGGGTCGAAGGCCAGGCCGCTGACGTCGCGGCCCTCGGGGCCGGTGGAGGTGGTGAACGCGCAGACGTTGTCGGCGATGGTGACGTCGGGGCCGCCGGGCCAGGCCAGGGTGCCGGACGGGGTGGCGCCGGTGCCGCCGGGCGCCTCGGGGGTGCAGCCGCTGGTGAGCGAGCCGCCGCCGCCGAGCAGCTGGCCGGTGCCGCCCGTACCGCCGGTGCCGCCGCCGGGGGTGCTGCCGGAGCAGGAGTTCACGGCGCCGAAGGTCGCGCTCGCGGAGGTCCGGAAGCCGGTGGCGCAGCGCTCGTCGGAGGGCGAGGCGCCCGCGGCGGCCCAGGTGGTCGAGTCGACGGTGTTGCCGCTGCCGTCGATCAGGAACAGCGAGTCGTTGCCGCCCAGTCCGATGGTGGAGTTGAACGTGACGTAGCCGCCCGCGGGGATGCTGGTCGCGCTCGGCGAGGAGGCGGAGATCGTGGCCGCGGTGTGCGAGGTGTCGTTGTCCACGTACTTCCAGGAGCCGATGCTGACCGCGCCGGTGCCGCCGTTGTACAGCTCGACGGTGTCCGAGCCGTCCGAGCTGACCTCGTTGACCACGACCTTGCCGGCGGCGGGCAGCGGGGACGGGCAGCCGGCCGCGTTCGCCGCGCCGAAGGTGGTGGCGGTGGTGGTGGTCACCCACGCGCCGGTGCCGTCGCCACCGCAGCGGGCCATCGCGGGCTTGGCCCTGCCGGTGGCCCAGTCGACCCGGTCGACCACCGTGCCGTCGGCGGTGTAGATCACCACCTTGTCCGAATCACCCAGCCCCTTCGGCGAGTTGAAGGTGACGAAGCCGCCGGCCGGGATGCTGCTCGCGGACGGGCTGAAGGTCTGCGGCGAGAAGCCGTCGTCGGACATCTTCCAGCCGCTGATGCTCACGGCCGCCGAACCGGCGTTGTAGAGCTCGACGGTGTCGTTGCCGGCCGAGGTGACCTCGTTGACGCGCACGTTCTGGTAGCCGACCGGGTCGGCCGCCGCCGCGGACTGCGCGACGAACAGGCCGGTGACCATCAGGCCGGAGAAGGTGAGGGACGCGGCGCACACGGAGGCGACGCCGACACGCGAGTGTGTAGTGGGCACGGGCCGGAACTCTGACGACACGACGTGGAAACAGCGTGTACGCGGGTTGAATCCCGGGCCCTTCCCGCCGGAACGCCAGGTTCACGCCGCCCCGGTCCGGGGCTGTTCGGCCACTGCGCGAGGTGGCGCGCCGCGCGGGTGATTGCCCCGGCGGAAAGCACCTGCCAGGCTGGCAATGTTCTTACCGGGTCGGGAGGTTCGGAGCACTGATGGAACGGCACCAAGACGAGGTCGAAGCGGCTCGCAGCACGCCTGCGGCGGGGCGGGGCGGGCTGCTCCCGGGGTTCGACGAGTCGATCCACCACCCCACCAGGCTCGCCGTGGTGGGGTTCCTGTCGGGCTGCGCCGAGGCCGAGTTCCGGGCCGTCCGGGAGGGCTGCGGGCTGTCGGAGTCGGGACTGAGCAAGATCGCCTCGGCCCTGGAGGCCGTCGGCCACGTCGGGGTCCGCCGCGGCTACGTCGGCAAGCGGCCGCGCACCTGGCTGGGCCTGACCGCGCAGGGCCGGGCGGCACTGGCCGGGCACCTGGCCGCCCTGCAGCGGATCGCCGCCGAGGCGGCCGGGCGCGGTGCCGCGCACGATCGCGAACGGGCCACCACACAACCATCCGTTGTGTGAGGAGCCCTGGTGGGGCACATGAACCAGGGCTGATGTGCCGCATCGACAACCAGCCATTGTTCGGTAGGGTGGCCCGTCATGGATCTCGAAGCCGTGCGCACCTACGTCGCCGTCGCGGAGGCCGGCCAGTTCCAGAAGGCCGCCACCGACCTGGCGATCACCCAGCAGGCCGTCTCCAAGCGGATCGCCGGGCTCGAACGGGACCTCGGCGTCCGGCTGTTCGCCCGCACCCCGCGCGGGGCCGAACCCACCGTCGACGGGCAGGCGTTCCTGCCGCACGCCCGCGAGCTGCTGCGGGCCGCCGACCGGGCCGCCGCCTCGGTCCGGCCCGGCGCCCGGCCGCTGCGGGTGGACGTGATCAACTCGCGCGGCGCGGCCTCCCGGCTGATGCGCGCCTTCCACCGCACCCACCCGGGCGTCGAGCTGGACATCGTCATGCTGCTCGACATCGACAGCGCGGTCGCCGCGATCCGCTCCGGCACGGTCGACGCCTCGTTCCGGGCCGTCGGCGCGCCCGGCCGCCCGCTGCCCGAGGACCTCACCGCCACCCGGGTCCTGGACGAACCGCTGCACCTGCTCACCGGCCCGGGGCACGCCCTCGCCGCCGCCCGCGCGGTGCCGCTGGCCGAGCTCGCCGGGCACCGGATCTGGATGCCCGGCCTGCTGCCCGGCAGCGAGTGGGCCGCCTACTACGAGGCGCTGGCGGGCGAGTTCGGCCTGACCATCGAGTCGACCGGGCCCAACTTCGGCTCCGACGTGCTGCTCGACACCATCGCCGACACCCCCGCGCTGGCCACCTTCATGGGCGAGGACACCCGACTGGTCTGGCCCACCGGCCACGGCCTGCGCCGCGTCCCGGTCACCGACCCCGTCCCGGTCTACCCGCACTCGCTGCTGCACCACCGGGACAACCCGCACCCGGCGCTGCCCGCCCTGCACGCCCACCTCGCCGCCGCGACCGCCGCCGCCCCCACCCCGGCCGGGGCCTGGACGCCGTCCTGGACGCCCGCCCGGACCCCGTCCCGGACCCCGGCGGGCTGAGCGACCGCGCGGCCACCCGGCAGTGCCACCCGCGCTACCCGGTAGCGCCACCCGCGACCCGCCCGCGCCCGCGCTACCCGCCCGCGCCCGCGCTACCCGTGCCCGCGCGCAGCGTCAGCACGGTGATCTCGCTCGGCGCGAACACCCGGAACGGCGGCCCCCAGAAGCCGGTGCCGCCGCTGGTGTAGAGCCAGGTCCGCTCCCCGTGCCGGCTCAGGCCGCGCACCACCGGCTGGTCGATCCGGACCAGGTAGCGGAACGGCCAGATCTGGCCGCCGTGGGTGTGCCCGGACAGCTGCAGGTCGATCCCGGCGGCCGCCGCCTGCGGGACGTACTTGGGCTGGTGGGCGACCAGCAGCACCGGCAGCCGGGGGTCCGCCCCGGCCAGCGCGCCGTCCAGGTCGGTCCGGTGCCCGGCCAGGCCGGAGGACTCGGCGGTGACGTCGTCCACCCCGGCCAGCACCAGCGAGTCGCCGCCGCGCTCCACCACCACGTGCCGGTTGTGCAGCGCCTCCCAGCCCAGCTCGGTCATCCGGTCCAGCCAGCCCTGGGCCTCGCTGCCGTACTCGTGGTTGCCGGTCACGTACACCCGGGCCAGCCGGGCCTCGACCGCCCCGAGCGGCGCGGACTGGGCGCGGCGCTGGACGGGCGTGCCGTCCGCGATGTCACCGGCGTGCACCACCACGTCCGCGTCCAGCGCGTTGACCGCCGCGGTGACGCCCGCCGACCAGGCCGCCCGGTCGATCGGCCCGTAGTGGGTGTCGGCCAGCAGCACCACCCGCAGGCCGTCCAGCCCGGCGCCGAGCCGCGGCAGGTGGACGTCCAGCCGCCGCACCCGGGGCACCCGCATCGCCTCGTGGTGGCCCCACGCCAGCACTCCGGCCGCCAGCAGCACGACCGCCGCCGCGACCAGCCGGGCCCGGCCGGTGCCGCCGACGCCGGCCGCGGCCAGCAGCAGGTCGGCCAGGGCGCCCAGCACCGAGCAGGTCCACAGCACCCACACCACGCCGAGACTGGTGTCCGCGATCCGGGCCGCCCGGTCGTCGCGGCTGCGCGGACTGTGGCCCCGGACCATCAGGACCGGGAAGCCGACCGCCCAGGCCAGCAGCACGGCCGTGCCCGCGAGCACCACCGGCAGCGGCCAGCCGGTGCCCGCCGCGAGCAGCGTCCACCACGGCGGCAGGCACAGCAGCAGCAGGACGCCGACCAGGATCGCCAGCCGCCGGTCCACCCGCCGCCCGACCGGCGGCCCGGCGGGACGCCCGCTCGCCGCCCGCTGCCCGGGTACCGCCGCCGACTGCCCGGGCGCCGTCGCCCGCTGCCCGGGGGCTCCCGCCGGCTGCCCGGGCGCCCCCGTCCGTTCGGTGGGACCGCTGTCCGTCGCCATGCCGCCTCCTGTGTCCGTCCTCCCGCGCCCGGCCGGATCAGAAGGCGATCCGGGCCAGTTCGGTGCGGGAGGTGATCCCGAGTTTCGCGTACGTGTGGGAGAGGTGGTAGCCCGCGGTGCGGGGGCTGATGAACAGGCGGCTGCCGATGTCCTTGTTGCTGAGGCCCTCCGCGGCCAGCCGGGCCACCTGGAGCTCCTGCGGGGTGAGCAGGTCCAGCGGGCCGGGACCGGCGGCCTGGGCGGTGCTCTCGCCGGTGGCGCGCAGTTCGCCGCGGGCCCGCTCGGCCCAGGGCGCGGCGCCCAGCTGCTCGAACGCGTGCAGGGCGGACCGCAGTTGGGTGCGGGCCTCGGCGGTGCGGCGCCGGCGTCGCAGCCGTTCGCCGTACAGCAGCCGGGTGCGGGCCAGGTCGAACGGGGAGCCGCCGTCCTGCTGGTGCAGCCGCAGCGCCTCCTCGTAGTGGGCGGCGGCGGTGTCCGGGTCCTCGGTGAGCAGGGCGCGGCAGCGCAGCGCGAGCGCCCGGGCCCAGGGCTGCCCGCCGAGCGCGGCGTGCTCCCGGTACCAGCCCTCGGCGGTGCGGCCGCGTTCGGGCCGCTCCAGCCGGGCGGCGGCCTCGACCAGGTCGGGCAGGGCGGCGATGATGCCCTGCCGGTCGGGGGACGCGGCGAGCGCGGTCAGCCGGTCCAGCGCGGCCTCGGTGCGGCCCAGACCGAGGTCGAGGACGGCCAGGGCGGTGCCCGCGTGCACGGTGGACGGGGCGATGCCGCGGGCCAGCGCCTCCTCGGTGTGGGCCCGGCAGGCGTCCTCGTCGCCGCGCAGCGCGGCCAACTGGGCCAGCACGGTGGCCAGGTGGATCCGGACCCGGGCCTGCCCGCTGTCCTCGGCGGAGCGCAGCCCGTCGGTGGCGGTGGTGAGCGCGTCGCGGTGCCGGCCCAGCATCAGCTGGGTGCGGGCCAGCAGCATCTGGGCCACCGCCAGGACGCCGAGCGCGCCGGTCTCCCGGCAGCGGCGCTCGACCGCGGCGGCCAGCTCGTGGGCCTGGTCGGTCCGGCCGTCGAACAGGTGCCACCAGCCCAGCCGGACCTGCTCGCGCAGCGCCGTCGGGGAGTCCGACCCGCTGGCGGAGGACAGGAGTTCGCGGACGGCACCGGCGCCGTCGGCGAGCGCGGCGGGCTCCAACCGGTGCTGGCCGGCGGCCACCCGGGCCAGCGCGGTGATCCGTTCGGCGCCGGGCAGGGCGAGCGCGGCGGCCCGCTCGGCGCTGCGCTCGATCGCCTGCTGGTCGCCCGCGTGCCAGGCGGCCTGCGCGGCCTGGAACAGCAGCGCCCCGGCCAGTTCCGGGTCGGCGCTCTCCACCTCCCCGGCGGCCTCGGTGAACATGGCGTGGGCGTCGCGCGAGCGGTCCTGCTCGTCGGCGACGGCGGCCCGCAGCCGGGCCGCCCGGGCCCGCCGCACCGGGTCGGCCAGGTACGGCCCGGCCTCCCGGGCCAGCCCGTCGGCCTGCTCCAGCCGCCCGGCGTCGGCGGCGGCCGACGCCGCCTCGAAGAGCCGGCGGCCGCGCTCGGCCGGGTCGGCGGTGAGCGCGGCGGCCCGCTGGTAGGCGGCCGCGACGGCGTCGAACCCGCCCCGGGCGCGGGCGTGTTCGGCACTGCGCTCCAGCAGCCGGGCCGCCTCGGCGTCGGGACCGGTCGCGGCGGAGGCCAGGTGCCAGGCCCGCTGCCGGGCCAGCTCGGGGTCGGCCCCGCAGTCCTCGCCGCTCCCGTCGCTCCCGCCGCCGCCCGTCAGGGCCCCGCCCGCTGCCCCGCCCGGCGCCTCGGCCAGGACTTCGGCCAGTGCCCGGTGCGCGGCGACCTGCCGGGCGGTGCCGGCCCCCTGGTAGACGGCGGCCCGGATCACCGAGTGCCGGAACCGGACCCGTCCGTCCTCGACCCGCACCAGCCGGGCCCGCTCGGCCGGCTCCAGGTCGTCCAGCCCGGCGCCCAGCCGTCCGGCCGCGGCCAGCACGGTGTCCAGCCGCCCCCGCTCGTCCGTCGCCGCGACCAGCAGCACCGTCCGGGTGGCGGGCGGCAGCGTCGCCACGCTGTCGGTGAAGGTGCGCAGCAGCCGGCTGTGCGCGGGCAGGCAGGCCACCCCGTACGGGGACGCGTAGTGCTCCGACGACCGTTGGGCGGCGGGCAGTTCGAGCAGCGCGAGCGGGTTGCCCATCGCCTCCTTGAGCACCAGCGCCCGGGCCGGACCGGGCAGCCGGTCGGCCCCCGCGGCCGAGGCGAGGACCAGTTCGGCGGCGGCCGCGTCCAGCGGTCCGACCGGCAGTTCGGGCAGCCCGGGGGTGTCCGGGCCGTCGCCGTCGCCGGTGCCCCCGCGCACCGCCAGCAGCACGGCCACCCGCTCCGCGCCCAGCCGCCGGGCCGCGAACAGCAGCACCCGCAGCGACTCCGCGTCCAGCAGGTGCGCGTCGTCCACCACCGCCAACACCGGCTGTTCGGCGGCCAGTTCGGACAGCAGCGTGAGCACCCCGAGCCCGGCCAGGAACCGGTCGCCGGACGCGGCCTCCGTTCGCAGCCCGAGCGCGCCGCGCAGCGCGGCGGCCTGCGCCCCGGGTAGCGACCCCAGCCGGTCGAGCACCCCCGCCAGTAGCAAGTGCAGCCCGGCGAAAGGCAGTTCACCCTCGCCCTCGACGCCCGCGCCGCGCAGCACCCGCATCTCCCGCTGCTCGCCCCGCCGCGCGGCGTACGCCAGCAGGGCGCTCTTCCCGATCCCCGGCTCCCCGCGCAGGACCACGGCCCCGCCCCGCCCCTCCCGGGCCCCGTCCAGCAGCCGGTCGATCGCGGCGGTCTCCGTCGTGCGTCCATGCAGCATGCGAACCAGCCTAGTTGGCGTCCCGCTCCGGGCCCGGGTGGCGAACCGCATCCCGGACGGTCGCCCAACTACCCATCCAGGCAGTGGAATCGGCCAAATTCCTTGCTGGCGGCAGGAGTTCACCCCGCCTGCTGGACGACCCCCGCAGCCCCCGTCCCTGCCCCTGCCTCCGCCTCCGTCCCCGCCTCCGCTGCTGCCGGGCGGCTCGGGGCCGTCCTCCGGGCCGGGCCGGTGCGCAGCAGGGCCGTGACGGCGGCCAGCGCGGCGCCGACCAGGGCGGCGACGGTCCACAGCACGACGTGCCAGGCCGAGGTGAACTGCTCGGCCAGGAAGGCGGGTTCGCCGCCGGTCAGCTGCCCGGAGACCACCTCGGCGGCCACCCGCGCGGAGCCGACCCGGGAGGTGACCAGGGTGAGCAGGGCGGCGCCGAGCCCGGCGATCACCATCGCCTGGCCGCCGCTGCGAACGGTGTTGAGGAACCCGGCGGCCATCCCGGCCCGGGCCGGGCCCACCTGGTTCATGGCCTGCCCGTCGACGATGCCGTTGGCCAGCCCGGTGCCGGTGCCGACGGCCAGCAGCGGCCCGGCCAGGACGGCGCTGCCCGCGCCCGGCGCCAGGACGGTCAGCCAGGCGTTGCCCGCCGCGACCAGCGCCAGCGCCACCGCGATGACGACCCGGGCCGGCACGCCCCGGGTCAGCAGCCGCCCGCTGAGCAGCGGCACGACCAGGACCGGCGCGGTCAGCCACAGCATGGTCGCGCCCGCCCGCCCGGCCGAGGCCCCGTCGACGCCCTGGAAGTACGTCGGCAGGTAGGTCAGCGACCCGGCGAAGCCGGCCGACGAGGCCAGGCCCGCGACCGTCCAGGCCAGGTAGCGGCGGTCGCGCACCAGCGTCAGGTCGAGCACCGGGTGGGCGGCCCGGGCCTGCCGCAGCGCGAAGGCCGCCAGCAGCACCGGGCCGGTGCCGAACGCGCCGAGCACCGGCGGGCTGGTCCAGCCGTTGGCGGGCCCCTGGGTGACCCCGGCCATCAGCAGGCCGAGGCCCGCCACGAACAGCGCCGCGCCCGGCACGTCCAGTCGGGCCCGGCCGGCCGGGCGCGGCTCGGCGAGCAGTCCGGCCCCGCCCGCGACCAGCGCCCCGACGGCCGCGAAGAGCCCGAACGCGACCCGCCAGCCCACCGACCCGACCAGCGCGCCGGTCAGCGTCGGGCCGAGTGCCAGGCCCACCCCGCCGGTGGTGCCGAAGGCCGCGAACGCCCTGGTCCGGGCCGGTCCCTCGAAGGCGGAGGCGAGCAGCGCGCCGCCGCCGGACATCACGCCCGCCGCGCCGAGCCCGGCCAGCGCCCGGGCCGCGTCCAGGAACCAGGCGCCGGGCGCGAGCGCGCTCAACCCCAGCCCGACCGCGAACACCGCGGCCCCCGCCCGGTAGGTGCGCCGCCGCCCGAACAGGTCGCCGAGCGCCCCGAACACCAGCATGAAGCTGGACGCGGTCAGGAAGTAGCCGGTCACCACCCACTGCAACGCGGGCCCGGAGGCGCCGAGTTCGGCCCCGATGTCGGACAGTGCCACGGTCGTCCCCGACATCGACATCGCCAGGGTGAGCATGCCCAGCAGCACCACCCCGAGGGTCAGCGCCCGCCGCCCGCCCCGCTCCGTCCCGTTCCGGGCCGCCCCGGACCGCCTGGCCTGCGTCGTGTCATCCATGCCGTCGACGCTAGGAACCGGCCGCGGCCCCGCGCATCCGTCGGATGACCGGGGACCGCCCCCGGACCGGACCAGGTCATCCGACGGATGCGCGCCCGGTACCCGGCTCCGTAGCGTTCCCGACGTCAGCCAGGCCGCAGCGAGCGGCCCGACCGCGAAGGGACACCCGCCATGACCGACACCGCCATGACCGACACCGCCGCCCCCCTGCAGCTCGCCGTCATCATCGGCTCCACCCGGGAGAACCGCTTCGGCCCGACCGTCGCCCGCTGGTTCACCGAACAGGCCCGCGGCTACGGCGAGTTCGGCGTCGACCTGATCGACCTCGCGGACGCAGACGTCCCGCACCGGCTGGGGGGCGAACCCACCCCGGGGGTCGCGGCACTCACCCCGCGGATCGCGGCCGCCGACGCCTTCGTCGTCGTCACCCCCGAGTACAACCACTCCTACCCGGCCTCGCTGAAGGCCGCGATCGACTGGCACTACAGCCAGTGGCAGGCCAAGCCGGTCGCCTTCGTCTCGTACGGCGGCATGAGCGGCGGCCTGCGCGCCGTCGAGCACCTGCGGCAGGTCTTCGCCGAGCTGCACGCCGCGACCGTCCGCGACAGCCTCAGCTTCCACATGGCCTGGGAGAAGTTCGACGCCGACGGGCAGCCGCACGACGCCACCACCGCGAACGGCGCCGCCAAGCGGATGCTCGACCAGCTCACCTGGTGGGCCCGCACCCTGCGGGCCGGCCGCGAGCACACCCCGTACACGGCCTGACCGGCCGCGGGCAACGCCCGTTCCACCGGCCCGTCCGTCCTTCCCCCGGACGTACGGGCCGACGGCCGTCCACGCCGGGCGCACGCCGAACCGGGGCTGCGGCGGTCGCGGGACCGCGCCTCCCGGCCGGACCACCGCACGGCCGAAATTCGCCCGGACGCTCCCCGGAGGCCGTGCGCACCCCGCCCCGGCGCTGCTTTGCTGGCACCCCCGCCAGGTACCACCTCGCCCAGCACCGCCCCCTGCCGATCCGCCCCGCCGATGCGTACGCGCGGCGACCCGAGACGAGGGAGGACACGTGAACACCCGCTCCGCCCCGCGGCACACCGACACCACCACCCGCCGGGGCGCCCTGGCCCGGATCGGCCAGCCGTTGCGCGCCCCCGCCTTCCGCTGGTGGTTCGGCGCCCAGGTGCTGTCCGCCTCCGGCACCATGACCCAGGCCGTGGCGATGTCCTGGCTCGTCCTGCAGCGCACCCACAGCGCGTGGTGGCTGGGCGTGATCACGGTCGTCACCTGGGGTCCGCTCCTGCTGCTGGGCCCCTGGGCCGGCGTCCTGGTGGACCGCACCGACCGGCGCCGGCTCCTGATCGCCACCCAACTCGCCTTCGTCGCCCTGGGGCTGGCCCTCGCCGCGCTCGCCCCGCTGCGGCCCCCGCTGCCCGTCCTGCTGCTGCCCGCCGCCCTCAGCGGCGTGGTCACCGCCCTCGACGCCCCGGCCCGCCAGGTGTACGTGGTCGACCTGGTCGGCGCCGAACGGATCGCCGGCGCGGTGAGCCTGTACGAGGTGACGATGAACGCCTCCCGGGTCCTCGGCCCCGCCGTCGGCGGCCTGCTGCTCGGCACCGTCGGCGCCTGGGCCTGCTTCCTCGCCAACGCGCTGGCCTTCCTCCCCCCGCTGGCCGTCCTGCTGGCCGTCCGCCCCGCCGCCTCCGCGGCCGCCCCCGCGGCCCCCGCCACCGCCGCGGCCGCCCCTGCCGCCGCCCCCGCGGTCCGCACCGCCGGGGCGCTCCGGGCGGGGCTGCGCTACGTGCGGGACGACCCACCGATCCGGGCCTGCCTGCCGATCGCGGCCGCCGCCGGGATGCTCTTCAACCTCGGCGTCGCCCTCCCGCTCTTCGCCTCCCGCACCCTGCACCTGGACGGCGGCGGCTACGGCGCCCTGATGGCCGCGTTCGGCCTCGGCGCCCTGCCCGGCGCGGTCCTCGCCGCCGGCCGGGGCGACCCCACCGGCCGCCAGGTCAGGAACCTGGCCCTGGCCACCGCGTTGACCGTCCTCCTGCTGGCCGCCAGCCCCGACCCGCCCGTCGCCTTCGCCGCCATCGCGGCGGCCGGCTTCACCGGCATCCGCTTCATCACCGCCGCGAACACCCTGGTCCAGCTCCGCTCCACCGACGCCCTGCGCGGACGGGTGATGGCCGCCTGGTCGATGGCCCTGCCCGGCACCCTCCCGCTCACCGGCCTGCTGCTCTCCGCCGCCATCCAGCTCGCCGGCCCCCGCGCGGGTTTCGCCCTGGCGGCCGCCGCCCTGGCCGCCACCACCCTGCTCGGCTGGCGCGCCCTGCGCCACTGACCCGGCCCTCCCCACCCAGTCCCTCCGCCCCCGTCCCACCCCCATCCCCTTCTTCCCCACCCACCCCTGTCTTCTCCCCTTCCCCGGTCCGGAGGTGCCCGCCCGTGATAGGACGGACGGGATACCACGGGCGGGGTGGGACGAACCGAGTGTCGAACGGGGAGTGGCGCGGATGGCCGCGGGTTATCTGACGACGGTGGTGCTGGCCACCGTGATCACGGTGTTCTGCCTGGTTCCGGTCCGGGGGCCGGCCCCGCTGTTCTGGTTCAGCTACCGGCTGGGGCTGGTCTTCAACGAGCTGCCCTTCCTCGCCCTCTACGGCCTGGCGGCGGCCACCGCCCTGGCCTTCGCGGAGGGCGACATCACCACCGCGGCCGACTGGGCCGCCGTCGCCCTGGCCGTCGTCCCCGCCGTCGGACTCGCCGTGGTCGCCCGACGCGGCCTGCGCACCGCGGCCGTGGTCAAAGGGGCCCTGGACGAGGCGCTCGGCGCCGGCGCGGCCACCCGGCACCGGCCGCCGCTGGCCCGCATCCTGCTCCGGCCGGTCTTCCGCCGCCGCCGCGAGGTCAGGCGGGTGGCGAACCTCGGCTACGGCGACGCGGGCGTCCGCAACCTGCTGGACGTCTACCACCACCGCGCCCGCCCCGAGGGCGGCCCGGTGCTGATCCACTTCCACGGCGGCCACTACGACCAGGGCCGCAAGGACACCCAGTCCCTCCCGCTGCTGTACCGCCTCGCCAGCCGGGGCTGGGTCTGCATCAGCGCCAACTACCGCCTGCGGCCCGCCTCTTCGCACCCGGACCACCTGATCGACGCGAAGAAGGTCATCGCCTGGGCCCGCGAGCACGCCGCCGAGTACGGCGCGCACCCCGGGGCCGCGGTGTACGTCTCGGGCAGTTCCGCGGGCGGCCACATGGCGGCGCTCGCCGCCCTCACCGCCGACGACCCCGCCTACCAGCCCGGCTTCGAGGGGGCGGACACCTCGGTGACCGCGGCCATCGTCCTCAACGGCTACCTCGGGACCTACTTCGACGGGAATCCCGCGACCTCCCCGGTCAACCTCGTCCGCCCGGACGCGCCCCCCTTCCTCATCGCCCACGGCGACCTGGACGAACTGGTCGAGACGGACAACCCCCGAGCCCTCGTCGACGCCCTGCGCGCCGTCTCCGCCTCCCCCGTCGTCTACGCCGAGCTCCCCGGCGCCCACCACGCCTTCGACCTCTTCCACTCCTTCCGCTTCGAAGCCCTCATCGACGGCATCGAAGACTTCGCCGGCTGGGTCGGCGCCCGGGAGACCCCGCCCCACCGGCCGGCCCCCTGACCCCACCCGACTGACCCGACCGACCCGCTCGGCCCTTTCCCGCTGCCAGAGCCGAAAAGGGCCCGCACCGCGCACGATGTGCGCAGTACGGGCCCTTCGCTGCCGGGCGGTCGCCGCGGCAGTGGGAACTACAGCGGGCGAATGTTCTCGGCCTGCGGGCCCTTCTGGCCCTGCGTGACGTCGAACTCGACCTTCTGGCCCTCAAGCAGCTCGCGGAAGCCGCTGGCGTTGATGTTCGAGTAGTGGGCGAAGACGTCCGGGCCGCCACCCTCCTGCTCGATGAAGCCGAAGCCCTTTTCCGCGTTGAACCACTTCACGGTGCCATTAGCCATGTAAAAAATCTCCTTCAAGGGACCTTCCGGAACCCGCACGTTACGGGCACCGAGTCACCGCGATGAGCGCCCGCCCGGAAAACATCCGGAAAACAAAAATGCGCCCGCGATTCATCAGCAGGCGCACACAAGTTCATGGGAACCACTACTGCAACTCCTTCGACTGTAGCAGCCCGGAGTCCGTAGTGGGGGGACATTTCCCCCCAGTTTTCGACCGGGTCACGCGCCGCCTCGGCGGACCGAACCCGCCTCCGCCGCCAACCCGCCGTCCCCTCAAGATAGTTGATCCGATCATCCGCCTGCCGGACGCGGCGGCCACCCTCCGTCACCCGACCGGCCCGCCACCCCGCCGGAGAGTGCCGTTCGACACATCCGGCATATCGGGCATCCAGAATTCGAGCCGTCAGAAAGGGGCGCCACCCCCGCTCCGCGGCGCATACTGGACTGGATGAAAAAGCCTGAAGCAGTCCGCCGACACCTGCCCACCAGCCCCTTCAAGGCCAAGGCCGAAGCCCCCCGGAAGCACTTCGCCGTCGGCGACCGCGTCACCCACGACGCCTACGGCCTCGGCCGGGTCATCGCCGCCGAGGGCGACAGCGCCGTCCTGGTCGACTTCGGATCCCACCAGGAACGCATCGCCGAGCCCTACCGCGGAATGTTCCCCCTCTGACCGCCCCACCCGGCCCCCGACGCACCCGCCACGCCACGACCTCCACAGGCCCGGACCGCACCCGCGGCCCGGGCCTCCGACCGCGACGGCGCGCGTCGCGGGATACGAGGACACCACCGGCACCACCGCGTGGATGCGGGAGAGGGCGAACACCCGCTCGTCGTTCCGCAGGTGGCGCCAGGCGTGGAGGCAGCGGGCATCGAGTGCGAGCCGGCTGACCGCGCGGACGGTCGCGTCGCCCGAGCCGGCCACGTAGTCGATCCGACCGTGTGCGGTGAACCGGACCTGCACGCGCCCTGCTCGGCGGTCTCCTCGGGGTCGCCCAGTTCGCGTGCCACCGCACGGCCCTCCCGGCACTCCTGCAGGGAGCGGCGAAGGCGTCCGGCCAGCAGGTAGTCGGTCTCACGGAGCGAGGCGTACGCGGCCGGCGAGACCACGACCAGCGGCACGGGTGATGACGAGCTCCTCGGTATCGCGCTCGACGGCGGCGAGGTTGCCGCTGAACTCGGTGGCACTCATCGTCTTCACGACGTACGGAATGACGTACGTCCACCGAGCGGACCGGAGACGGAACGCCGAAGGCCCCGCCCGGCGAACCGGTCGGGGCCTTCGATCAGGCGGAGGATACGAGATTCGAACTCGTGAGGGGTTGCCCCCAACACGCTTTCCCACTCTCCTCGGTGTCGTTCGCCGGGGTCCACGGTCGTCCTGACCTGCGGTGAAGTGACCCGTTGGACGGCGCCCGGACCCGGCTGGACCAGGGTGAACGAGACCAGAAATGAGACCACGGCACCTCGCGACCTACTTGCCGTAGTGGTAGCGGCACGCGATGACACACAAGGTGTCGGTTTGCTCGTCCAGGACGTAGACCAGGCGGTGTTCCTGGTCGATTCTGCGGGACCAGGCGCCGGCGAGCTCGTGCCGCAGGGCCTCGGGTTTGCCGATGCCCTCGTTGCCGTTTCGACGGATGTCGTCGATCAGCAGGTTGATGCGCTTGAGGAGTCGACGGTCGTCCGTCTGCCAGGACAGGTAGTCGGCCCAGCCGCGTTCGGTGAACTGGACTTTCACGCGCTCTGCTCGGTGAGGTCCTCGGGGTCGATCAGTTCGCGGGTCGCCGTACGGCCTTCCCGGTACTCCTGCAGGGAGTGGCGAAGGTGCTCGGCGTTGGCCGGTGACCGTAGGAGGTAGTCGGTCTCGCGGAGCGAGGCGTACTCGGCCAGCGAGACGACGACCAGCGGCTCGTGGCCGGCACGGGTGATGACGAGCTCTTCGGCGTCACTCTCGACGGCGTCCAGCGCGGCGGCAAGGTTGCCGCGGAGCTCGGTAGCACTCATCGTCTTCATGGCGTACAGAATAGCGTACGTCCATCGAGCGGGCCAGGGGCTGAACGCCGAAGGCCCCGCCCGGTAAACCGGTCGGGGCCTTCGATCAGGCGGAGGATACGAGATTCGAACTCGTGAGGGGTTGCCCCCAACACGCTTTTCAATTCTCCTCAGTGCTGTCCGCCGGGGTTCACGCTCGTTCTGACCTGCGGCGGAGCGCACTGCTGGGTGGCGGCTGAACCCGGTTGGACGGGGGTGAATGAGACCAGAACTGAGACCAGGGATCGTCCTCCGGCGCCCATCCCGATCTAGCTCAAGCTCTTCCGGCGGGCGCGTAGGGAGTAGGTGGTGTTGTGCCCCTGCCGGGTGCTGCTGCTCCAGCTGCCGGAGGTGGCGATGTCCCAGCCGCGTTGGGTTCGCATCTGGTTGGCAAAGGCCCGTAGGTCTTCGATGGCGCAACCACAGTCCAGTTCGAGTTCGATGTCGACGTAGCTGGCGTTGGGCTTCGTCTCGTCGGGTGAGAGCTTCCAGCGGACCAGGTGTTCGTGCTCGGCCAGTCCGGTGCGGCCCTGGTCGTGGATGATGCCGTGGGCCCGGGCGTACTCGTCCAGGTCGTCTATGACGAACAGGTGGCTGCTCCACTCGCCCGGCCAGACTGCATACAGGGAGGACTTGCCGCTCCGCGCTCGTTCGTAGGTTCCGGAGTCGATGCCGTGGGAGACGGTGCCGTCTTCCGAAATCTCGATATAGCAGGTGGTTCGGCTTGTGTAAGGGAAGTCCCTGCCCGCAGCAGCAGCGCTTCTTGGCTGCATCGTTGCCTCTCCTGCCGCGCCCGGTCGAAGTGATGGACCCGGCGCAGTATTCGTTGGTCTCACGGGTGCATCGGTCGCTACTTCGGGCCGCCGAGAGGAAGATTCGCTGATCGTTCCACCGTGCCACGGGGTAGGGAAGCGCAGTTAGACCTTCATCACCACGATGTGGTTCGGCAGCAGTCTCTCCAGGTCCTCCGGGTCGGAGGTGAAGACCGTCACCTGCCCGCGCTGCCGCAGTGCCACCGCCGCGAGCACGGCGTCGATCGCGTACTTGTGCCCGTGCAGGCCGGCGTCCGCCAGCAGTCGACGCGCCTGGCGCGCCTCGTCCTTGCCGAGTTCGGTGACGTTCACCCGCGACAGGACCCAGTCCCAGCGCTGCTCCGTGGTGCGCGCGTCGTACGCCTCGACCAGGGTCATGGGTGAGGTGACGATCTCCGCCTCGCCGCGGGCAGCGAGATCGAGCCGGGCGATCATCACTCGGTCGCCGCGAACCGCGAGCGACAACGCCTCGCTGTCCAGCACGAAGACGCGCAGCCGCCGGAGCTCCTCGGCGCGCTTCTTCACGCGGCCGCCTCGCTGCCCTTGCCGCGGGCCGCCCGGCGTCGGTCGTGCTCCGCGTCCAGGTCGTCCAGTTCTGCGTAGGCGGCAGCCCGTTCATCGCTGCCGACCGGACCGTGTTCCTCCTCCAGCCACACGACCAACTCCTGCAGGCGGTCACGGTCCCGCTTGGCCCGGAGGGCGTCGGCGACGTAGGCGGAGAGGCCGCGGTCGGCACTGTCCGCGCGGATCTCGTCCAGCAGTTCCTCGGGGAGGGTGACGGTGACCTTCTTGGATGCCATACAAGCCACCATACTCGCCGTATCCCAGGGTGGCCTGGCCTCTCGGGAAACGCCGAAGGCCCGGACCGCTGAGCGGTCCGGGCCTTCGATCAGGCGGAGGATACGAGATTCGAACTCGTGAGGGGTTGCCCCCAACACGCTTTCCAATTCTCCTCAGCGCCGTCCGCCGGGGTTCACGCCCGTCCTGACCTGCGGCGGAGTAACCGACTGGGCGATGGCTGAACCTGCCCGGACGGTGGTGAATGAGACCAGAACTGAGACCACGTCGCCTGATGCCCACAGCCGGACCGATCCGCTCCGCTGATGGTCAGCTGTCCGTGTCCTTGGGATGCCAGGGTGAGGCGTAGACGAGGTGGACGGTCCGGCCCGGCTCGTCGACGAGGTAGCGCACGCGCCCGCCGGCGGTCACCTCGTACTCCCACTGCGGTAGTTCGTCCCCGCCGAGAACGCGCGTCGAAAGGCGGCCTCGGAGCCGGTGCTGCCGATCGGGGTCACTTGCGGACAGGGGGTCGGCGCGGAGGGCTTCGAAGCAGCGTCGGGTGTTCCCCGGCGCTTCCGCGCAGAGGTCGCCCCACCCTTTGGCGGCCTCGCTGGTGGCGAACCGCAGCCGCCACTCGTCACCGACCGGTGGCGGCGGGACGTCGTCCCCGCGCTTGGGGCTCATGGAGCGAGTACCTCGCCGTGGTCCTCGCCCGAGAGCGGCTCGGTGAGCTGGGCGCTCAGTTCGGGGTCCGCCAGGATTCTCGCGGTTGCCCGCCACTCGACGATCACCCGGTGCAGGTTGCCGTGGACGTCCAGCTCCACCACGTCACGGGTGGCGTCCACGAGGTCGACGACGAACTCCCGTACCTCCTCGGCCGACAGGTGCCGGGTCCAGGGGAAGACCTCGGGGAGGGCGAGGAGGACCGCGCGCGCACCCTCGTCGCTGGTGATCAGCGCCGCGAACAGTCGCGCGGTGACATCGGCGGTCTCCTCGCGCTGGCGGTCGTGACGCTCGGTGGTGAGGTACAGGTCCTCGCCGTCGCGCCTGGTGACGTGGACGCGCTGTGCCTGCTCGACGGTTTCCGCGACGCGCTTCGAGTTCTTCGATAGGTCGGAGAACGACACGGTGAGAGTGGACATGCGGTTACGCTACTTCGGAATAAGTTCCGAAGTCAATGGGCGAATGCACCTAGCTGGGTACGGACTTCCGCGTCGTGGTTCGAGAGCATGGCGGGAACGCCTGGAGGGCCCTGACGTATGGAGATCCGCAGCAGTAGGGGGTGGTGCAGTGCTCGGGTTCATGGCGTTCGCCGCCGCACTGCTCCGATCGACGAGGGCGGTCCTGCGGCTGGCGGCTGACGTGGGGCGCTCCTGGCGCGATCTCCGACATGCCCTCTTGAGTCGTTCTGATCGACCGCCAGGAAACGTCGAAGGCCCGGACCGCAGTTGCGGTCCGGGCCTTCGATCAGGCGGAGGATACGAGATTCGAACTCGTGAGGGGTTGCCCCCAACACGCTTTCCAAGCGTGCGCCCTAGGCCTCTAGGCGAATCCTCCGTGGGAGAGCTTAGTACATGTCGAGGGGTGGTTGCGACCACGCTCTCGCAGGTGGGTGGCGGGGTGTGCGGTCGGTGGATCGGGGTGGGGTGGGTGGGGGGAACGGGGGCTGGGATCCGCTACTCTTGGGGCAGCCCCTCGTGTGGCGCTATCTCGCTGAACCCCCCCAGGGCCGGAAGGCAGCAAGGGTAAGTGGGCTCTGGCGGGTGCACGGGGGGTCCTTGCGTTTCCGGGGGGAGCGTGGGGAGAGTGCGGGTGGGCGGCCGCGTTTGTCGGTTGGGCCCGATATCTTCGGGGGTGTGTCCCTAGCCCTGTACCGCCGCTACCGCCCCGAGACCTTCGCGGAGGTCATCGGGCAGGAGCACGTGACCGCCCCGCTCCAGCAGGCCCTGCGCAACAACAGGGTCAACCACGCGTACCTGTTCAGCGGGCCGCGCGGGTGCGGGAAGACGACGAGCGCCCGCATCCTGGCCCGCTGCCTGAACTGTGAGCAGGGCCCGACCCCCGATCCGTGCGGGGAGTGCCAGTCCTGCCGGGACTTGGCGACCGGCGGCCCCGGTTCGATCGACGTGATCGAGATCGACGCCGCCTCGCACGGTGGTGTGGACGACGCGCGCGAGCTGCGCGAGCGGGCGTTCTTCGCGCCGGTGCACAGCCGGTACAAGATCTTCATCCTGGACGAGGCGCACATGGTGACCTCGGCCGGCTTCAACGCGCTGCTGAAGGTGGTGGAGGAGCCGCCGGAGCACCTGAAGTTCATCTTCGCGACCACCGAGCCGGAGAAGGTGATCGGGACGATCCGGTCCCGCACCCACCACTACCCGTTCCGACTGGTCCCGCCGGGCACGCTGCGCGACTACCTGACGCAGGTCTGCGGCCGGGAGGGCATCCAGGTCGAGGACGCGGTGTTCCCGCTGGTGGTGCGGTCCGGCGCCGGTTCGGTGCGTGACTCGATGTCGGTGATGGACCAGCTGCTGGCGGGCGCCGGCGAGGCCGGCGTGACGTACCAGATGGCGACGGCGCTGCTGGGGTACACCGACGCGGCGCTGCTGGACGAGGTGGTGGACGCCTTCGCCGCGCAGGACGGCGCGACGGTGTTCCAGGTGGTCGACCGGGTGGTCGAGGGCGGGCACGACCCGCGCCGGTTCGTGACGGACCTGCTGGAGCGGCTGCGCGACCTGGTGATCCTGGCCACCGTGCCGGACGCTGGGGAGAAGAGCCTGATCGACGCCCCGGCCGACCGGATCGCGGTGATGCAGGCGCAGGCCGACCGCTTCGGCCCGGCCGAGCTGAGCCGCGCCGCGGACCTGGTGAACACCGGGCTGACCGAGATGCGCGGGAACGCCGCGCCCCGGCTGCAGTTGGAGCTGATCTGCGCCCGGGTGATGCTGCCGGGCGCGTACGGGGACGAGCTCTCGGTGCAGGCCCGGCTGGACAAGCTGGAACGGCGGGCGGCGACGGGCGGGTTCGCCGCGCCGGTGGCCTTCCAGCCGGTGGCGCCGGCCGCCCCCGGATTCCCCGCACCGCAAGCCCCGGCACCCGGCCCGGTCCATCCCGCCCCCGTCCAGCCGGCGTCCTTCCCGCCCGCGCCCGTGCCGCAGGCTCCCGCGCCGCAGGCCCTCGCGCCCGCCCCGCAGCCGCCCGCCCCGCAGTCGCCCGCTCCGGCCGGCCCCGCCCCGGGTGCCTGGCCGATCCCGCGCAGCTTCCCGCCCGGCGGCCAGCAGCCCCCGGCCGCGGCCACCGCCCCGGAGGCCCCGGCCCCGGCCCCGGTTCCGACCCCGGCCTCAACCCCGGCAGCGGCACCGGCCCAGGCCCCGGCGCCCGTTCAGCCGCCCGTCCCGGTTCCGGTCCAGCCGCCCGCCGGTGCGCAGCCCTCGGCGGCGGCGCAGCAGGGTGCGGCGCAGATCCGGCAGATGTGGCCGCAGATCCTCGAAGCGGTGAAGAACCGCCGCCGGTTCACCTGGATCCTGCTGAGCCAGAACGGCCAGGTGGCCGGGTTCGACGGCAGCACGCTGCAGGTGTCGTTCGTGAACGCGGGCGCCCGGGACAGCTTCGTCGGCAGCCACAGCGACGAGGTGCTGCGGCAGGCGCTCACGGACGCGCTGGGCGTGGACTGGCGGGTGGAGTGCATCGTCGACCCGTCGGGTGCGACCAGCGCGCCGTCGGCGGTGTCCGCGGCGCCGCCCGCTCCGGCGGCCGGTGGCTGGGGCGCCCCGCAGGCGCCCCGTCCCGTTCAACCGGCCCCGGTGCAGCAGGCCCCCGCGCCCGCCCCGCAGGCGGTCGGGCCGGCTCCGGTGCAGCAGGCGCCCGTCCCGGCGTCCCCGCCCGCGCAGCAGCAGCCGCAGGCGTCGGCGCCGCCGCACCGGGCCCCGTCCGCGCCGCCGGTCCGGTCGAACCCGCAGCCGGTGCAGTCCCAGCCGGTGGTGGCGCCGGAGGACGACGTCCCGGAGGAGGACGACCCGGATCTGGTCGAGGACGTGTTCTCCGCCCAGGAGTTGATCGTCCGAGAGTTGGGCGCCACGGTGCTGGAGGAGATCCACCACCGCCCGGGCAGCTGACGGCCCGGCCGGCCCCGGCCCCGGCCCGGCCCGGTCCCGGAACCGTCCCCGGTCCCGTGACTGACGTGGGGTTCACGGGCGGCCGCGTAGGCTCGGGGGCGAGGGGCGGGTGCGGGCGGTTCCGGCCGGGCGCACCGGTGCCGCGCAGTCGTGTGTGGAGTGTCGACGGATCGAGGAGAGTCCCGTGTTCCCTGGTGGCCAGCCGAACATGCAGCAGCTGCTCAAGCAGGCGCAGAAGATGCAGGAGGACCTCGCCCGGGCCCAGCAGGAGCTGGCCGAGGCGAGGGTGTCCGGTTCCGCGGGCGGCGGCCTGGTGGAGGCGACGGTGACGGGTGCGGGCGAGCTGCTCGCGCTGACCATCGCCCCGGCGGCGGTCGACCCGGAGGACACCGAGACCCTGGCCGACCTGGTGGTGGCCGCGGTGCGCGACGCCGCCGCGGCCGCGCAGAAGCTGCAGGCCGAGCGGATGGGCCCGCTGACCCAGGGCCTGGGCGGCGGCAGCGGCATCCCGGGCCTGCCGTTCTGACCTGACCGCCGATCCCGTCCGATCCCGGCCCAGGTTCAGGCCCAGGCCCAGGCCCAGGCATCGGCGGCTCCGGGCACACCCGGTGCAGGCGGCGGAACCCGCAGTGACAAGTTGTGTGATTTATGGGCCAGTAGGGCGTCGGGCGGTGTGTCCGGCGCCCGATTCGTTGGATGATGGCACCGGAGCGGACTCCGGTACGGCACCGGGGCGGACTCCGGTTCGAAGGAAGGCGTGGCAGGTGTACGAGGGCGTGGTGCAGGACCTGATCGACGAGCTGGGCAGGCTGCCCGGGGTCGGTCCGAAGAGCGCCCAGCGGATCGCCTTCCACATCCTGCAAGCCGATCCGGTGGACGTGCGCCGGCTGGCGCACGCACTGCAGCAGGTCAAGGAGAAGGTCCGGTTCTGCGCGGTCTGCGGCAACGTCGCGGAGGCCGAGCACTGCCGGGTCTGCCTGGATCCGCGCCGCGACCTCGCGGTGATCTGCGTGGTGGAGGAGTCCAAGGACGTGGTGGCGATCGAGCGGACGCGCGAGTTCCGCGGCCGCTACCACGTGCTGGGCGGGGCGATCAGCCCGATCGAGGGGGTCGGTCCGGACGACCTGCGGATCCGTGAGCTGATGACCCGGCTCGCGGACGGCACGGTCACCGAGCTGATCCTGGCCACCGACCCCAACCTGGAGGGGGAGGCGACCGCGACCTACCTGGCCCGGCTGTGCAAGCCGATGGGCCTCAAGGTCACCCGGCTGGCGAGCGGACTGCCCGTCGGCGGGGACTTGGAGTACGCCGACGAGGTCACCCTCGGACGGGCGTTCGAAGGGAGACGACTGCTCGATGTCTGACCGAACCGACACCACCACCGAAACGCCGGGCCCGCTGGGGCGGACCGGGGCCCCGGACGACTTCGCGGTGCAGATCTCCGACTCGGTGGAGAGCTTCGTGCTGGCCGTCACCGAGGTGGCCAAGGGCGACGAGCCGGGCAGCGCGATCTCGCTGCTGCTGCTGGAGGTCTCCCAGCTGCTGCTGGCGGGCGGCCGACTGGGCGCGATCGAGGACGTGCTGCCCGAGGACCGCTTCGAGCCGGACGCCGGGCCGGAGCCGGACGGGGTGGAGCTGCGCGAGCGGCTCGCCGAGCTGCTGGCGCCGATCGACGTCTACCACGAGGTGTTCGACCCGTACGGGCCGCCGGAGAAGCCGAGCGCGTTCCGGATCTCGGACGACCTGGCGGGCGTGGTCAGCGAGCTGAACCACGGGCTGACGCACTACCGCGAGGGCCGGGTCTCCGAGGCGCTGTGGTGGTGGCAGTTCTCGTACCTGTCCAACTGGGGCTCGACCTGCACGGCGGTGCTGCGCGCGCTGCAGTCGCTGATCGCGCACGTCCGGCTGGACTCGCCGCTCGGCGCGGTCCCGGACGGGGCGGACACCGACGACGACGGGCTGACGGACGAGCAGTTGGAGCAGCAGGCGGGCGACCTGATGGCGGCCGAGCTCGGCCTGTAGCCGTTCCCCGGTGGGGTTGGAAGCAGCCCCCGGCGCGGCTCGGGTCCGGCCGGAAACCGACCACGGCCGACCGAAAACGATCGGAAGCGTCCGGAAGAGTCCGGATGTGACGCAACAGTCACCGGCCGCCCGGAAGCGAAGATTCCGGGAGCCGGGCCGGGCTCGGGCGGCGATTCTTCGGAGCGGGCGGCCGGCGCCCGCAGACCTGCCGGTCGGCGGTGACCAGAGTTCGATATTCGTATCTCAGCATGTGAAAGGCGTCAGCCGGAGAACCCCTGCTCGTTAGACTGAGGACGACCTACCACCCCAAGTCGAGGAGCCCCCGTGGGCCTTGTCGTGCAGAAGTACGGCGGCTCATCCGTCGCGGATGCCGAAGGCATCAAGCGCGTCGCCCGCCGCATCGTGGACACCAAGAAGGCCGGCCACGAGGTCGTCGTCGTGGTCTCCGCGATGGGTGACACCACGGACGAACTCATCGAGCTCGCGGAACAGGTGACCCCTATTCCGTCCGGCCGTGAGTTCGACATGCTGCTGACCGCCGGAGAGCGCATCTCGATGGCGCTGCTGGCCATGGCGATCCGGACGCTGGGCTTCGACGCCCAGTCGTTCACCGGCAGCCAGGCCGGTGTGATCACCGACTCGACCCACAACAAGGCGCGCATCATCGACGTGACGCCGGGTCGGATCCGCGCCGCCCTGGACGAGGGCAACATCGCGATCGTGGCCGGTTTCCAGGGCGTGTCGCAGGTCTCCAAGGACATCACCACGCTGGGCCGCGGCGGCTCGGACACCACCGCGGTGGCGCTGGCGGCCGCGCTGGGGGCCGAGGTCTGCGAGATCTACACCGACGTGGACGGCGTGTTCACCGCCGACCCGCGGGTGGTCAAGAAGGCCCGCAAGATCGACTGGATCGCCTTCGAGGACATGCTGGAGCTGGCCTCGTCCGGCTCGAAGGTGCTGCTCGACCGCTGTGTGGAGTACGCACGGCGCTACAACATCCCGATTCACGTACGATCGTCGTTCTCCGGTCTGCCGGGGACGATCGTCAGCGGCACCAACCCGAACCAGAAGCCCGAAGGGGGCGAGATGGAGCAGGCCATCATCTCCGGAGTCGCCCACGACACGTCGGAGGCCAAGGTCACCGTCGTCGGCGTGCCCGACAAGCCGGGCGAGGCGGCCCGGATCTTCCGCGCGATCGCGGATGCCGAGGTCAACATCGACATGGTCGTGCAGAACGTGTCGGCCGCGGCCACCGGTCTGACCGACATCTCCTTCACGCTGCCCACCAACGAGGGCCAGAAGGCGCTGGACGCGCTGAACCGGGTCAAGGAGGGCATCGGCTTCGAGTCGCTGCGCTTCGACGACGCGATCGGCAAGATCTCGCTGGTCGGCGCCGGCATGCGCTCCAACCCGGGCGTCACGGCGACCTTCTTCGAGGCGCTCTCCGAGGCGGGCGTGAACATCGAGCTGATCTCCACCTCGGAGATCCGGATCTCGGTGGTCACCCGCGCGGAGGACGTGCCGGAGGCGGTCCGCGCCGTGCACAGCGCGTTCGGCCTGGACAGCGAGAGCGACGAGGCGGTCGTCTACGGCGGCACCGGCCGCTGAGCCGCCGCCGTCGGCGCCGGACGACACGCGTCCGGGCCCGCCCCGGATACCCACACCGCAACGGTTGTGTGCGGGAGGGGTGAAGCGGACCCGGCCCGTCCGCCGGGTCTGCCAGAATCCCCCTTCGGAGCCAGTGCGCTCGGGAGGGGGATTCCTTCTTCCCGCGCAACAACGCCCCCGGCCGGGGCAACCAGGACAGGGGATCGTGTGTCCAACCATCGTGAGGAACGTGACGGGGGCGGCGGTGGCGGTCGTCCTGCCCGGGGCGGCCCGGCGGGCCGGTAGTCGGATGGGCTTTGCTGCGGCGGCAGCGGACGCGACCGGGGCCAGCGTCGACCAGCTCACCGACGCCTACCGGGCCCACTACCGTTCCCTGTTGCGGCTCGCCGCGCTCCTGCTGGACGACCTCTCCTCCTGCGAGGACGTCGTCCAGGAGGCGTTCATCCGGGTGCACGCCGCCCGGCGCCGGGTCCGCGACCCCGAGAAGACCCTCGCCTACCTGCGGCAGACCGTGGTCAACCTGTCCCGGTCCACGCTGCGCCGCCGCCTGCTCGGCCTCCGCCTGCTGCCCAAGCCCATGCCTGACATGGCCAGTGCAGAAGAGGGGGCTTACGATGCGCTGGAGCGCGACGAACTCAAGGCCGCGCTCCGGGGGTTGCAACGCCGTCAGCGGGAGGTGCTGGTGCTGCGCTACTACGCCGATCTGACGGAGGCACAGGTCGCGGAGGTGCTCGGCATTTCCCTCGGCTCGGTGAAGGCGTACGGGTCGCGCGGGATCGCCGCCCTGCGGGCGCGGATGGAGCACGGCGATGACTGAGGGCCGACCTTCCCACCCCGGCGGGAGAGCGGCAGGCGACGGGCCGGTAGGTGACGGTCCGTCCGGTGACGGGCCGTCCGGTGGCGGACGGGCCGACGCCGTCGCGGACGCGCCGAGCCCGGACGCGCCGAGCCCGGGCGCGCCGAGCCCGGGCGCACCGATCGCGGGCGCGCTGACCGAGGAGTTGCTGCGCGCCCGGCTGCACCGCGCCGTCGCCGCCCTCGAACCCGAACCCGGCGCGCTGCCCCGGCTGCGCGCCGCCGTGCCGCGCCGACGCGCCGTCCGCCGGCGGGCGCTGGGCGGGGCCGTGGTGCTGGCCGCCGCGATCGCCGCGCTGCCGGTGGTGAACGTCACCGGGCCGTTCGACCTGTCCGGGGACCCGACCGGTGGGCAGGCCGCCCCCGGGGCGGGCAGCAGCCCGGTGAAGACCCCCGGCAGCCACCCCGGGCACCCGCACAGCTCGGCCGCGGTGCCGCCCGCCGGTGCCACGAGCCCGGGCCCGGAGGCGTCCGCGAGCCCCTCCGCGACCGGCAGCCCGGGCGTCTCGCCCACCGCCGCCCCGCTCTGCGCCCGCACCGACCTCGGCCGGGGCGACGCCCGGCAGGCCGCCGCGGATCCGGCCGACGGCAAGGTCTACGGCTGGTTCCGGCTGACCAACACCGGCCCGCACGCCTGCCGCCTCGCCGGGGCCGGCACCCTCGTCCCGGGCGCCGGGGCGAGCGGCGTCCAGGTGCTCGCGCACGGCGTGGGCGACCCGGCCGGCTCGCTGCCCGACCCGGCGGCGCTGCCCACCGAGGTGCTGCTCGCCCCGGGCGGCTCGTACGTGGTGCGGTTCGCCTGGGTGCCCGCGCGCTGCCCGTCCGCCTCCGAGTCGCCCACCGCGCCGAGCGGGCCGCAGCAGCCCACCGCGGGGGCCAGCGTTGCCGCGCTGCCCGCCGCCGACACCGGCGCCGCCGCCGGGCCGACCGCGGCGGTCGCGGCCGCCGACCCGACCCCGAGCCCCGACCCGAGCCCGGGCGCGAGCGCCGGCAGCCAGGACGCCGCCACCTTCACGCTCGGCTACGCGCCCGATCCGGCCGCCACCGGGGCCCCGGTCGGCACCACGCTGCCGGTCGGCTGCGGCGGCACCGTCTACTGGACCGGCCCGGAGCCCGACCCGTCGCCCTCGGGCCAGGCCACCCCGACCGCCACGCCCTGACCCGCCCCTGGCCCCCTCCCCGCTCCCGCGCCGTCCCCGACCAGGAGCCCGGTGCCGGTGCCGGTTCCGGTTCAGACCTGCCGGGTCGGCAGCACCACCAGCTGGCGCAGGTTCACGTGCCGGGGGCGGCTGACCGCGTAGGCGACCAGGTCGGCGACGTCGGCGGCGGCCAGCGGGCCGATCGCGTCGAACATGGCGCCGAGCTGGCCGTCCGGACCGAGCGCCGGGTTGTCGATGTGGGTGCCGAGCTCGGTGTCGGTCAGGCCGGGCTCGATGTTGGTGACCCGGACGTCGCGCGGGCCGTACTCGCTGCGCAGCGCGGCCGAGAGCTGGGTCAGCGCGGCCTTGGTGGCGCCGTACACCGCGTAGTTGGGGAAGACCACGTCCGCGCCGATCGAGGAGACGTCGACCAGGTCGGCGGTGGCGCCGGTCGCGGCGGCGGCGACCAGGTCGGGGCCGAAGGCGCGGATCATCCGCAGCGCGCCGGTCAGGTTGGTGTCGATCATGCGGGACCACTCGTCGATCCGGCCGTCGTCGACCGGGTTGGGCAGCATCACGCCGGCCGAGTTGACCAGCAGGTCGACCCGGCCGAAGGTCGCGTGGACGAGCCGCCGCGCGGCGTCGACGGAGGGCTGGTCGGTGACGTCGGCGGGCACCGCGAGGGCGTTCGGGCCGAGTTCGGCGGCCAGTGCGGCGAGCCGGTCGGCCCGGCGGGCCAGCAGCGCGACCCGGGCGCCGTCCGCGACCAGCTGCCGGGCGACGGCCTCGCCCATGCCGCTGGCGGCGCCGGTGACGACGGCGGTCCGGCCGTTCAGGGTGGGGTGGCCCATGGGAATCGCTCTCCTCGCAGGTGTGGCGGCCGGGGTCCGGCTGACGGGTACGAGTCTGTTCCGCGGCGGCGGCGCCACCCAGGGCCGAGCTTTTCCTGGGACCGCGGGAACCACCTTCGCGGCGGTCGCCGTATCGTCGTCCGCATGAGCGAACTGGGGGAGTTCCTGCGGCAGCGCCGCGCCCGGATCCAGCCGTCCGACGTGGGCCTGCCCGAGCTGGGGCGCCGCCGCCGGGTGCCCGGGCTGCGGCGGGAGGAGGTCGCGCAGCTGGCCGGGGTGAGCGTCGACTACTACGTGCGGCTCGAACAGGGGCGGGGTGACGGCGTCTCCGTGGAGGTGCTGGACGCGGTGGCCCGGGTGCTGCGGCTGGACGGCACCGAGCGCGGCCACCTGCACGACCTGGCCCGCCCGCCGCGCGGCACCCAGCGGCGCGCCCCGCAGCAGGTCGGGCCGGGGCTGCGGCTGGTGCTGGACGCGATGGCGCTGCCGGTGTTCGCGCTCGGCCGGTGCATGGACGTGCTGGCCTGGAACGCCCCGGCCGACGCGGTGATCGGGTTCTCCGAACTGCCGCCCGGCGAACGGAACATGGCCCGGCACGCCTTCCTCGGCGAGCGCGGCGCCCGGCTGTACCCGGAGTTCGAGCGGGTCGCCGCCGAGACCGTCGCCCACCTGCGGCTGGACGCGGCCCGGCACCCCGACGACCCCGACCTGGCCGCGCTGGTGGCCGACCTGACCGCCGGCAGCCCGCTGTTCGCCGAACTCTGGGCCCGGCACGGCGTCCGGGAGAAGGCTTCCGGGCGCAAGCGGCTGCTGCACCCGGAGGTCGGCGAACTGGACCTCGGCTACGAGACGCTGGTCCCGCCCGGCGAGCCGGGGCTGCAACTGGTGGTGTACACCGCCGAGCCGGGCTCGGTGACCGCCGCCCGGCTGGCGGCGCTGACGGCCGCCGTCCCGGCCTGACGCGGCCGTTGACCGCCCGGGCCGGTCAGATGCCCAGGAAGTGCGCCCGGGCCCGGGCCCGTTCCAGCAGCGCGTGCACCTCGGCCTGGCGGCGGCCCGGGCGGTCGTTCCACACGTCGGGGGAGGGCACCGGGCGGCCGGTGGCGTGCAGCACCTCCATCACCTGGGTGCGGGCCCGGCGCACGGTGTACGCGGTGCCGTAGCCGTGCGCGAGGACGGCGGCCTGCGCGCCCAGCAGGCAGACCCGGCCGCGGGCGTCCCAGAGCGCGCCCTGCGTCCAGCCGGCCTCGGCGAGGTAGCGGGAGGTCAGCCGCAGGTGCCCGGCGACGCTGACCTGCACCGGGCGGGCCGGGCGGCGGGCCAGCAGGTCCAGCAGCGTGCGGCGGGGCAGCGGGTGGTCGTGGTTCCAGGGTTGCCGGACGCTGCCGTGATCGACCGGCGCGGCGGCGGGAGCCGGTGCGGTGGGGGCGGGCAGTCCGGCCAGGTACTGCTCGATCTCCTCGACCAGGCCGAGGGCCTGGGCGAGTTCGTGTGCGTCGAGCCGGTCGAAGGGGGGCGCGGGGACGGTCACGGCAGAACTCCTCCGGTCATTATGTCAGTATTTGTTACGGTACCGTTGATAGCCCGTCAGCGGCCGCACCGCATCAGCTCCGTGTCCGCACCGACCCCGCGCCCCCGCCCCGCTCCCGTTCGGCCCGTTCCGATCACCCCCCGGCATCGGGTTGGATGAGGGCATGAACGAGCAGACGAACGCCGTCCCGGCGTGGGAGCAGCGGTTCCGGGCGGCGCGGGTTTCCCTGCCGGACTGGGCGGACGAGGCACCCGACCGGGCGCTGTACGTGTCCAACGCGACCGGCACCTACGAGGTGTACGCGTGGGACCGCTCCACCGACGAGCACCGCCGGGTCACCGACCGCCCCAACGGCACCACCGACGCCGAGCTGTCCCCCGACGGGCAGTGGATCTGGTGGTTCGACGACACCGACGGCGACGAGTTCGGCGTCTGGCGCCGCCAGCCCTTCGCCGGCGGCCCGGACGAGGAGGCCGTCCCGGGCGTGCCCGCCGCCTACTCGGCGGGCCTGGCGCTCGGCCACGACGGCACCGTGGTGGTCGGCACCTCCACCGACGACGAGGGCACCACCCTGTACCTGCGCCGCCCGGGCGCGGCCGGCCCCGAGGTGGTCTACCGGCACGCCGAGTACGGCGGCGTCGGCGACCTCTCGCACGACGGCACCCTGCTGGCCGTCGACCACACCGAGCACGGCGACGCCATGCACTCGGCGATCCGGGTGCTGCGCCTCGCCGACGGCGCCGCCCTCGCCGAGCTCGACGAGGTCACCGGCCGGGACGAGCCGCGCGGCGTGGCCTGCCTGGGCTTCGCGCCCGTCGACGGCGACCCCCGGCTGTTGGTCGCCCACCAGCGCACCGGCCGCTGGGAGCCGATGCTGTGGGACGTCGAGGCCGGCACCGAGACCGAGCTGGTCCTGCGCGACGAGCAGGGCCGCCCGTTCCCCGGCGACCTGTCCGCCCAGTGGCGCCCGGACGCCCGCTCGCTGCTGATCGAGCACGAGTACGAGGCCCGCTCCGAGCTGTTCTCCTATGACCTGGACACCGCCGAGCTGACCCGGCTGGACACCCCGCGCGGCACCGTCGCCGGGGCCACCGCCCGCCCCGACGGCACGGTGGAGTTCCTGTGGTCCTCGGCCGCCGAGCCGTCCGCGGTGCGCTCCACCTCCGGCGCGGTGGTGCTGCGCGCCCCCGGCCCGGTCCCGCCCGGCTCGGTGCCGGTCGAGGACGTCTGGGTGGACGGCCCCGGCGGCCGGGTGCACGCGCTGGTGCAGCGCCCGGCGGGCGAGGGCCCGCACCCCACGGTGTTCGAGGTGCACGGCGGCCCGACCCACCACGACAGCGACTCCTTCGCGGCCGGGCCCGCCGCCTGGCTCGACCACGGCTTCGCCGTCGTCCGGGTCAACTACCGCGGCTCCACCGGCTACGGGCAGGCGTGGACCGACGCCCTCACCGAACGCGTCGGCCTGATCGAGCTGGAGGACATCGGCGCCGTCCGCGACTGGGCGGTGGCCTCCGGCCTGGCCGACCCGGACCGGCTGGTGCTCTCCGGCGGCTCCTGGGGCGGCTACCTCACCCTGCTCGGCCTCGGCACCCAGCCCGACTACTGGACGCTCGGCCTGGCCGCCGTCCCGGTCGGCGACTACCTGGCCGCGTACGAGGACGAGATGGAGGCGCTCAAGTCGCTGGACCGCACGCTGTTCGGCGGCACCCCCGAGGAGGTCCCGGAGCGCTGGCGGGCGTCCTCCCCGCTGACCCACGTCGAGCGGGTCAAGGCGCCGGTCTACATCAGCGCGGGCGTCAACGACCCGCGCTGCCCGATCCGGCAGGTCGACAACTACGTCCGGCGGCTGGAGGAGCTCGGCAAGGTCCACGAGGTGTACCGCTACGATGCCGGGCACGGTTCGCTGGTCGTCGACGAGCGGATCAAGCAGCTCCGACTGGAGATCGACTTCGTCCGGCGCCACCTGGCACCCGGCACGGTCCGCTGAGCTGCGCAGGACCGGGCGACGAGGGGGAGAACTGATGGGTGGACGCGCCGCGCTGGCCGTCGTCGCGGTCGGCGCCGTCCTGCTGACCGCGGCCGGCTGCTCGACGGACAGCGGGAGCCACGACTGCTACCGGGCCGCGGCCGCCCCCGGCGCCGACACCGGCCTGGTGGCGGCCGGGAGCGGCGCGGACACCGGCCCGGTCGTGCGGGCCGGGACCGGCGGCGACGCCGGCGCGGTGGTGCAGGCCAAGAGCGGCAGCCGGACGTCCAAGGGCGGCTCCAGCGGCAGCCGGACCTCCAAGGGCGGTTCCGGCAGCAGCGGTTCGACCGGCTCCGGCTCCAGCGGGTCGCACGGGACCAGCGGGTCGAGCGGCTCCGGCTCCAGCGGTTCGAGCGGCTCCGGCTCCAGCGGGTCGCACGGCTCCAGCGGCTCCGGCAGCAGCGGTTCGAGCGGTTCCAGCGGCAGCAACCGCACGGTGGTGCACCACTACCACCACCGCACCTCCGGCTCCACCCGCAGCGACGACTACGTCGACGACTGCGGGAACCCGTCGCCCGCGCCGGGCGCCGTCGGCGCCGACTGCGCCGTCCCGACCGCGCTGCCCGGGGCCGGGTCGGTCACCGGCACGCCCTCGGCGCGGGCGACCGGCGCCGGGGCGGGTGCCGCGGCCCCACCGGTGCCCTGCGGCGGCGCGAGCCCGGGCGGCCGGCCGACGGGCCTGCCGTCGCCGTCCGGGGCCGCCTCGAAGGCCCGCTGACCCCCGCGGGTCAGGCCCGTTGACCCCAGCGGGTCAGTCCAGGGCCGGTTCCAGTCCGAGGGACCGGTCCTGGACGGCCTCCGCCTCGCGGCGGACCAGCCGGAACCACATGAACACCACGAACCCGGCGAAGACGAACCACTCCAGGGTGTACCCGAGGTTCTGGAACGCCCGCAGGCTCAGCCCGTCGCCGCCCTGCGGCTGCACCGTGGGCACCGCGGTCAGCCCGGCCGGGACGTCGTCCGCCGCGACCCAGCCGTCGTACACCGGGTACGGCAGTGCGTTCACCAGGGTGGCCGGGCTGATCGTGCCCAGCTGCCCGGCGGGCAGGCCACCCGCCACCGCGCCGCCGCTGCCGCTGTTCTCCGGGGCCTGCAGCCGGCCCGTCACGCTGACCTGCCCGCCCGGGGCCCGTGGCGCGGTGCCGGGTTCGCCCGCCGCCCAGCCGCGCACCACGGCCACCGCTGGGCCGCCGTCGGTGAGCAGCGGGGTGAGCACGTAGTAGCCCTGGCGCCCGTCCACCGTCCGGCCCGGGACCAGCAGTTGGTGCGCGTCGTCGTACGAGCCGGTGACCCGCACGGTCCGGCCGACGGTGTCGGTGCCGACCTTCGCCGCGCGGTCCGGCAGCACCGCCGTCAGCGGCTGCGCCTCGGCCAGCGCGGACGCGGCCGCCGCCTTGCCGTTCTCCTGGTGGGTCGACACCCGGGACTCGAAGCGGTCCAGCTGCCAGGTGCCCAGCATCAGGCAGACCACGATCGCCGCCACCGCGACGACCGTGCCGACGAGCCACCGCGGGCTGAGCAGGAACCGGTACACCCCACCACGGTAACCATTCCTGACATCCCGGATGACCGCGGGTCGGCGGCCCGCTCCCGGAGTGTCCCGGATCCGGGATAACATCCTGGATATGGGACAGGACGAACCCCCGGACGAGGAGGGCCGCCGCCTCGCCGCCCGCCTCGCCGCACTGCGCGCCGGACGCGGCTGGTCGCTGGACGAGCTCGCCCGCCGCAGCGGCGTCAGCCGCTCCACGCTCTCCCGGCTGGAGCGCGCCGAACTCAGCCCGACCGCCGCCCAGCTCGGCCGGCTGTGCACCGCGCACGGCCGCACCGTCTCCCGGCTGCTGGCCGAGGTCGAGGCGGACCCGCCCGGCCTGCTGCGGGCCGCCGACCAGCCGCGCTGGCACGACCCGGCCACCGGCTTCGCCCGCCGCTCCGTCTCGCCCCCGCACCCGGGACTGCGCGCCGAACTGGTCGAGGGCACCCTCCCGCCCGGCGCGGAGGTCCGCTACGCCGCCCCGCCCGTCCCCGGCCTGGAGCACCACCTGTGGGTGCTGGACGGCGAGTTGGCGCTGGAACTGGACGGCGCCGCGCACCGGCTCGGCGCGGGCGACTGCCTCCGCTACCGGCTGCACGGCAGTTCCGGGTTCCACAACCCCGGCCCCGACCCCGTCCGCTACCTGATCGCGCTGGTGCTGCCGTGAACCCGTCCGTGAACCCGTCCGTGGACCCGACGGTCCGCCCGCTCACCCCCGACGCCCTGGACGCCCGCCGGGACGCCCTCGCCGACCTGCTGCTGGACGCGGTGGCCGACGGCGCCTCGGTCGGCTTCCTGGCCGGGACGGACCACCGCGAGGCCGCCGCCTGGTGGGACGGCCTGCGCCCGTCCGTCGCCGCCGGGACGCGCCTGCTCTGGATCGCCGAGGACGCCGCCGGGCGGGCCCTGGGCACCGTCTCGCTGGTCCGCGAGGAGAAGCCGAACGGCCGCCACCGCGCCGAGGTCGCCAAGCTGCTGGTGCACCGCGACGCCCGCGGCGCGGGCCTGGGCCGCCGCCTGCTGCGGCACGCCGAGGACGCCGCCCGGGCCTGCGGCACCACCCTGCTGCTGCTCGACACCCAGACCGGCAGCCCGGCCGAGCACCTCTACCGCACGGCCGGCTGGACGGCCTTCGGCACCGTCCCCGACCACTCCGCCACCCCGGACGGCGTGCTCGCCGACACCACCTACTACTACAAGCGGCTGGCCGCCTGACGGCAGGAAAGGTGGGGTACGCGTCCTTGCTGCCACCCGGCCGGTCCGCCACCCTGGGAGCATGCCGACCCGCAGCGTGCTGATCGTCCTGTTCGACGGAGTGCAGAGCCTCGACGTCACCGGCCCGCTGGAGGCGTTCCACGGCGCCGGCTACCCCGTCACCACCGCCTCGCCGGGCGGCCGGCCGGTGCGCAGCAGCAGCGGCCTGACCCTGCTGCCCGACCTCGACCTCGACCTGGCCGGGCCCGCGCACACCCTGCTCGTCCCGGGCGGGGCCGGCACCCGCGGCGAGGTCGCGCCCGGACTGACCGACCGGATCGCCGACCTGGCGGCCGGGGCCGAGCGGGTCGTCTCGGTCTGCACCGGCACTTTCCTGCTCGCCGCGGCGGGCCTGCTGGCGGGCCGCCGGGTCACCACCCACTGGCGGCACTGCGCGCTGCTGGCCGCCCGGTACCCGGAGCTGACCGTCGACCCGGAGCCGATCTACGTCCGGGACGGCCGGTTCCTGTCCTCGGCGGGCGTCACCGCGGGCATCGACCTGGCGCTGCACCTGGTCGAGGAGGACCTGGGGCGGGAGGTCGCGCTGGCGGTCGCCCGCAACCTGGTGGTGTTCCTGCGCCGCCCCGGCGGCCAGGCCCAGTTCTCCGCCCAGCTGTCGGCGCAGTTCGCCGAACGGGACTCGGTGCGCGAGGTGCAGCGCTGGATCACCGAGCACCCGGAGGAGGACCTGTCGGTGGAGTCGCTGGCCCGCCGGGCCTCGCTGTCGCCGCGCC
This sequence comes from Kitasatospora saccharophila, assembly GCF_039529925.1. NCBI lineage: Bacteria > Bacillati > Actinomycetota > Actinomycetes > Kitasatosporales > Streptomycetaceae > Kitasatospora > Kitasatospora saccharophila. The sequence goes on along the minus strand of NZ_BAAANS010000001.1, from coordinate 37,950 downwards.
AGTTCGCCCGGGTCTTCGCCGCGGACGTCGGCATGACCCCCGGTCGGTACGTGGCCGGGGCCCGGCTGGAGGCGGCCCGCCGCCGGCTGGAGGACAGCCGGGACGGCATCGAGCAGGTGGCCCGCTCCTGCGGGTACGGCTCGGCCGAGGCGATGCGCCGGGCCTTCGCCCGCACCCTGGCCACCACCCCGGCCGACTACCGCCGCCGCACCCGCTGACGCGGGCTCAGCTCACCGCTGCCCCGCTCACCACTGCGACCAGGTCAGGTTCCAGCCGCTCAGGCCGTTGGCGGGGTCCAGCGGCTTCTTCTTGACCGAGTTCCGGACGATCACCACGTCGCCGATCTTCGAGGCGTTGTAGACCTTGCCGCCGGGGGTGTCGTCGCTGCCCGCCGGGGTGTCGGGCAGGCCGATGCAGCCGTGGCTGATGTTCGTCCGGCCGGCCGCCGTCCAGGCGTCCGGGTTGCCGTGCAGGTAGGTGCCGGAGTTGGTCAGCCGCAGCGCGTGCGGGTCTATCGTCTTGTAGCCGGGCCCCTTGAGGTCGGTCTGGCCCTCGGAACTCATCGGCTCCATCCGGCTCTTGGCGGAGATGACCATAGTGCCGTTCCAGGACGGGTTGTCGTCGGTGCCCGCGACGATCGGGATGGTCTGGTCGGGCTTGCCGTCCTCCTTGACCACCATCTGGTGGGTGCGGGCGTCGACCTCGCTGATCCGGGAGCGGGCGATGGTGAAGTGCTCGTCGCGCTCGGTCGCGCCGTACACGCCGGGCGCCAACTCCACGCTCTTGGTACGCAGGTGGACCTGGACGGTGGTGCCGGGGGTCCAGTACTCGGCGGGGCGCAGGTCGAGCCGGGTGTCGTTCTCGAACCAGTGGCCCTTGACCTCGCGGCCGTCCGAGCTCTCGACCACGATGGCCCGCTCGACGGCCTCCTTGTTCTTGACCTTCACGCCGCCGAAGTTCACCGAGATGATCATGCCGACGCCGAAGTCCTGGCCGGTCACCACGTTGTCCTCGACCTTGGCGGTCCGCTGCGGGACGAGCGTGCTGAAGGTGCTGGTGGCGGTGGTGGCCACGCCGTCGGTGTCGGCGGCCCTGGCGTTCACCCGGTAGGTGGTGCCGACCGAGAGGCCGCCGGGGGCCGGGGTCCAGGTGAGGTTGTCAGCGGCGAGGGCGCCCTCGACCGCCTTGCCGTCCTGGTCGGTGACGGTGACCTCGGACAGCTTGCCGGACGCCACCGAGACCTTGACCGCGCCCGGGGCCACGTCCTTCGCGCCGTCGCCCGGCTCGATCGACAGCACCGCGGCGGACGCCTTCGCCCGCGCCGGCGTGCTCGCCGCGCCCCCACCCGCCGCACCGCCGGTGCCGCCAGTGCCACCGGCGCCCCCGCCCCCGCCACTGCACGCGGTCAGCAGCAGCGTTCCGCCCAGAATCGCGCCCATCATCGTTGTCCGTCGCACGACGCCCCTCCATCCGGTCTTTCCGGAAGAGGTACACGCTCCGGGGGAGGCCCGGGTTACGGCCGGGGCCCCGGAGAAGTGTCACGGTTTCGCACGGCCGTGCGACGACGTGCCCGTCCCGGGCCGCGGGCAGCACGCCGTGCTGGACGACCCGGGCGCCGCCGCCGCCGAACCGGCCCGCTTCCCGACCGCCCGACGGCCCGTCCCCTGTCGGCCTGGCGGCCTACGCGGCCCCGTCCGGGCGCTGGAACTCCGGCTGGTCCAGCAGCCGCAGCCAGCTGCCGTCCGGCTGCTGCCGCACCACCTGGGCGCGGGCCCCGGCGCCGTCCTTCGGCGGGGTGGCGGTCAGCGCGATGCCGTCCGCGGCCAGCGTGGGCAGCGGCGGTTCGGGCGTGAACCGCGGCCGGTGGGCCAGCACCTGCGCCCACAGCTCCTGGATCGCGGCCCGGCCGACCGTCAACCGCCCGGGCGGGTACGCCAGCACCGCGTTCTCCTCGTACAGCGCCGCGACCCCGGCGGCGTCGCCCGCGTTGGAACGTTCCACGAACAGCCGGGTCAGGTCCTCCGGCCGCATCGCCTTCTCGTACTCGCCCATCGCCGTTCCTCCTCGTCGTCCTGTCCTTCCTCCAGCCTCCTCCCGCCCCGTTCCAGAAGTCCAACAGCTGGTTGTGCTCCAAACTAGAATCAGGAGTCATGGAACTGAGGCAGCTGGAGTACTTCGTCGCGGTCGCCGAGGAGCGCAACTTCACCCGCGCCGCCGAGCGGGTGCACATCAGCCAGTCCGGAGTGAGCGCCCAGGTCCGGCAGCTGGAACGGGAGTTGGGCGCCGAGCTGTTCGACCGCGCGGCCCGCACCGTGACGCTGACCGTCGCGGGCAAGGCCGCCCTGGAGCACGCCCGGCAGGCGCTGGCCGCCGCCCGCGCGGTCGGCCAGGCGGTCGGCGAGGTCACCGACCTGGTGCGCGGCAGCCTGCGGCTGGGCATGGTCGCGGGCTGCACCCTGGCCCCGCTGTTCGACGGCCTGGCCGCCTTCCACCGGGCCCACCCCGGCGTCGAACTCGCCCTGCTGGAGGCCGACTCCGAGCGCCTCACCGAGGACGTCCGCACCGGCGCCCTCGACCTCGCCCTGATCGGCCGCCCCGCCCCCGCCCCCGACGGGCTGGACGCGCACGTGCTGGTCAGCGAACCCGTGCTGGCCGCCGTCCCGCCCGGCCACCCGCTGCTGGACGTCCCCCGCCCCGCCCTCGCCGACCTGCTCGCCCACCCGCTGGTCTGCATGCCGCGCGGCACCGGCCTGCGCGCCGTCCTGGACCGCGACTGCGCCGCCCACGGCCTCACCCCGCACGTCGCCCTGGAGGCCACCGCCGCCGCCGCGATCGCCGACCTGGCCGCCCGCGGCCTCGGCGCGGCCGTGCTCAGCCGCTCGATGACCGGGTCCTTCCCGGCGCTCGTCCCCGTCCCCGTCGCGGGCCTGACCACCCCGGCCCTGCTCGCCCTGGTCAACCGCCCGTCCCCGCCCCCGGCCCTGCGCGCCCTGCTCACCGCCCTGCGCCGGGCCTTCCGGCTCCCGACCTGACGGAAGGGCCGCCGGAACACCGGCGGCCCTTCCGCGGAGCGCCGCCCCTCAGTTCACGAAGGCCAGTTCGTGCGGCGTCCCGTTGAACCGCAGCCCGCCGTCCTCGGTGACGGTCACGATGTCCTCGATCCGGACGCCGAACCGCCCCGGCAGGTAGATCCCCGGCTCGATCGAGAAGCACATGCCGGGCACCAGCGGCTGGGTCTCGCCCTCGACCATGTACGGCGGCTCGTGAGTGGTGAGCCCGATGCCGTGGCCGACCCGGTGGATGAAGTACTCGCCGTACCCGCCGTCGGTGATCACCTTCCGGGCGACCCGGTCGATGTCCTGGCAGGTCACCCCGGGCGCGACGGCGTCGAACGCGGCCTGCTGGGCGCGCCGCACCAGGTCGTGGACGGCGAGCACCTCCGCCGGCGGCTCGGTGCCGACGAACACGGTGCGGGTGGTGTCGGAGCCGTAGCCGTCCTTCAGCCCGCCGAAGTCCAGCACCACGGTGTCGCCGCGCCGGATCACCCGGTCCCCGGCCTCGTGGTGCGGGTTCGCCCCGTTCGGCCCGGAGCCGACCACGGTGAAGTCGACCTGGCTGTGCCCGTGCTTCGTGAGCAGCGCGGCCAGGTCGGCGGCCACCTGGTTCTCGGTCCGCCCGGCGAAGTCGACGCCCAGGATCTCCCCGTACGCCAGGTCCGCCGCCGCCCCGGCCGCGGCCAGCCGCTCCAGCTCGTCGTGGTCCTTCACCGCCCGCAGCATCGGCAGCACCGCGGTCAGCGCCGCGTACGAGCTGCCCGGCAGCGCCTGCTGCAGCCCGAGCAGGTGCATCGCCCAGGCGTTGTCGGAGATCCCGTACCGGCCGCCGCCGTCCAGGTTCGGCGCCAGCACCGCGTACGGGTCGGTGCCGTCCGTCCAGTCGGCCATCCGGACGGCCTCCGCACCCGGCGCCTGCTCGGCGTCCGGGCGTTCCAGCTTCGGGACCAGCAGCACCGGTTCGGCGCCGGCCGCGAGCACCAGGGCGGTCAGCCGCTCGGTCATCGCGGTCGGCTGGTAGCCCGTCAGGTAGGTCAGGTCGGGGCCGGGGGTGACGACCAGTCCGGCCAGCCCGGCGTCCGCGGCGGCGGTCGCGGCGCGGGCCATCCGGGCCTGGAAGTCGGCGGTGGTGAACGGCGCGGGCATGCTCTCCCTCTCGAATCAGCGGTGGGCGGCGGCCGCGTAGTGGCGCAGGAACAGCGCCTCCACGGTGGCCATGTGCTCGATCTCGGACGGGTCCACGCTCTCGTTCGGCGCGTGGATCAGGCAGCGCGGCTCCTCCACGCCCATCAGGATGATCTCCGACTCCGGGTACTGCGCCGCCAGCACGTTGCACAGCGGGATCGACCCGCCCTGCCCGAGGAAGGACAGCGGCTTCCCGTAGACCTCCCGCGCGGCCGCGTCCAGCGCCCCGTACGCCGGGCCGTCGGTGGCGGCCCGGAACGGCGAGCCCTTCGACTCCGGCTCCACGGTGACCCGCGCGCCCCACGGCGCGGCCGCCACCAGGTGCGCGGTCAGCGCGTCCTGCGCGGTCCCGGGGTCCATGCCGGGCGGCACCCGCAGGCTGACCCGGGCCCGGGCGGTGCCGGGGACCGCCGCGGCCGAACCGACCACCGGCGCGCAGTCGATGCCCAGCACCGTCACCGCCGGGCGGGCCCACAGCCGGTCCGCGACCGTCCCGGAACCGGTCAGGCCGACGCCCTCCAGCACGCCCGCGTCCGCCCGGAACTGCTGCTCGTCGTAGCCGACGCCCTCCCAGGTCCCGCCGTCGTCCAGCCCGTCGATCCGGGTGCCGCCCTCGGCGTCGCGCAGCGAGTCCAGGATCCGGACCAGCGCGGCCAGCGCGTCCGGCGCGGGGCCGCCGAACATGCCGGAGTGCACGTCCGACGCCAGCGTCCGCACCGTCACCACGACGTTCGCCAGGCCGCGCAGCGAGGTGGTCGCGGTCGGCACCCCGACCGCCGCGTTGCCGGTGTCGCAGACCAGCAGCACGTCCGCGTGCAGGTCCTCGGGGTGCTGCGGGACGTACGCCTCCAGGCCGCCGGTGCCCTGCTCCTCCGAGCCCTCGGCGACCAGCTTGATCCCCACCGGCAGGTCGTCGCCGAGCGCCCGCAGCGCGGTGAGGTGCATGACGATGTTGCCCTTGCAGTCCGCGGCGCCGCGCCCGTACCAGCGCCCGTCCCGCTCGGTCAGCTCGAACGGGGGAGTGGTCCAGGCGGCGTCGTCCAGCGGCGGCTGCACGTCGTAGTGGCAGTACAGCAGCACGGTCGGCGCGCCCGGCGGCGGCGGGCGGTGCCCCAGCACGGCGTGGCTGCCGTCCGGGGTCTCCGCCAGCCGGACGTCCTGCAGGCCGGCCTCGGTGAACGCGGCGGCCACCCACTCGGCGGCCTGCCGGCACTTCTCCGGCGGCTGCTGCCGCGGGTCGGCGACCGAGGGGATGGCGACCAGCTCGGCCAGGTCCCGCTCGGCCCGGGGCATCAACGCCGCGATGCGCGCGGCCAGCTCGGTGTCCGTGGTCATCGGCTCTCCCTCACCCCTCAGTTCCTGACCGTGTCATCGGTCTTGATGTCCTCGATCTTCTCCTGGTAGTCGTCCAGCTGGTCCGGGCAGTAGACGCTCAGCACCAACGCCTCCGCCTGCACCGTCCGGGCGGCCACGATGACCGGCCGCTGCCCGGGGCCGGCCGCCCCGTTGGACATCTGCACCCGCTGCAGACCGGTCTTCAGCGAACTCGCCGGGTCCTCGCACACCGCGCCGCCGTCCGTCCCCAGCGTCCGGGCCACCTGCTCCCGGTCCGGCGTCGGGTAGCCGTCCGCCTGCAGCTTGGAGATCAGCTCGTCGGCCTTCCGGAACGACTCGTTGGTGGCGTGCTGCTGGGTGAACGTCAGCAGGCCGACCACGACCATCGCGACCAGCAGCACGATCGCGCCGACGTAGATCCACTTGTGCTGCGAAGCCATCCGGGTGCTCATGCGCCCACCTCGCTGCGCTCGCTCCGCTCGGCGGGGGCATTCGCCCGTGCGCCGCTCCTGATGATCCGCTCGCTCCGCTCGCTCATGCCGCCTCCTCCTCGATGGCCGCCGCCGCCGCGGGGTCGCGCCACTCCGGCTTGCTGGCCTTCAGGAAGCCGAACGGGATGATCACGCCCAGCAGCAGCAGACCGCCGCCGATGATCCCGATGTACGCCCACACGCTGCCGCCGCCGAACTGCGAGGACGGCACGAACCCGATCACCATCGCCGCCGCCGACGCCAGCAGCCCCACCACGCACAGCACCACCAGGGCCGGGGCGCGGTAGCCGCGCGGGTGGTCCGGCTGGAGCCTGCGCAGCCGGATCGCCGCCGCGAACATCAGCAGGTAGACGATCAGGTACACCTGCGTGGTGATCACCGAGAAGATCCAGTACACGCTGGAGACGTTCGGGATGAACGCGTACATCAGCGCGATGGCCGTGGTCACCACGCCCTGCGCGACCAGGATGTTCTGCTGGATGCCGTGCTTGTTGAGCTTCTGCAGCGACGGCGGCAGGTAGCCCTCCTGCCGGGAGATCATCAGCAGGCCCTTGGACGGCCCGGCCAGCCAGGTCAGCATGCCGCCCAGCGAGGCGGCGACCAGGCCCACCGCGATCAGCGGGGTCAGCCAGCCGATGTGGAAGTACTGGAAGAACGCGTCGAACGCCTGCATCACGCCCGCCGTCAGCGACAGCTGGTCGGCCGGCACCACCCAGCTGATCGCCAGCGCGGGCAGGATGAAGATCAGCAGCACCATCCCGACCGCGAGGAACATCGAGCGCGGGAACTCCTTGCCCGGGTTCTTCAGCGAGGAGACGTGCACCGCGTTCATCTCCATGCCCGAGTAGCTCAGGAAGTTGTTGACGATCAGCACCAGGCTCGCCAGGCCCGTCCAGGCCGGCAGCAGGTGGTCAGCCGACATCGGCGCCGCCGAGGCGTTCCCCTGCCCCAGGAACACGAAGCCCAGCACCACCAGCAGCGCGCCCGGGACCAGCGTCCCGATGATCAGCCCCCAGGACGCCAGGCCCGCCACCGCGCCCGTCCCGCGCGAGGACACCCACACGCCGGTCCAGTACAGCACCATGATCACGATCGCCGTGTACAGGCCGTTGCTGGCCAGGCTCGGATCCACCACGTACGCGATCGTGCTCGCCACGTACGCCAGCAGGCTCGGGTAGTAGAAGATCGTCATCGCGAACTGGCACCACACCGCCAGGAACCCCAGCGGCTTCGACAGCCCCTGGGCCACCCAGTTGTACACGCCGCCTTCCCAGCCCGAGGCCAGCTCCGCCGAGACCAGCGCCGTCGGCAGCAGGAACACGATCGCCGGCACCACGTACAGGAACACGCACGCCAGCCCGTACACCGCCATCGTCGGCGCGGACCGCAGACTCGCCACCGAACTGGTCGTCATCAGCGCCAGCGTCACCCAGGTCATCCTGGGCACCGCCACCGTCTTCACCCGTTTCGCCGCCACCGCAGCCGTCCCCTCCGGGACCGGCACATCCGCCGCGCTCATCCACCGCCTCCTCGCAGCGGCCCCGCCCACCGGAGCCCGCCCCTCCACCCTCCGGCCCCCACCCCCACCCCGCATCCGAAAACCCGTCACCACCCCCACCCCCCTCACCGGAACAGCCCAACGCCACCCCCTGACACCCCCTCACCCGCCCGCACTGTCCACACCCTGTGGAGAAGACCCGCTCAACGGGCGGAGGGGCCCACCCGGTCATCCGGACGGGCCCCTCGGCCGTTCACGCCCTACTGCGGTCTCACCCGTCGGCGAACGGTTTCAGACCGGGGCGTGATGCTCACGGTGGTAAGCCAAGAAACGCCGCTCGATCTGGTGGGCAGGGATCTCGCGCAACCGGCCGATGACCTGTTCGGTGGACCGGTCGGTGATCGCCAGGTCGTCGGCGATGACCAGCATGCCGAAGTCGAAGAGCTTGTGGTGGTTGGGGCACAGGCACAGGACGTTCGAGGCGATGTCGGGACCGTTGTGCGGTCGCCCCAGTCCCTGGATGTGCGCGGCCTCCGCGTAGGCGCCGGTCGGTGTCCCCAAGCGGATGCCGCACACCTGGCAGGAGAAATCATGGGCCCGCTTCACGTAGTTCGCGACGGCGCTGCTCCGGACGATGCGCATGAACGACGCCTCGACGCGCGTCAACGTCTCCTGGCCGGCCGGCACGGGGAGGGTCGGAGCGGGTTGGGTCGGAACGGCGAGGGACGGAACGGGCAGGAGCGGTTCGTTGGGCAGTTTGACCAGTCTGTAACGCCAGACCAGGTGACCGGACTGCCCGCGTTCGGACCAGTAGTCGTCGACGAGGTAGAGCCCGTCATACCTGTACCCGGACGCAGGGGAGTGCTGTGGATCGCCGCTCGCCCCGCGGACGACGCGTACGGGTCGTCCCGCCGTCCTGCTGGTGACGAGGGCCGCGTTGCCCAGGGTGAGTTGCTGGTCGGACGCCTGTTGCCCGGTGCGCTCGTCACGGCCGCCCTGGCCCGTGTAGATGATCGTGTCGCCGAGGTCCTCGTCGTCCTCGTACCCACCCGACACGACGATGGACTCGGCACCGTTCTCCCTGGTCCCGCAGATGCCGCCTTGGAGCGGCCGGTGCACCTGGGCGCGGTGGAGCGCCGCACGGTTGGCGAAGACGGTGCCCGCCTTGACACCGGGGACCGGTCCGAAGCCGTCGAACACTGGGCCCAGCAGCAGGGCGTCCCGCAGCAGGCCGTGTGGTGCCTCGCCCTCGAAGAACCGGGACACCAGATCGTCGGTCACCAGACGCCGTGCTTCCGGGTCATCGGCGAGGAGGTCGTACACCCAGCCCTCCAGACCGCCTCGGGGGTTCTGGGAGTTCAGCCAGGGCAGCAGCTTCGAGCCCCGTGCCACCGGCACTTCGCCCATGACGCCGTCGAGTTGCCACAGGCCCGAGTCCTGCAGGGCCACGAACGGGTACTGCGGCGCCGGGTCGGACCCGGGGCGACCGTACTCCTTCAGGAGTCGCTTCAGGTCGGGTCTGGCGTCCTTCCACGGCAGCAGCCGCGCCCGCCCTGTTGCTGCCCGACCCATCGCCCAGAGCAGGGTGATCGGCTGGTGCCGAGCGGGCTGACCGGAGGACCGGTCGACATGGAGACCGGCCACGGCCGAGCGGATATCGTCTAGGTGCTTCGTCATCAGGTATCGCGTCCCCTCATGGTCCCCCCAAGGTGGGCGCCACCCGGAGCACGAGCCGTCCAGGTGGGCGCGCACCACGAGGAAGGGCCCTGCCGGATTTCTCCGGCAGGGCCCTTCCTGCTACTACGAAGTCGGGGTAGCGGGATTTGAACCCACGGCCTCTTCGTCCCGAACGAAGCGCGCTACCAAGCTGCGCTATACCCCGGTCCTGCGTTGTTGCCTTCCGTGTCCGGCGCAACGAGTAGAACTCTACAGGAGGTGGGGCCAGAGACGAAATCCGGTTTAGGGCTGGTCAGCGTGGGGCGGGGGTGAGGGTGAGGAGGGTGGCTTCGGGGGGGCAGGCGAAGCGGACGGGGGTGTAGCGGTTGGTGCCGCAGCCGGCGGAGACGTGGAGGTAGGAGCGGTGGTGGGGGGTGGTGTGGGTGGAGAGGCCCTTGACGCGGTCGGTGTCGAGGTCGCAGTTGGTGACGAGGGCGCCGTAGAAGGGGATGCAGAGCTGGCCGCCGTGGGTGTGGCCGGCCAGGATCAGGGGGTAGCCGTCGGCGGTGAAGGCGTCGAGGGTGCGGAGGTAAGGGGCGTGGACGACGGCGAGGGAGAGGTCGGCGTCGGGGGAGGGGCCGCCGGCGACGGCGGTGTAGTCGTCGTGGCGGATGTGCGGGTCGTCGAGGCCGGCGAACTCGATGTCGAGGCCGGCGACGGCGAGGCGGCCGCGGGCGTTGTTGAGGTTGAGCCAGCCCGCCTGGTCGAAGCCGTCGCGGAGCTTCTGCCAGGGGTTGTGGACGGCGCCGCTGATGCCGCGGCGGCCGGTGCCGTCGGGGTTGTTGGTGCCGTGGGCGCCGCTGCGCAGGGCCTTGAGGTAGCGGGTGGGGCTCTTGCGGGCGGGGCCGTAGTAGTCGTTGGAGCCGAAGACATAGACGCCGGGGAAGTCCATCAGCGGGCCGAGGGCGTCCAGCGCGGCGGGGACGCCGAGCGGGTCGGAGAGGTTGTCCCCGGTGTTGACCACCAGGTCGGGGCGGAGTCCGGCGAGGCTCTTCAGCCAGCGCTGCTTCTTGTCCTGGCCGTTGACCATGTGGATGTCGGAGACCTGGAGGATTCGGACCGGCCGGGCGCCGGCGGGCAGGATCGGGACCTCGACGCGGCGCAGGCGGAACGAGCGGACCTCGTACCCGGCGGCGTAGACGAGACAGGCGGCGCCGGTGGCGGCGATGCCGAGCGGGACGGAGTGCAGCGGTCGCATCGGTCCATGGTCGCAGACGGGGTGAACGGCCCGACGGGCGCCCGGGGAACGGAGGTGCTGACGCGGCGTCAGGGGCGGACGGCGGGTAAATGGGGCGGCGGCGGGGCGGGGCAGGTGCCAGAATCGGCGGCATGACGACGCTCAAGGAGCAGCTGCAGGAGGACCTCACGGCTGCGATCAAGGCACGGGACGAGCTGCGCTCGTCCACCCTCCGGCTGACGCTGTCCGCGGTCACCAGTGCGGAGGTGGCGGGCAAGCAGAAGAAGGAGCTGTCCGACGCCGAGGTGCTGCAGGTGATCGGCAAGGAGGCGAAGAAGCGCCGGGAGGCGGCGGACGCCTTCGAGGGCGCGGGCCGGGTCGAGCAGGCGGCCCGGGAGCGGGCCGAGGGCGAGGTGCTGGCGGGGTTCCTGCCGAAGCCGCTGACGGACGAGGAGCTGGCGTCGATCGTCGCCGCCGCGGTCGCCGAGTCCGGGGCGAGCGGTCCGCAGGGCATGGGGGCCGTGATGAAGCTGGTCCGTCCGCAGGTGGAGGGGAAGGCGGACGGCGGCCGGGTGGCCGCCGCCGTGAAGGCCGCGTTGGCGGGCTGAGGCCGGTCGGCCGCCGCGCCAGCCACCGCGCGAAGACCGCGAAGACGGAGCCGCCCGGGCGGAGGAGAGGTCCTCCGCCCGGGCGGCTCCGTGCGCGTGCGGCCGTGCGGCCGGGTGACCGGGGGCCGGGGTCAGTGGCGGCCCGGCTTGCCGGTGTTGCCGGCGACGGTGCCCGGCGGGAGGGTGATGCCGCCGTTGACCAGGCCGCCGTCGGTGGTGCCGCCGTTCGGCCAGCCGTTGTTGCCGCCGTTGGGCGTGCCGTTGTTGCCGCCCTGGGCGTTGTCGCCGGAGGGGGTGGAGGGGCTGTCGCCGGGGGTGGGGGACTGGGTGGGCTGCGGGATGTCGACCCGCTGGAAGCTGACCGGGGCGCTGCCGCTGAGGGCGTCGTTCATGGCCTGCTGCCAGATCGGGCCGGGGCCGTCGGCGCCGTAGACCGCGGGGCGGTAGAGGCCGCCGATGCGGATCTTCTTCATCGAGACGTTGCCGCCGACGCCGCCGAGCCAGACCGAGGTGGCCAGGTCGGGGGTGTAGCCGGTGAACCAGGCCGCGAACCGCTCGTCGGTGGTGCCGGTCTTGCCGGCGATCTGGCGGCCGTCGTCGAGGCCGAGGGCGGAGCCGGTGCCCTTCTCGGTGACGCCGAGCAGCAGGGTGTTGATGCCGTCGGCGGTGGTCTGGGACATCGCCTGGTTGCAGTTGGCGTCGGGGACCTTCAGCTGCTTGCCGTCGGAGGCGGTGACCGCGGTGATCGCGGTCGGGGAGCAGTAGAGGCCGCGGGCCGCGAAGGCCGCGTAGGCGCTCGCCATCTGGAGCGGGCTGACCTCCTGGGTGCCGAGCGTCATCGAGGCGATCTGCTGGATCTGGGTGCCGTTGGCCAGGGTGCTCAGGCCGAGCTTGTCGGTCATCTGCTTGACCGGGCAGAGGCCCATCTGCTCTTCGAGCTGGATGAAGTAGGTGTTGACCGACTTCTGCATGGCGACCTGGAGGCTGTACGGGCCGACCTCGCTGGTCGACTCGTTGGCCAGCTTCTCGCCCTTCGGGTTGCTGGTGGTGCCGTCGCAGGTGGTCATCTTGGGGTAGACCATCTCGTTGGGCGAGGGGAATTCCTGGCTGATCGGGATGCCGGACTCCAGGGCGGCCGCGGCCACGACCGGCTTGAAGGTCGAGCCGGGGGAGAAGCCGCTGCCGCCGCCCATCGACGCGCCGACGTTGAGGTTCAGCACGGTCTGGTTCTTCGAGGTGTCCAGGCCGTACGGGCGGGTCTGCGCCATGGCGAGGATCTTGCCGGTGCCGGGTTCGACCATGCTGCCGGCGGCGGACACCGGGTCGGTCACGTAGACCTTCTTGGTGACCGCGTTGTACATGGCGGCCTGCTTGTCCGGGTCGATGGTGGTGTTGATCTTCAACCCGCCCTGCGCCCAGAGCTTCTGGCGGTCCGCCGCGGTCGCGCCGAACGCCGGGTCCTGCTTGATCACGTGGCGCACGTAGTCGCAGAAGAAGCCCATGCCGTTCTGCGCGGTGATGCAGCCGTTCTGCGGTTCGGAGTACTTGATGCCGAGCGGGGCGTCGAGCGCGGCCTTGGCCTGCTCGGGGGTGATGTGCTTGTACTCCAGCAGCTTGTTGATCACCGTGTTGCGGCGGGTCTGCGCGGCCTGCGGGTGGGCGATCGGGTCGTACGCCGTGGGGTTCTGGACCAGGCCGGCCAGCATCGCGGCCTCGGGGACGGTGAGGTCCTTGGCGCTCTTGCTGAAGTACCGGTTGGCGGCGGCCTCGACGCCGTACGCCTGGTGGCCGTAGAAGGTGATGTTCAGGTAGTTGGTGAGGATCTGGTCCTTGGTCAGGTCCTCTTCCAGCTTGATGGCGTACTTGAGCTCCTGGATCTTGCGGCCCAGGCTCTTCTTGGTGGCTTCGAGGAAGGCGGCCTGGTCGTCGCCGGCCTGCTCGACGAAGACGTTCTTCACGTACTGCTGGGTGAGCGTGGAGGCGCCCTGCGCGGTGGTGCCGGACTCGGCGTTCTTGGTGGCGGCGCGGAGCACGCCCTTGAGGTCGATGGCGCCGTGCTCGTAGAAGCGGGCGTCCTCGATGTCGACCTGGGCCTGGCGCATCACCGGGGCCATCTGCTCGGCGGTGAGGATGGTGCGGTCGCGGTCGTACACCTTGGCGATCAGGCCGCCCTTGGCGTCGTAGATCATCGACGCCTGGGACAGGGTGGGCTGCTTGAAGTCGTCGGGGATGTTGTCGAACGACTCCGCGGTGTCCTTGGCGGTCAGGCCGAAGGCCCCGACCGCGGGCAGCGCCATTCCGGCGACCAGGACGCCGGCCAGGACCGAGCCGCCCAGGAACTTGACGCCGTGCCCTGCCTTGTCCATGAGGGAGCCAGTGGATCGCGAAGGTGCCATGGGGAGAACCCTACGTCGCGGAATCCCGTACAGGGGGGCAGGTGTTCGCCTACGCTTGTCACAGAACTGCGACAGCTTCGCTCTGTTCATCGTCATCACTCTTGTGAGTGATGAGCTTTGTCCGATTCGTGGCGCTATGTCCGTGATCCGGACGGGTGTAAAGCGGACTGCTGTCGCGCACCGTGACGAAAGCGCCCCTTCCGGCCTCGGCAAGGCCCCCGACCTGCGGTCACTCCAACGAGTGAGCTGCCGGACACCCATAGTCCGATCGGGTCATGCGAATTGGGCACACAGGGGCTGTTGCGTCGTCCCGTTCTTCCGTAACGTCCTCAACTGGCAACGGTGAATATGCCGTTGCCGCCGTGGGGGAGCCCCGAATCGGGAGAGGACGGCGCCGGGATGGGCTGGGTGGACGACTGGAGCGCGCAGGCGGCGTGCCGCACGAGCGATCCGGATGAACTGTTCGTGCAGGGGGCGGCGCAGAACCGCGCCAAGGCGGTGTGCAGCGGGTGCCCGGTGCGCACCGAGTGCCTCGCGGACGCGCTCGACAACCGGGTCGAGTTCGGCGTCTGGGGCGGGATGACGGAGCGCGAGCGGCGGGCGCTGCTGCGCCGTCGGCCGACCGTGGACTCCTGGCGCCGGCTGCTGGAGACCGCGCGCACCGAGTACGAGGAGTCGCTGGCGACCGGGGTGGTCCTGCGGGACTACGCCCAGGCGGTCTGACGGCTCGTCAGGATCACGTGCCGGACGGGTCGTCGGGGCGGTCGGTGGGGGAGCCGAGCCGGTCCCCGACGGCCCGCAGGCCGTCCAGGTCGTGGACGTCGCCGGGGAGGGCGGCCACTTCGACGATCGGCACGTCCGGGTAGACCGAGGCGAAGCGGTTGCGGGTGCGCCGCTCCCTCGTCATGATCTGCACCCGTTCGGCGTGCAGCCGCAGCAGCCCGGCGGCCAGGGTCTCGGCCTCGACGGTGGCGTGCGGGGTGCCGTTCTCCTCCAGGGCCTCGGCGGCGGCCAGCGCGCGTTCGGCGGTGAGCTGCGGGGCGCCGGTGGTGTGGACCCGGTTGAGCACCAGGCCGGCCAGCGGCATGTCGTCGGCGGCGAGCCGGTCGACGAAGTAGGCGGCCTCGCGCAGGGCGTCCCGCTCCGGGGCGGCGACCACCAGGAACGCGGTGCCCTCGGCCTTGAGCAGCTGGTAGGTGCGGTCGGCGCGCTCCCGGAAGCCGCCGAACATCGAGTCGGTCGCGGAGACGAACGTCTGGATGTCGCTGAGCAGTTGGGCGCCGAAGATCTTGCCGAGGGTGCCGGTGAGCAACCCCATGCCGACGTTGAGGAACTTCATCGCGGAGCGGCCGCCGACCTTGGCGGGGGCGGTCAGCAGCCGGATCACCCGGCCGTCCAGGAACGACCCGAGGCGGCTGGGCGCGTCCAGGAAGTCCAGCGCGGAGCGGGACGGCGGGGTGTCGACCACGATCAGGTCCCAGCGGTCCTCGGCGCGGAGCTGGCCGAGCTTCTCCATCGCCATGTACTCCTGGGTGCCCGCGAAACCGGCCGAGAGCGACTGGTAGAACGGGTTCTCCATGATCGCCTTGGCCCGGTCGGGCTCCGCGTGGGCCAGCACGACCTCGTCGAAGGTCCGCTTCATGTCCAGCATCATGGCCTGGAGCTCGCCCTCGCCGCGGGTGCCCCCGACCACTCGCGGGGTGTTGTCCAGCTCGCTCAGGCCCATCGACTGGGCCAGCCGGCGGGCCGGGTCGATGGTCAGCACCACCACGCGGCGGCCGCGCTCGGCGGCGCGCAGGCCGATCGCCGCGGCGGTGGTGGTCTTGCCGACGCCGCCGGAGCCGCAGCAGACCACGATCCGGGTCGCCGGGTCGTCGATCAGGGTGTCGATGTCCAGCCCGGTCATGCCGCTCCCCGCCGTTCCAGCCCGTCCGCGCTCATGCCGCTCCCCGCCGTTCCAGCCCGTCCGCGCTCATGCCGCTCCCCGCCGTTCCAGCCCGTCCGCGCTCATGCCGCTCCCTGCCGTTCCAGCCCGTCCGCGCTCACGCCGCTCCCTGCCGTTCCAGCTCGCCCGCGCTCACGCCGCTCCCTGCCGTTTCAGCTCGCCCGCCAGCCGGTACAGCCCGGCCAGGTCCATGCCCTCGCTGATCAGCGGCAACTCGTAGGTGGGCAGCTTGAGTTGCTGGATCTCGACGCGCTGGGCGCGTTCCAGCTCGACCCGCTCGGCGTGCTCCCGGGCCTGTTCCAGCAGCGGGTCGAGCAGCGGTTCCACGTTCGCCCGGACGGTCTCCGGCTTGCGCGAGCGCCCGCCCAGGCCGGCCTCGCCGAGGGCCAGCGCCACCTCCTCGCGGTGGTCGCCGTCGGCCGCCGCCACCGCCGCCGCGTCCAGTATCGGCGGGCGCACCAGGTTGACCAGCACGCCGCCCACCGGCAGGCCGGACTCGCGCAGGTCGGCGACGCCGTCCACGGTCTCCTGCACCGGCATCTCCTCCAGCAGGGTGGTGAAGTGCACCGCCGTCTCCGGGGAGCGCAGCACCCGCATCACCGCCTGCGCCTGGGAGTGGATCGGCCCTATCCGGGCCAGGCCGGCGACCTCGGAGTTGACGTTCAGGAAGCGGGTCAGCCGGCCGGTGGGCGGGGCGTCCATCACCACCGCGTCGTAGCGGCGGCGGCCGTCCGGGCCCTTGCGGCGGGCCGCCTCGCACGCCTTGCCGGTGAGCAGCACGTCGCGCACGCCCGGGGCGACGGTGGTGGCGAAGTCCACGAAGCCGACCTTCTGCAGGGCCTTCCCGGCCCGGCCCAGCTTGTAGAACATCTCCAGGTACTCCAGCAGCGCCTGCTCGGTGTCGATCGCCAGCGCGTGCACCTCGCCGTGGCCCTTGCCGGGCAGGCCGAGCTGGGCGGGCGTCACGGTGGCGATCCGGCGCTCCTCGTACGGCAGCGCGGCGATCTGGAACAGCTCGGCGATGCCCTGCCGGCCCTCCACCTCGATCAGCAGGGTGCGGCGGCCGTCGGCGGCCAGCGCCAGGGCCAGCGCGGCGGCCAGCGTGGTCTTGCCGGTGCCGCCCTTCCCGCTGACCACGTGCAGCCGGACGCCCTCCCAGTCGGGTTCCCGCGGCGGTGCCTGCTCGGTCGGCCCCGCAGTGCCGCTGGTGCCCGCCACGCCCGCTCTCCGTCCGTCGCTGTCCGTCGCCGTCCCCGGCGGTCGGTCCGGGGCTGCCCCCACCGCGAGGGTAACCAGCGCGGGGACCGGATGCCGGGAGCACCCCGGCGACCCCGGTGAATCATGCCCGCTTTGTGTCCCACCTCACACCGGCCCGGGCGGCTAGAGTCACCCCCATGACCAAGTGGGAATACGTCACCGTGCCGCTGCTCGTGCACGCCACCAAGCAGATCCTCGACACCTGGGGCCAGGACGGCTGGGAGCTCGTCCAGGTCGTCCCCGGGCCGAACCCGGAGCAGCTGGTCGCGTACCTCAAGCGCGAGAAGGAGTAGGGCATGGGCCAGGTCGAGCAGAGGCTCGCCGAGCTCGGGCTGACGCTGCCCGAGGTCGCCGCCCCGGTCGCCGCGTACGTCCCCGCGGTGCGCGACGGCGCGCACGTGCTGACCTCGGGTCAGCTGCCGTTCGTCGGCGGGAAGCTCCCGGTGACCGGCAAGGTCGGCGCCGAGGTCACCGCCGAGGACGCCAAGGAGCTGGCGCAGGTCTGCGCGCTGAACGCGCTGGCCGCGGTCAAGTCGGTGCTCGGCGACCTGGACCGGGTCGAGCAGGTCGTCAAGGTGGTGGGCTTCGTGGCCTCCGCCCCCGACTTCACCGGCCAGCCCGGTGTGGTCAACGGCGCCAGCGAGCTGCTGGGCAAGGTGTTCGGCGAGCAGGGCGTGCACGCCCGCAGCGCCGTCGGCGTGGCGGTGCTGCCGCTGGACGCGCCGGTCGAGGTCGAGTTGACGGTGCGGGTCCGGGACTGACCCGGACCCCCTGACGCACGGGGCCCGTCGCCGTTCGCGGTGGCGGGCCCCTCGCGTGCGCGCCGGCCCGGCGGTGGCGGTGGCCGGGCCGTCCCCGGGCGGCGGCTGCGGCGGCGGCTGCGGTTAACATCCGTGAACATGCTGGAGATGCCGCCGTCCTGGCCCGCCCGAATCCGCGCCCTGGCCGCCGGGGAGCTCACCCCCGTGCCGCCCAAGCCGTCCGCCACCGTGGTGCTGCTGCGCGAGGGCGCGGCCGGCCCCGAGGCGTACCTGCTGCGGCGGCGCACCACGATGGCCTTCGCCGGGGGCATGTACGCCTACCCCGGCGGCGGCGTGGACCCGCGCGACCGGGAGGTGCGCCCGCCGTGGGCCGGGCCGTCGCCCGCCGAGTGGGCCGGGCGGCTGGGGGTGGACGAGCCGACCGCGTGCGCGGTGCTGTGCGCGGCCGTCCGGGAGACCTTCGAGGAGGCCGGGGTGCTGCTGGCCGGGCCGGGCCCGGACACCCTGGTGGAGCCCCGGGACTGGGCGGCCGAGCGGGGCGCGCTGGAGCGGCACGAGGTGTCGCTGGCCGAGTTCCTGACCGAGCACCGGCTGGTGCTGCGCAGCGACCTGCTGGTGCCCTGGGCCCGCTGGATCACCCCGGAGTTCGAGGAGCGGCGCTTCGACACCTGGTTCTTCGCGGCGGTGCTGCCGCCCGGGCAGAGCGCCGCGGACACCGTCGGGGAGGCCGACCGGGTCGCCTGGCTCACCCCCGCCGAGGCGGTGGCCGGGTTCGAGTCGGGCGGGTTCGGGATGCTGCCGCCGACCGTCTCGGTGCTGCGCGAGCTGCTGCCGCTGCGCTCCGCGGCCGGGCTGCCCGCCGCGGCGGCGGCCCGCGCGGTGGTGCCGGTGCTGGGGCGGGCGGAGGTCTCCGGGGACCGCATGACGGTGCGCTGGAGCGGGTATGACGAGCTGACTATCGACGGAGTGTTCCCGGCGTGAGAACCTTCCCCCGGAACGATCACCGGCCCCGCCGGACCACCCGTTCCGGGACGGGCCCGCGTCGGCCCGTACCGTTGACCGAACAACCGCACCGACCGTCCTGACCTCGGAAGGAGACTCCGATGGCCCACAACGACGTGGCTCGCCGGACCTCGGCCACGCCCGCCCGCACCGTCACCCGCGCCGCCGCCTGCGACGAGGCCGCGCCCCGGGAGACCGTCCGCCTGCTGACCCGCGACCTGCCCGGTCGTCCCCTGGTCCGCCCGCTCCCGCTGCGCAGCCTCAGCCGCGCCGAACGGGACGCGGTGTGACCGGCAGCCGCAGTACGGCGGGCACCGCGTGAGCGGCCCGCTTCCGGGCGACCCCGCCGACACCGTCGGCGGGGTCGCCACCCCGCGCGCCCAGTGCCTGCTCGCCCCCAACCCGTCCCCGATGACGCTGGACGGCACCAACACCTGGCTGCTCTCCGAACCCGGCTCCGACCTCGCCGCCGTGGTCGACCCCGGCCCGCTCGACGAGGCCCACCTGCGCCGGATCGTCGACACCGCCGAACGGCAGGGCAAGCGGATCGCCCTCACCCTGCTCACCCACGGCCACGCCGACCACGCCGAGGGCGCCGCCCGGTTCGCCGAACTCACCGGCACCCCCGTCCGCGCCCTCGACCCGGCGCTGCGGCTCGGCGAGGAGGGCCTGCACGGCGGGCAGCGCCTGGACGTCGGCGGCCTCGACCTGCGGGTGGTCGCCACCCCCGGGCACACCTCCGACTCGCTGACCTTCCACCTGCCCGCGGACGGCGCGATCCTCACCGGCGACACCGTCCTGGGCCGCGGCACCACGATGGTCGCCCACCCCGACGGCCGCCTGGGCGACTACCTCGACTCGCTGCGCCGGCTGCACGCGATGGCCGCCGAGCACGGCGTGCGCACCGTCCTGCCCGGCCACGGGCCCGTCCTGGCGGACGCGCTCGGCGCCGTCGACTACTACCTGGCCCACCGCGCGGCCCGGCTCGCCCAGGTCGAGACGGCGGTCGAGGCCGGCTGCCGCACCGCCGCCGAGGTGGTCGCCCGGGTCTACGCGGACGTCGACCCGGCGCTGTGGCCCGCGGCGGAGCTCTCGGTCCGGGCCCAGCTCACGTACCTGGCCGACCGGGGCCTGATCCCGGAGGCGTGAGACCGGGGCGCGGGGAACCCCGCGCAGCGGGGGCGGAACGCGCGGGGAACCGCGCGCGGCGGGGGCGGAACGCCGACGAGGCCGCGACGACGGCAGTGGTTCGCCGTTCCTCGCGACCTCGCGGTGCGTTCGTGCTCGTGCGCGCGGGTTGCCCGCGCCCCGCGGCTGCGCGCTAGCGGGAGCGGCGGGAGAGCCGTTCGACGTCGAGCAGGACGACCGCGCGGGCCTCCAGCTTGAGCCAGCCGCGGCCGGCGAAGTCGGCGAGGGCCTTGTTGACCGTCTCGCGGGAGGCGCCGACCAGCTGGGCGAGCTCCTCCTGGGTGAGGTCGTGGGCGACGTGGATGCCCTCGTCGGAGGGGACGCCGAAGCGGCGGGAGAGGTCGAGCAGGGCCTTGGCGACGCGGCCGGGCACGTCGGAGAAGACCAGGTCGGACATCACGTCGTTGGTGCGGCGCAGGCGGCGGGCGATGGCCCGCAGCAGGGCGATCGAGACCTCGGGGCGGGCGTGCAGCAGCGGGAGCAGGTCGCCGTGGCCGAGGCCGAGGAGCTTGACCTCGGTGAGGGCGGTGGCGGTGGCGGTGCGCGGGCCCGGGTCGAAGAGGGAGAGTTCGCCGATCATCTCGGAGGGGCCGAGCACGGCGAGCATGTTCTCGCGGCCGTCGGGGGAGGCCCGGTGCAGCTTGACCTTGCCCTCGACCACGACGTAGAGCCGGTCGCCCGGGTCGCCCTCGTGGAACAGCGACTCACCGCGGGCGAGCGTCACCTCGGTCATGGAAGCGCGGAGCTCGGCAGCCTGGTCGTCGTCGAGTGCCGCGAACAGCGCGGCGCGCCGCAGAACGTCGTCCACGAGCTTCCTCCTGCTGGTGTCATGGGCAGTGCTACTCACCACCAAGGATGACGCATGTCGCTCCGATCATATGAGGAGGGGGTGTGCCGAGGTGGGGACTACGCGGCCATTCGCGCAGTTCGGGTGGGCGTCGCGGGCCCCGGGGACTACCCGCCGAGGGCCTGCCGGGCGAAGGCGCGGGTGCCGGCGACGTGGTGGCGGGCGAGGGCGGCGGCGGTCTCCGGGTCGCGGGCCCGGATGGCGTCGAGCAGCTGCTGGTGCTCGGTGCACATCGGGAGGCTGGTCTCGGCGTCGGAGGTGAGCCGGAACAGTCGGCGCAGGCGGCCGTCGAGCGGGGCCATCATGTCGCGCAGCAGCGGGTTGCCGGAGAGTTCGACGATCTCGCGGTGGAAGTCGGCGTTCAGGCTGACGGTCTCGCGCAGCCGGCCGGCCTCGGCTGCCCTGCGGGTGCGGGCCAGGACGCGTTCGAGGCCGCGGACGCCGGCGGGGGTGGCGTTCCGGGCGGCGAGGCTGGCGGCGAGCGCCTCCAGGGACTCGCGGACCGCGAAGAAGTGCTCGGCCTCCTCGGGGCCGAAGTCGGCGACGACGGCGCCGCGGCGGGCCTGGACGGTGAGGAAGCCCTCGCGTTCGAGGCGCTGCATGGCCTCCCGGACCGGGATCCGGGAGACGCCCATGCCGTCGGCGAGTTCGCGCTCGACCAGGCGCTGCCCGGCGGGGTACTCGCCCTCGATGATCCGCTCGCGCAGCTGGACGTAGACGAGGTCCGCCAGCGACTGGTGGGCGTCGCCGAGGGTGTCGGTCATCGGGTGGCTCCAGGCGGCAGCGGGCGGAGGCGCGGGCAGTAGATCAGATCATTCCAGATCGGTGCGGGCCGTCCCCTTGTCTGGTATTCGGTATACCAGATACCTTGGCGGCTCACCCGCCCCCACGAGCACCGGAGCCCGCCCGTGACCGCCCTCCCGCCAGGCCCGCACCTCCTGCTGGACGCCACCCTCCCGGACGGCTCCCGGGCCGACCTGCGGATCGCCGACGGCCGGATCGCGCAGATCGCCCCCGCCCCGGCCGGCCGCGAGCGTCCCGAGCCGGGTCCCGGCCGGGCCGTGCTGGACGGGGCGCTGCTGCTGCCCGCGCTGGTCGACGGGCACGCCCACCTCGACAAGACCTTCCTCGGCGCGCCCTGGCAGCCGCACCGCGCCACCGGCGGGCTGCGCGAGCAGATCGCCTCCGAGCGGACGCTGCGCCGCGAGGTCGCCGCGCACACCCCGGTGGCCGACCGGGCGGAGGCGCTGGCCCGCCGGATGGCCGCGCTGGGCACCGGCTTCGTCCGCTCGCACGTGGACGTCGACCCGGACACCGGGCTGGACCACCTGCACGCGGTGCTGGAGGCGCGCGAGCGGGTCCGGGAACTGATCGACGTGCAGCTGGTGGCGTTCCCGCAGAGCGGCGTGGTCGCCGAGCCCGGGGTGGCCGACCTGCTGGACGCGGCGCTGCGCGAGGGCGCCGAACTGATCGGCGGGCTGGACCCGTTCGGCTTCGACAACGACGTGGACGGCCAGCTGGACGTCATCTTCGGCCTGGCCGAGCGGCACGGCGCGGGCATCGACATCCACCTGCACGACGGCGGCGAGGTCGGCGCGGTGCAGCTGCGGGCGATCGCCGAGCGGACCGCCGCGCTGGGCCTGGGCGGGAAGGTCGCGGTCAGCCACGCGTACTGCCTCGGACAGCTGGCCGGGACCGAACTCACCCGCACCGCATCGGCGTTGGCGTCGGCCGGAGTGGCCGTGATGACCAACGGCCCGGCCCGGACGATGCCGCCGGTGAAGCTGCTGCACGAGCTGGGCGTGCTGGTGTTCGCGGGCTCCGACAACATCCGCGACGCGTGGTGGCCGTACGGCACCGGCGACATGCTGGAGCGGACCACGGTCATCGGGCTGCAGGGCGAACTGATGACTGATCAGGAACTGCTGCTGGCAGCCGAGTTGGCCACCGGGCACGCCGCCCGGGCGCTCGGCGTCGAGGAGTACGGGATCGCCGTCGGGCGGCCCGCGAACCTGGTCGCCGTCGCCGCGGGCTCGGTGCCCGAAGCCGTCGCCGCGCACCCCGAGCGGCTGCTGGTGCTGCACCGCGGCCGCACCGTGCTGGACCGCGTCAACGGCCTTGCGCAGTAGCGAAGTTCCCCCCCCCACGCACATCCGCAGCACCCCCGGAAGGACCCCCACCGTGACCCTCACCCCCTCCGCGGACCGGGCCGCCGCCCCGGCCGGACCGCCCGACCCGTCCGCCGCCCCGGGCCGGCTGGCCAAGGGCCTGATCGGCACCACCGACCTGGTGTTCTTCGTGGTCGCCGCGGCCGCGCCGCTGACCGTGCTGGCCGGGATCGCCCCGTTCGCGATCGGCGTCGGCGGGGCCTCCGCCCCGGCCGCGTACCTGATCTCGGGCGCGCTGCTGGTGCTGTTCGCCGCCGGGTTCACCGCGATGAGCCGGTACGTGCGCAACGCCGGCGCGTTCTACGCGTACGTGGCGCGCGGGCTGGGGCGGACCCTCGGCGTGGTCACCGCCTACGTGGCGGTGGTCAGCTACAACCTGATCACTCCCGGCGTGGCCGCCGCGTTCGGCTACTTCGCGGCCGACCACATCGAGCAGCGCACCGGCGCGCACGTGCCCTGGTGGCTGTTGTCCGGGTTGTGCGTGGTCGTGGTCGGCGTGCTCGGCTGGCTGAAGGTCACGCTGTCGGCGAAGGTGCTCGGCGTGGCGCTGGTGCTGGAGGTGCTGTCGCTGCTGCTGATGGAGGGCGGGGTGCTGGCGGACCGGGGGACGGCCGCGCTCGACCCGGTCTCCTTCGACCCCTCGCTGCTCACCCAGGCCGGGGTGGCGGGCATGTTCGTCCTGGTCATCGGCGCGTTCACCGGCTTCGAGGCGACCGCGATCTACGCCGAGGAGGCCCGCGACCCGGCCCGCAGCGTGCCGCGCGCCACCTTCGTCGCGATCGGCTTCCTGGCGGTGTTCTACGCCCTGGGCACCTGGATCGTGATGGGTGCCTACGGCACCGACGAGGCGGTCGCACAGGCCCGCGCCGACGGCGGCCCCGACCTGACCTTCCGGGCCGCCGAGCGGTTCGTCGGGCTGTGGCTGTCGGACACCATGCACGTGCTGATCATCGTGTCGGCGTTCGCCTCCGCGCTGGCCTTCCACAACGCCGCCGCCCGCTACCTGTACGCGCTGGGCCGGGAGGGCCTGCTGCCGCGCGGGCTCGGCCGGGTGTCGCCGCGGACGGGCTCCCCCGGCCGGGCGGTGCTGACGCAGTCGGCGTTCAACGCGCTGGTGATCGGCCTGGGCGCGGTGCTCGCGGTCGACCCGTACCTGGTGGTGCTGCTCTGGTCCAACAGCGTCGGCGTGCTCGGCATCATGGTGATGCAGGCGCTGGCGGCGGTCGCGGTGTTCGCGTTCTTCCGCAAGGACCGGCGCGGCATGTCGGCCTTCCGGGTGGTCTGGGCGCCGCTGCTGGCCGCCGCCGGACTGGCCGTCCTGGCCGTGCTCGCGCTGTTCAACTTCGACCTGCTGACCGGGCGCACCGGCCTGGTGAACTGGCTGCTGCTGGTGCCGCTGCCGGTGGTCGCGGCGGCCGGCTGGCAGGTCGCCCGGCGGATCCGGCGCACCGACCCGGAGCGGTTCGCCCGGCTGACCGAGGTCGACGTCGAACGCGACTGAGCGGGCGCGCGGACGGCGGCGGTCGGCCCCGGCGAAGGGCGGCCGCCGCCGCTGCGGCGCGTCTCAGTCCAGCAGTCTCCCGTGCTCGGCGACCACCCGGCCGGCCTTCACCACCAGCTCGCGCGGCGGCAGGTCCACCACCACCTGCGGCACGCACTCGCCGTCCACCAGTTGGAAGTCGGCGGGCGCGCCGGGCACCAGGTCGGCCCTCGGCAGGCCGAGCAGCTCGGCGCCGCCGTGCGCGGCCAGCTCCAGGCAGTCGGTCAGTTCGGCGTCGGTGCGGGCGTCGGTGGTCCAGCCGAGCAGGTGGGCCCGGTGCAGCATGTCGGCGTTGCCGTACGGGCTCCAGGAGTCCCGGACGCCGTCCGAGCCGAGGCCGACCCGCACGCCGCGGGCGCGCAGCTCGCGGAACGGCAGCACCTGGTGCGCGGACGGGGCGACGGTGGTCAGCGCGATCCCGGCCGCCGCCAGCACGTCCGCGGTGGCGCCGAGCGCGGCGGCGGGCAGCTCGGGCAGGCAGAACGCGTGGCTGGCCGTCACCCGGCCCTGCAGCCCGGCCGCGACCGTCCGGGCGGCCAGTTCGCGCAGCGGGCCCAGCCCGGCCGGGCCGCGGTCGTGCAGGTGCACGTCCAGCAGCACGCCGTACCGCTCGGCCAGGCCGAACAGCAGGTCGAGCTGCTCGCGGCCGTCCGGGCCGCCGCCGTCGAACCCGGCCGGGTCGATGCCGCCGACCGCGTCCACCAGGCCCGTCCGGGCCGCCTCGGTGAGCAGCTCGGCCGCGCCGGGGGTGCGCACCACGCCGTGCTGCGGGAACGCCACCGACTGCACGTCCAGCTTCCCGGCCAGCCGCTCGGCGGCCTCGCGCAGGCCGGTGACCCCGGCCAGGCCGTACGCGGGGGCGACGTCCACGTGCGCGCGCACCGCCCGGGTGCCGCGGGTCACCGCGTGCGCCAGCAGGCGGTGGGCGCGCTCGCCGATCGGGGCGCGCTGGTGCTCGTACAGCTCGACGTCGGCGGCCACGTACTCCGGCAGGTCGTGCGCCGGACGGCGGCTGTACCAGGGCTCGCCCCAGGTGGTCTTGTCCGGGTGGACGTGCGCGTCCACCAGCGTCGGCAGCGCGATCCGTCCGCCGCCCTCGACGACGGCGGACGGTTCGGCGCCCGGCGGGAGTCCGGCCGCCAGGACGCCGTCGACGGCGACCAGGTCGGTGACCGGGCCGCCGAGCGGGCGGACCTGGCGGAACAGCGTGACGTGCATGGTGTCGCTCCCGGGGCGGTGCTGAGGGCTCGGTCTGACAAGTTCCGGAACCATTCGAACCGCTTCCGGTCGAGCAGTCAACTCGCTTGTTCATCAAGTGAGTTGGTGATTCGTGCTGCCCGGGAGGAGGCGTTCTCGGGGGCGTCCGGCAGGGGTGCTCGGGGCGGCCGGGGCGGTCGCGGGGCGGTGGCGCCCGCCCGGCGCGCGGTGGCCGCGTGGAAGCGCTCCCAAGAAAGGTCCGTAGGCGTCTTCTGCGCAGGTGGTGAATGGAAGTACAAAGGAGGCAGCGGAAGTTCGGGCTGTGGGGGCCGGAGCGTCCGCACCCGGGGCGGCCCGGGCGGTGCGTGGGGGTACTGCCTGGGCCGCCGGGTTCCCGTGCGGGTGCCCCGTTCGCGTTCCGGGCGTTCCACAATGGACGGCATGAGCGTGCACGAGGACGGACTCCCCGAGGTGGGCCGGCTGCTGGCGGGCGGCGGAGTGGTGGTGCTGAGCGGGGCCGGGCTGTCCACCGAGTCCGGCATCCCGGACTACCGCGGGCCGGACGGCGTGCGCCGCAACCGGGCCCCGATGACGTACCAGGAGTTCGTCGCGGGCGAGGCGGCCCGCCGCCGCTACTGGGCGCGCAGCCACGCCGGCCGGTCGGTGATCTCCCGGGCCCGCCCGAACGCCGGGCACCTCGCGGTGGCCCGGCTGCGCGACGCGGGCCGGATCAGCGCCGTGATCACCCAGAACGTGGACGGCTTGCACCGGGCCGCCGGCACCGCCGACGCCGTCGAACTGCACGGCGGCCTCGACCGGGTGGTCTGCCTGGACTGCGCCGCCGTCACCCCGCGCAGCGCCCTCGACGAACGCCTCGCCGCCCTCAACCCGTCCTTCCGGGACGCCGGTTCGCGGATCAACCCGGACGGCGACGTCGAACTCCCGGACTCCCTGGTCGCCTCGTTCGTGGTCGCCTCCTGCACCGCCTGCGGCGGCGTCCTCAAGCCCGACGTGGTGTTCTTCGGCGAGAACGTCCCCAAGGACCGGGTCGAGCGGTGCTACCGCCTGGTGGACGAGGGCCGGGCCCTGCTCGTCCTCGGCTCCTCGCTCGCCGTGCTGTCCGGCCTGCGCTTCGTCCGGCACGCCGCGAAGACCGGCAAGCCGGTCGCCATCGTCACCCGCGGCACCACCCGCGCCGACGACCTGGCCGCCGTCCGCCTCGACCGCCCCCTCGGCGAGACCCTGACCGCCCTGGCCGCGCCCTTCACCGGGTAGCGGCGAGAGGCAAAACCAGGGGCTCGGGGAACGGCGAGGCCCAGTCTGCTGACGGTTCACTGTCGCCCAGCGCATCTGCTTCTGGTTCTGTTCAAGACACGCAGCAGCACGGACCTTCGATGGGCTCCGGCCGCCAGCAGCACGGCCCCGCCGTTCCCCGGGCCCCTGGTGGTGCATGCTCGTCTGCCGACGGTTCCCCGGGCCCCTGATTTCGCCTCCCGCCGTTCTCGCCCCGTGCTCAGGGCCCCGGCCACCACTCGTCGATGCCCGCGACCACGCTCCCCGCGACCGTCCCCAGCAGCGCCCCCGCGACCACGTCGCCCGGGTAGTGGACGCCGGTGTGGACCCGGGAGTAGCCGACCGAGGCGGCCAGCAGGCCCAGCGGTGCCGCGGCCCACGGCAGCCGGGAGGCGACCCCGGTGGCGAAGGCGAAGGCGGACGCGGTGTGCCCGGAGGGGAAGGACGCCGACTCCGGCATCGGCACGTGCCGGGCCTCGGGCACCTTGCCCGCGATCCGGTCCGGCCGCTGGCGCCGGGCCAGCGACTTGCCGAGCAGGTTCGCCGTCGCCGAGGCCGTCGCCACCGAGGCCAGCCCGACCAGCGCGGCCCGCCGCGGGCGTCCCGGGACGAGGGCGAGCCCGCAGGCCACCGCGATCGAGATCTTCGAGTTGTTCGCGGCGGTGGAGAGCTGCCGCAGCCGCAGGTCCAGGGTCGGCGTCGGGGTCGCGGCCACCGCGACGTACACCGCCTCGTCCACCGCCGACAGGTCCGCGACCACGCGCTGTCCAGCCAGCACCCACCGCGTCAACGTCCTCACCGCGCACCGCCGTTCGTCTCCGTCCGGCCCGACGCGAGGTGCGCCAGGCGACTCCATTTCAGGTTCGGGGCCGGGGCCACCGTGCCCGGCCGGTCGCGCGGGACCCGCACCCGCAGCGCGCCGGGCCGGATGACGCAGCGCACCGGCACGTCGAGCTCCAGGGCCTCGCCGTCCACCGCGACCGGGATGCTCGCCACGTCCGCCGTGACCAGCACCTCGCGGCCGACCAGCACCGTCACCGCCTCCGCACTCGTACCACGCAGCGCCAGGTCCGCGGCCTGCGCCGCGCCGTCCACCCGCACGCCCAGCACGCCCAGGCACCCGCGGTCCATCCGGGAGCGCCGCCCGGGGTCGAGCAGGTCACCCGCGTCGTACGGGTTGTTGCTGACCAGGACGGCCTGCGGGTGCTCCAGCCGTTCGCCGCCCGCCTCGGCGCTCAACCGCGCGCCCGCGTAGCCGACCAGCAGGTCGGGCAGCATGGCCAGGACGGTGGCGGTCTTGGCGTCCCGGTACTCGGGGTTCTGGACGATCTCCGCGTAGGTGCCGAACGACACGTTGTTGACGAAGGCCCGGCCCGCGACCTCGCCCAGGTCGACCCGCAGTTCCACGCCGTCGGTCAGCGCGTCCAGGCAGCGGGCCGGGTCGTCGCGGTCCAGGCCGAGGTCGAGCGCGAAGTGGTTGCGGGTGCCCGCCGAGACCACCAGGAACGGCAGCCCGTGCCGGGCCGCGACCTGGGCGACCAGCGCCTGGGTGCCGTCGCCGCCCGCCACGCCCAGCAGGTCCGCGCCGTCCGCGACGGCCCGCTCGGCCAGTTCCACCACGTCCTGGTGGGCGTCCGGGTCCAGCAGCACGACCTCCGCGCCGAGCTCCCGGGCCCGCTCCGCCAGCCGGAACTCCTCGACCTTCCCGCCGCCGGACTTCGGGTTCATGATCAGGACGGCCTTGCGCGGCGGATCGACCTCCCGCTCCGGCACCCGCCTGGTCCGCTGCGCCGAGCGCAGCGCCAGCCGGCCCAGCCACAGCCCGACCGCCCACAGCGCCACCGCGCCCAGCACCCACGGCCACGTCCCGCCGCCGACGTACAGCACCACCGCGCCCGCCGGGGCCGCCACCGCCAGCAGCGCCCCCAGCCAGCGCAGCGGCCCGCGCCGCGACAGCGCCCACCACCCGCCGACCGCCATCAGCGCCAGCGCGGCCACCCCGACCGCCACCACCAGCGCCCCGCGCAGGCCGGCCCCCGCCGCCAGCAGCAGCACCGCCGCCACCCCGCAGCCGATCGCCGCCCGCGCCAGCCACACCGTCCTCGCCGGCTGCTCCACCGTCGCCGCCTCTCCCATCCGTCGACGTTAACGCCCTGTCAGCTACCCCGCCCGGCGCGCCGCATCCCTGTGGCAGAATCCGCCGGGTGACCATCCGGGTGCTGATCGCCGACGACCAGGAGATGGTGCGGCGGGGCCTGCGGCGGATCCTGGAGACCCAGCCCGACCTGGAAGTGGTCGGCGAGGCGGGCGACGGCGTCGCCACCGTCGAGGCCGCCCGGGCGCTGCGCCCCGACGTCGCCCTGGTCGACGTCCGGATGCCCCGGATGGACGGCCTGGAGGTGGTCCGGCAGCTGTGCGGGCCGGGCGCCGACCCGCAGGTCAGGGTGGTCGTGGTGACCACCTTCGACCTGGACGAGTACGTGTACCCGGCGCTGCGCGGCGGCGCGTCCGGCTTCCTGCTCAAGCGCTCCGGACCGGCCCTGCTGGTCGAGGCGGTGCGCGCCGCGGTGGCGGGGGACAGCCTGATCAGCCCGTCCGTGACGGTCCGGCTGCTGCGCCACGTCACCGGCCGCCGCCCGGACGCCGAGCCGCTGCCGGAGCCGCTCACCCCGCGCGAGATCGAGATCGTCCGGGAGGTCGCCGGGGGCCGCACCAACGCCGACATCGCGGCCGCGCTGTTCATCTCGGCGGGCACGGTGAAGACGCACGTCGCGCACGTGCAGCGCAAGCTGGGCGTCCGCAACCGGGTCGGCGTGGCGATGCGGGCCTTCGAACTGGGCTACCTGACGGACCTGCCGTGACCACCCGCCGGGCGCTGCTCGCCGTCGCCGTGCCGCTGCTGCTCGCGCCCGCGCCGTTCGGACCGTGGCCGGCCTGGATCCCGGCGCTGACCGCCGCCGCCGTGCTCGCCCTCGCCGTCCTGGGCCGCCCGCGGGCGGTGTTCGGCGCCGCCGGGCTGTCGCTCGCCGTCGACCTGGCGTACGTCGGCCGGAACGGGCTGACCCTGCTCTGGATGCCGGTCGAGTACGCGGCGCTGCTGGCGCTCACCGTCCGCGCGGTCCGCGCCCTGCCGGGCCGCCGGGCCTGGTGGGGCGGCGGGCTGGGGGCGGGCGCGGCCCTGCTGCTGCCGCTGCGGTTCGCGCTCCGGCAGCCGGCCCCGCTGGACGCCTCGGTCGCCGGGGTGTTCCTCGCCGCCGCCCCGGTCGCCGCCGCCGTCGGCACCGGCCTGTACCTGCGGCGGCAGGACGAGCGCCGGGCCCGCGCGGTCGACGACGCCCGCCGCGAACAGCGGCTGGCCGTCGCCCGGGACCTGCACGACTACGTCGCCCACGAGCTGACCGGCATCCTGCTGGAGGTGCAGGCCGCGCGGTTCGGCGGCGGCTACGACCCGGCCGAGAACGCCCGGCTGCTGGCCCGGCTGGAGGCCGCCGGGCAGCGCGCCCTGGCCTCGATGGACCACACCCTGGACGCCCTGCGGGACCCCGGCGGCGCCGCGCCCCGCCACCACGCCCTGGCCGAACTTCCGGAACTGCTGGGCCACTTCCCGACCCCGCCGGAACTGCACGGCCTGGCCGGACTGCCCGCGCTGCCGCCCGCCGTCGAGGACGCCGGCTACCGGGCGGTGCTGGAGGCGCTCACCAACGTCCGCCGGCACGCCCCCGCCGCCCGGCGGGTCGCCGTGCTGCTCGCCCACGCCCCCGGCACCGGCCTCACCGCCACCGTCACCGACGGCGGCCCCGCCCACCCGCACCCGCGCCCGGGCGGCGGCACCGGCCTCGACGCGCTGCGCGAGCGGATCGCCGCGCTCGGCGGCGAACTGACGGCCGGTCCGGACGGGCCGGGCTGGCGGGTGACCGCCCGGATCCCCACCGGGGAGTGAACGTCACGGGCCGGGAGCGCCGCCGGCGCTCCCGGCCCGGTCGTCCGTTCCGCTACTCCGCGGCGGGCGTGCCGTCCGCGCCGATCCGGGCGAAGCCCAGGTAGGGGTGCAGGGCCTTGGGCAGCAGCACCGAGCCGTCCGCCTGCTGGTGCTGCTCCAGCACCGCCGCGATGGTGCGGGCCAGCGGCAGGCCCGAGCCGTTGATGGTGGCGGCCGGGGTCGGCTTGCCCTTCTCGTCCCGGGTGCGGATGCCGGCCCGGCGGCCCTGGAAGGTGCCGAAGTCCGACACCGAGGAGATCTCCCGGTAGGTCTCCTGCCCGGGCAGCCACACCTCCAGGTCGTACGTCAGCCGCGCGGAGAAGCCGGTGTCGCCGGCCGCCAGCGCGACGACGCGGTAGGCGAGTTCGAGCTCCTGCAGGCAGGCTTCGGCGTGCGAGACCATCAGCTGCATCTGCTCGCGGGCCTGCTCGGCGGCGCAGATCCGCACCATCTCGACCTTCGAGAACTGGTGCATCCGGATCAGCCCGCGGGTGTCCCGCCCGTAGGAGCCGGCCTCCGAGCGGAAGCACGGGGTGTACGCGGTGAGCGCCAGCGGCAGCTCGGCCGGCGGGACGATCTCGTCCGCGTACAGGTTGGTCAGCGGGACCTCGGCGGTCGGGATCAGGAACAGGTCCCGGTCGGCGACGCCGGTCTTGAACAGGTCCTCCTCGAACTTCGGCAGCTGACCGGTGCCGGTCATGGTGCGCCGGTTCACCAGGTACGGCACGGCGTGCTCGACGTACCCGTGCCGGCGGGTGTGCACGTCCAGCAGCAGGGACGAGATGGCCCGCTCCAGGGCGGCACCGGCGCCGCGCAGCACGCTGAAGCGCGAACCGGAGAGCTTGGCGGCCCGGCCGAAGTCCAGGATGCCCATGGCCTCGCCGAGGTCGACGTGGTCCTTGGGGGCGAAGTCGAAGCGCGGCGGCTCGCCGACCCGGCGCAGCTCGCGGGCGTCCGCGTCGGAGAAGCCGTCGGGGGCCTCGTCGTCGGGCAGGTTGGGGATGGTCAGCAGCAGGTCGGTGAGCTCCTGCTGGACCTGCTCCAGCTCCGCCTCGTTCTGCTGGACCTGCTCCTTGAGCGCCCGGGCGGTCTCCTTCAGCTCGCCGACGTCCCCGCCCTGCTTGGCGGTGCGCTGCACCTCCTGGGCCACCTGCTTCGAGCGGGCCCGCAGCTCGTCACCGGCCTGGATGCCGCTGTTGCGGCGGGACTGCAGCGCCTCCAGCGCGGACAGGTCGAGCTGGTAGCCACGACGTGCCAGGAGCCGGACGGCTTCGTCCCCCAGGTCGATCAGGACGCGGGCATCATGCATCGGAGTCGGTTCTCCTCGGTCGCAACGGTTCGGGCGGGGCGGATTCGTCCCGACCGTAGCAGGGCGGGGGAAACCGGTGCAGTGCCTTTCCGGGCCGCTGCCCGCCGTGCGCGCCGCTCCCTTGCGGAGATGATCCCTGCAGGGATAATCTCCGCACAGATGAAGTCGGGAGACGAGTCGGCAGCACGCCGAACGAGGGGGAACCGCCATGTGGCAGCACGAGTGCACCGCCGAGACCGCCGCCGCCCCGCACGCCGTCTGGGCCGTGCTCGGCGACCTGGACAACTGGACGGACTGGGACACCTCGATGGAGGCCGTCGCCCTGGACGGCCCGTTCGAGGTCGGCGGCACGGTCACGATGACCCCGGTCGGGCAGGACCCGATCGTCTCCGTCATCACCCGGATCGAGCCCGGCCGCGCCTACGCCGACCGCACCGAGTTCGGTGGTGCCGTGCTGGACTTCTCGCACACCCTCACCGCCCTCCCCGGCGGCGGCACCCGGGTGGTCCACCGCCTGGAGATCACCGGCCCGGACGCCGGGCGGCTCGGCCCCGAGCTCGGCCCGATGATCACCGAGGACTTCCCGGAGGCGATGGCCGCCCTGCTCGCCCGCGCCGAACGGACCGCCTGACCACGGCCGCCCGGCCGGAACGACGAAGCGCACGCGGCAGCAGGACGAAGGAGAGAGCGGCATGGACGGACTGGTCGAGGGCCCGGCGAACAGCCCCGGCTTCTGGCTGTGGCACACCACCCTGCGCTGGCAGCGCGAGGTCGCCGCCGCCCTGGCCCCGCACGACCTGACGCACCCGCAGTTCGTGCTGCTCTCCTGCGCCTGGTGGCTCAACGAGCGGGGCGAGACCCCCAACCAGCAGGAGCTCTCCGCCCAGGCGGGCACCGACGTCCGGACCACCTCCCAGGTGGTCCGGAAGCTGGAGGCCAAGGGCCTGCTCGACCGCACCACCGACCCGGACGACACCCGAGCCCGCCGCCTGCGCATCACCTCGCGCGGCGTCGCCCTCGCCCGCGCCGCCATCCCGGCGGTCGAGGCCGTCGACCGGGCCTTCTTCGCCCCCGCCGCCCACGGCTCGCCCGCCCTCGACGGAGACGAACTCAGCCGCCTGCTGCGCCGCCTGGTCGACGCACCCTGACGCCCGCCCGGATGCTCGCGCCGCTCAGCCCCGGGCCGCTCAGCCCCGGGCCGCTCAGCCCCGGGCGACGAACCCGGCCACCACCGGCCCCAGCACGTCCGGCGCGACCTCGTGGGTCTGCCCCGCCAGGGTGCGGTGCTCCGCGCCCGCGGCGGCGGCCGTCGCGGCGGCCGCGTCGCGCAGCAGGGCCGGGCTCAGCTCGCCGTCGGCCACCAGCACCGGCACCGGCAGTCCGGCCAGCAGGGCGGTCGGCACCGGCGCGCCCTCCGCGCCGTCCAGCACCTCGGCGTCGTTGACCAGGGTCGGTGCCACCGCCAGGAAGGCCGGCCACGCCGGCGACTCGCGCAGCTGCGCGACCACCGGCGCGGGGGAGCCGACGAAGGCCATGAACCGGGCCACCGCCTCGCCCGGCTCACCGGCCAGGACGTCCCGTTCGACGCCCGCCCGGTACTCCGCGAACCGGGCCCGCTGCTCGTCGTCGGTGCTGAACGGCGGCTCGTACGCCACCACCCGCTCCACCCCGATGCCCGCGCCCGCCGCCCGCAGCGCCAGCGCCGCGCCGGAGGACAGGCCGAGCAGCGTCGCCCGGCCGCCCGCCGCCGCGACCACCGCCGCCAGGTCCTCCACCTCCTGCTGCACGGCGTACGGCCCGCCCGCGCCGCTCCCGCCGCGCCCGCGCCGGTCGTAGCTGAACACCCGGTGCGCCCCGGCCAGTTCGTCGGCCAGCCCGCCGGAGGGGCCGAACGCGCGGTGGCACATCGCGCCGTCCACGATCACCACGGCCGGTCCGCCGTCACCCGCCACCTGGTAGGCGATGCGGGTGCCGTCGGCGGAGGTCACGTACTCGGTCATGCGGGCTCCCCGGTGCAGGTCGGTGGTCACTTGGCCGCGGTGGCGAGGGTGTGCGCGACCAGCGCGTTGGCGTGGCCGTGCCCCAGTCCGTACTCGGACTTCAGCCAGCTCACCAGCTCCATGTGCCGGGTGAGCGGCGAGTCGGTGATCAGCTGCTGCCACTCGGCGATCGGGCGGCCGTACTTCTTCTCGATCGAGGGGAAGTAGCTGGCCGGTCCCATGACCTTCTGCTCGGTGCTCATCTGGCGACTCCGTCCGTTCCACGCGCCCTGCGGGTGCTGCGCGATGCTGTCACAGGAGAAGACGGACCGCCCGGGCGCAACTCATCGGTCCTCGCGAAAGTTCTTCCCGGCCCGTACGGTCGGGCCATGGCACGCATCGACGACAGCACGATCGAGCGGGCAGCCGACTACCTGTGGACGGCGGGCCGGGTCCTCGAACAGCGGCGCTTCGCCCACCTCTTCGGCCCCGCCCCCGACCCGGCGGGCGTCCTGGCCGCCCTGGACGCCTACCGCGCCCCGGACGGCGGCTGGGCCTACGGCCTGGAGCCGGACGTCCGGGGCCCCGCCGCCCAGCCGCTGGCGGCCGGCGCCGCCGCCCGGGTCCTCGCCGAGGCCGGCGCCCTGAACGGCCCGCGCGGCACCGAACTCTGCGACTGGGCCGCCACGTTGACCACCGAGGACGGCGGCGTCCCGGCCGTCCTGCCCAGCCTGCGCCGCTACCCGCACCCGCCCTTCCTGCCGATCGCCGACGACCCTCCGGCCGAACTGCTCTCCACCGGCCAGATCGCCGCCCCGCTGCTCCGGGCCGGGCTGCAGCACCCCTGGCTGACCGGCGCGGAGGCGTTCTGCCGCCGCGCGATCGAGGCGATCGAGGTGACCCACCCGTACGAGGTGATCACCGCCGTCGGCTTCCTGGACGCCGTGCCCGACCGCGGCTGGGCCGCCGAACAGGCCGCCAGGATCGGCGAGTTGGTGCGTGGCCAGCAGTTGGTTCTGCTCGACCCGGAGCGCCCCGAGCAGGTCCGCCTCGCCCCCGGCTACGCGCCCGGCGAGTTCCACCTCCCGCACGACTACGCGCCCCGCCCGGACAGCCTGGCCCGCGCCTGGTTCACCGACGCGGAGGTCGAGCGCGGCCTCGACCACCTCGCCGCCCGCCGACTCCCGGACGGCGGCTGGCCGATCAACTGGGCCCGCTGGTCCGCCGCCACCGAGAACGAGGCCCGCCCGGGCGTCACCCTGTCCGCCCTGCTCACCCTCCGCGCGTACGAGGGGAGTTAGCGCTCAGGGCAGGGAGCCCAGCCAGCCGTCCGCGACCGCCGTCCGGGCGTACAGCACGCAGCGCCCGGCCCGGTGCGAGGAGACCAGGCCGGCGGTGCGCAGCGCGGTGAGGTGCTGGGAGACCGCCGGGGCGGACAGGCCGCAGCGGGCGGCGAGTTCGGTGGTGGAGGCGGGGACGTCGAGCTCGGCCAGCAGCAGGGTGCGGGTGCGGCCGAGCACCGGTGCGAGCGCCTCGGCGCGCGGACCGGGGCGGTGCTCCCAGACGGTCGCGGCGGCCAGCGCGGGGTAGCAGAGCTGCGGCGGGTCGGGGGCGACGGTGCGGGTCAGCAGCCGGGGCCAGGCGAACACCGAGGGCACCAGCAGCAGTCCGGCGCCGGTCGCGATCCGGGTGACGGCGCAGTGCCGTTCGGACAGGTGCAGGGTGCCGTCCGCCCAGCGCACCGTCCCGTGCAGTTCGCCGAGCATCGCCGCGCTGCCCCGCTCGGCGGCCGTCCGGGCCCGCCGCAGGACGTCCGCCTCCAGCACCGCGCGGATCCGCGACCAGTACGGGGCCAGGGCGAGCTGCCAGAACGCCTCGACCTCGGCGGTGATCCGCCGCAGCGCCTGCTCCGGCGCGCGTTCCAGCACGCGCAGCCGGGCGCCGGCCCGCCCGTTCCGGTCGGCGCGCAGGCAGTCCAGGTCGTGCCGGAGCAGTTCGGGGCCGGTGGCCCGGACGGTGGCCAGTTCGGTCGCCAGGTCGGCGACCGGCTCGCCGGGGACGGGGTTGAGGAAGTCCGGCAGGTGCCCGTGCGGCGGGACCAGTTCGGCCAGCCACCCCCGGTCCAGTCCGGCGGCGGCCAGCCGCGGCCGGACCTGCGCGGCCCAGCGGCGGTGCGGCGCGGGCACCGGGTCGGCGGCCAGCGCGCGGAAGGCGGCGACCACCTCCCACATCGGCGAGAGCGCGAACCTGGTCAGCGCCAGGTCGCCCACCGACAGCGGCAGACCGGTCCGCACCCCACCACCCCCTCGGTCGATTCGGCCCCAGCTTAATCGGTCGGCCCGGCGCGATCGGGTCCGCCAGGATGGACGCGTCCCTCCCGAGCACCGCACCGGAAGCGAGCCCCGCATGTCGCACCGCACCCTCCCCGCCCGTTCCGCCGAGCACGCCGCCGCCCTGCGCGCGCTGGCCGCCGCCGACGCGCCGCTGCTGCTCCCGAACGCCTGGGACGCGGGCAGCGCGGCGGTGGTCGCCGCGGCCGGGGCGTCCGCGATCGCCACCACCAGCGGCGGCGTCTCCTGGTCGGCGGGGCGCGCCGACGGGCAGGGCCTGGACCGGGCGGCGATGGCCGAGCTGGTGCGCCGGATCGCCGCCGCCGTGGACGTCCCGGTGACCGCCGACGTCGAGGGCGGCTACGGGCCGGACCCGGCGGACGTGGCGGAGACCGTCCGGGCGGTGGTCGCGGCGGGCGCGGTCGGCGTCAACCTGGAGGACTCGGCCGCCCCCGGCGGGCCGCTGTTCACCGTCGCCGAGCAGTCCGCCCGGCTGCGCGCCGCCCGGACGGCCGCGGCCGAGGCCGGCCTGCCCGGGCTGCTGGTCAACGCCCGTACCGATGTTCACCTGTTCGGGATCGGTCCGGCGGACGGCCGCCCGGCGGAGGTGCTGCGCCGCGCCGAGGCGTACGCGGCGGCCGGGGCCGATTCGCTGTTCGTCCCCGGCCTGCTCGACCTCGCCGCGCTGGCGGAGCTGACCGCCGCGTCCCCGCTGCCGGTCAACGCGATGGCCGTCCCGGGCGGCCCGACCGTCGCGGAACTCGCCGCCGCCGGGGTCCGCCGGATCAGCCTGGGCACCGCGCTCGCCCAGGCCGCGTACACCGCCGCGCACCGGGCCGCCGCCGAACTGCTCGGCCCCGGCACGTACGGCGCGCTGGCCGACTCGCTCGACTACGGCACCCTCAACGGGCTGCTCGCCGGGCGCTGACCGCCACTCAAGCCCGGCAGTCGGCCGGTCGGTCGCGGCTCAGGAGGCCGCGCGCTTCACCAGGTCGGCGACCCGGGCCGCCTCCGCCTCGCCCAGGCCGGCGAGCGCGAAGTAGGTGGGCCACATCGCGCCGTCGTCCAGCTTGGCGTTGTCGCTGAAGCCGATCATCGCGTACCGGGACTTGAACTTGGCGGCGCTCTGGAAGAAGCACACCGGCTTGCCGTCCGCGTTGTTGTACGCGGGCATGCCGTACCAGGTCTTCGGGGCCAGCTGCGGCGCGACCTCGGTGACGATCTCGTGGAAGCGCTGGGCCAGCACCCGGTCCTCCTCCGGCATCTCGGCGATCTTCTCCAGCAGGTCCTTCTCCGCCTCGGCCGCCTTCGCCGCCGCCGACGCCCGCTTGGACTCCGCCTTCAGCTCCTTGGCGCGCTCCTTCATCGCCGCGCGCTCGTCCGCCGTGAAACCCTCGTGCTTCTCCGCCATGACCGGTCCTCCCGTTTCCGTTCCCGCTCCCTGCTGACGTCCCCAATCCTAGGAACGGAGCGGCTGCGGCGGCTTCTCGGAAACTGACCGGTCCGGCCCGGGGGAGGAGGTTCCCCGGGCCGGACCGGTCCGTTCGGGCAGCGGCTCAGCGGGCCTTGAAGCTCCGCAGCCGCAGGCTGTTGCCGACCACGAAGACCGAGGAGAAGGCCATGGCGGCGCCGGCGATCATGGGGTTGAGGAGTCCGGTGGCGGCCAGGGGCAGGGCGGCGACGTTGTAGGCGAAGG